>JAGZEG010000001.1 GCA_018368455.1 Coriobacteriia bacterium
ATAGTATCTCCTCGCACGCGGACATGGCTCAGTTGGTAGAGCACAACCTTGCCAAGGTTGGGGTCGCGGGTTCGAGTCCCGTTGTCCGCTCCATGCTTACTCAGGGGCCGGTGAAAACCGGCCCTCTTTTTCAAGCGTGGCGACGTCGCCAAGTGGTAAGGCAGAGGCCTGCAAAGCCTTTACCCCCGGTTCGAATCCGGGCGTCGCCTCCAGATTATGACAGAGCCTCCTGCCGTTGGCGGGAGGCTCTTTTCGTTATGCAACCTTGTTCGAGTCCACTCTCCACGTGCTTGAGATACGGTAAAATTGCTCCTCGCTTTGCCGCCGAGCTGCATGAAGGACTCTCGCGCAGGGGATACGATATCCATGCGCGGTTTCTGCGGGGCTTGGCGTGGGGCTGCGCATGTCCGTAGGTATCCACCGCAATCGAATGGAGACACCACCGTTGTTCGCAGAGCTTGCCGTTGCGTTCTCGTCGCCCGAGGCGATCATCCAGCTGTTGATGCTCGTGTTCCTCGAGATCATCCTCGGCATCGACAACATCGTGTTCATTTCGATCACCTCTGACCGCCTGCCTGTCAAGCAGCAGCACATAGGTCGTCGCCTCGGCCTCGCCGCTGCCATGGTCACGCGTATCTGCCTGCTGTTCACGCTGGGCTGGATCATGCACCTCACGAAGCCGCTGTTCCAGGTAGGCCCCGTCGAGGTCACGGGCAAGGGCATCATCCTGCTTGTCGGTGGTATCTACCTTATCTACAAGGGTGTCACGGAGATCCGCGAGATGCTTGCTCTCACGGAGGAGCGCGAGCGTCACGGCCATCCCGACCACAAGCCCAAGCCCCCGCTGGGTCTTGCCCAGGCCGTCGCCACGATCGCTGCGATGGACGTCGTGTTCTCGCTTGACTCCGTCATCACGGCTGTCGGCATGGTCGACCACGTCATCATCGCTGCCATCGCCATCGTCATCGCCATCATCTTCATGATGGCCTGCGCCGACATCGTGTCCGACTTCATCAACAAGAACCCGCAGATCAAGCTGCTGGCTCTGTTCTTCATCCTCACGATTGGCCTGCTGCTCGTCGTCGAGTTCTTCGGCTTCGAGGAGGTCGCGGGCATGGAGATCAAGTGGTTCGTGTACATCGCCATGTTCTTCTCGCTCATGGTCACGCTGCTGCAGATGCGCTACCAGCACAACCTTGACGCCATGCATGCCGAGATCGCCGAGCACAAGGAGGCTCTGGCTTCCGGCGACGCAGACGCCCACGCCAAGGAGGCCGAGCGCCTGGCCGCCCTCAAGGAGGCCGAGGAGCTGCGCAACAAGTAACCCGCTTCGAAGAAGCAGGATGTGGGGGCGTCGCCCAGGAGAGCGGCGCCCCCGTTTTGTTTTCTGGCTGTAGGACGCGGGGTGTCCGGCCGGCCTATCCGTTGGGTATGGCTGCGCATGCTGGGATGCTGCGAGTAGTTGCACTATACGGACGGCGCCCCGAACCTGTAGGTGAGGTTCGGGGCGCCGTTTTTATCAAGGCGGGTGCGAAGGCGGCGCATCCCACGGCAGGGAAAACACACCTCATGTGGAGCGAGCACTGTGGAGTGCGATATGAATGCGGGCTGCCTATCGGTCGGCACGCTTGCCAAGCGGGGAGAGCGCGTCGACGAATGTCGTGAGGCCGCCGGGCAGGGCGCGAACGGTGAACGGCGTCGTTGCGCCCTCGATGACCTCACCGTCGAACTGCATGGGCAGGGGAGGGTCGCAGCTGATCGTCGCCTGGCGCACCCGGTGGATCTCGACGGCGTCTTCGGCGACGCCCTGGCCGAGAACGGCGCCGAGCATGACGGGCAGGAGCTGCACGGGGCGGTTTGCCTTGACGATGACGAGGTCGATGAGGCCGTCCTGGGGGTTGGAGCCGGGGATGATCTCGATGCCGGGGTTGATGGCGCCCCAGACGCCTGCCAGCACGCAGATGCCGTCGGCCTCCGCCGGCTTTCCGTCGAGCTCCATCGTGAGGTGCGAGCAGGGGGAGTTTGCGCTGCCCAGCGCGGCGAGATAGTAGCTGAACTGCCCAAACGTCTGCTTGAGCGGCTGGGACCCGCGCATGATGTCCGCGTCAAAGCCTGCACCCGCCATCGTGAGGAAGCCGCACGACCGGTCGGTGCCCTGGGCGTCTCGATAGCTGAGCTCTCCCATGTCGAGTTGGACGCGCGTGCCCGAGCGTAGCGTCTGTGCCAGGGCCGCCGGCTCGCATGCGTTGCCGATGTTGTTGGCAAGCAGGTTGGCCGTGCCGGAGGGGAGCACGAGAACGGGCACTCCGGTGTCGCGCACGGCGTAGGCGACGCGCGCGACGGTGCCGTCTCCGCCCGAGGCGACGACGGCGTCAAACGACGCGGCATCGGAGGCGAGCTGCTGAGTGTCGACGCCCTCGGACGTCGTGCGCACGACGAACTCGTCGGAAGGGCCCAGCGCGCTGCGCATGAACGAGAAGACGTCCTCGCCGTGGTGACCCGAGGCCGGGTTATGGATGATGAGCGTCCTCATGTCTTGCCTTCCACTTGGCGCGTGCACAAACGTATGATTAGGCCGACTTCTATTGTACCCGCCCCGAGATGTTTGCCAGGAGTTATCAGGTGCTCATTACCACTGACGACCAGCTGGAAGCCTTCGTCGAGCGCGCGCTGCGCTCCGAGGTGCTCGCCATCGACACGGAGTTCATGCGCGAGAAGACGTACAGTCCCCGCCTGTGCCTGCTGCAGATGGGTACGGACGACGAGCAGGTCGCCGTCGACCCGTTCTGCGTCCGCAGCGTCGAGCCACTGCGAGTGCTGTTCAGCGACCCCTCGATCACGAAGGTGCTCCACGCCTGCTCGCAGGACATGGAGGTCATCCTCCAGTACTGCGGCGTGCTGCCGCGCCCGCTGTTCGACACGCAGATCGCGGCCGGCTTTCTCGGCGACCAGCACCAGATCGGTTACGGGCCGCTCGTCGAGGAGTACACGGGCGTCTCGCTGCCCAAGACGGAGTCGCTGACGGACTGGACGCGCCGCCCGCTCGACGCCGCCCAGCTCGAGTACGCCCTGGACGACGTACGCTATCTGCCGCGCATCTGGCGCGAGATGCGCGAGCGCCTCGAGCGCAACGGCCGGCTCTCGTGGCTCGAGCCGGAGTTCGCCCACGCGAGCGACCCGGCCACGTACCGCCACGACCCGCGCGAGGCATTCCGTCGCGTGAAGCACGTCGGCTCTCTGTCGCGCCGCCAGCTTGCCGTGGCCCGCGAGGTCGCCGCCTGGCGCGACGAGCGCGCCCGCGAGCTCGACCGGCCTCGCCGCTGGGTGCTCGCCGACGAGATACTCGTCGAGGTGTCGCGGCGCACGCCTACGTCGACGGGCCAGCTCGCGCGCATCCGCGGCATGGACGGCGTCGCGTCGGGCGACCAGGCGCGCATCCTCGCCGCCGTGCGCCGCGGCCTGGACTGCCCTCCCGACGCTTGCCCCGAGGTCGAGCATCGCGTTCGCCCCTCCGCAGACCAGGAGAGCGTCTGTGACCTCATGTACGCGCTGACTCGCATGGTGGCAGAGCGGGAGCGCATGTCCTCCTCGCTGCTTGCGTCGCGCGATGATCTCGTGCGCTACCTGCTCGACCGACAGAGCTCGCCCGTCGCGCACGGGTGGCGCGCCGACCTGCTCGGCGGCCAGCTCGACGACCTGCTCGAGGGACGCCTCGGCCTTACGGTCAAGGGCGGGCGCGTCGAGCTTCTGTAGGCAGGGCTGCCCTGGGTGCCCGGTGAGGGCCAGGCTCGCTGCTGTGGTCTGACCTGGGCATCCATCGCACGTTCACACATTTTGCGTACAGGTGTTCGATATTCTGAAGCTGGGTATAAGAGCGTAAACGAGTCGCCCGCGTGCGGGGCCGGGCGCGCTATCCAAGGGGACGCGCGCTTACGGCTCACATCGGGCACGTAACGGAGGACAGATGGAAACGTACCTGCTCGGATCGATGGGTGGCTTCAGCATCTCGTATATCGGGCTCATCGTCGTGTCGCTCGTGCTTGGCCTGGGCACGCAGTTCTACATCAGGCACACGTACAACAAGTGGTCGAAGGTCGGTGTCTCGTCGGGCAAGACGGGCGCCCAGGTTGCTCGCCGCATGCTCGACGGCGAGGGGCTGGGCAACGTGCCCATCCGCCCCAACGGCGGAGACGACTTGTCCGACTACTACGACCCGCGCAGCAACGCCCTCTACCTCTCGGGCTCCAGCGAGCACGGCAACTCAGTCGCGAGCATGGCCGTCGCGTGCCACGAGGCGGGTCACGCCGTGCAGCACGCGCATAACTACATGCCGGCGCGCGTGCGTGGTGCCATCGTGCCGCTCGTGAACATCGGCTCGCAGGCGTGGATGCTCGTGCTGCTTGCGGGTATGGTCATGAACTTCTCGGGCCTCATCACGCTCGGCATCGTGCTGTTCGCGTTCGTCGTCGTGTTCCAGCTCGTGACGCTGCCCGTCGAGTTCGACGCCTCGCGTCGCGCGCTTGTCTACATCAACGAGTCCGGCGTCACGAACGAGGAGGCCCGCGGCGCCCGCCAGATGCTGACGGCAGCCGCCCTGACGTACGTCGCCGCCGCCCTGACGTCCATCCTGCAGCTGCTCTACCTGCTGCAGCAGAACCGCGACGAGTAAGCGGATCCCGCAATGGCCTGGAACCTGACTGGTACCGCACGCGACGCCCGCGCCTCCCACAGAGGCGCGGGCGCCCACATGTCCGGGGGAGCGTTGGCAGCCGGCAGCCTGTTTGATGACGAGGCGCTTTCGGGCGACGCGGGTGAAGACGCCTCCGAGGAGGGCGGCGCGCGCTCCCGGGCGCTCACGGTGAGCGAGGCCATGGCGTGCGCGAAGGGCGCGCTCGAGGAGCACGTGCTCGTCGTGGAGGGCGAGGTCTCGGAGTTCAACGACAAACCGGGCTACAAGGCTGCTTACTTCACCGTCGCCGACGCGTCATGCCCCATGGCGTGCATGATGTGGCGCAGCGCGTACGTCAAGAGCGGCGTGTCGCTGCGCGTGGGCCAGCGCGTGCGCGTCACGGGGCGCTTCACCGTGTACGCTCCGAAGGGGCGCATGCAGTTTTCCGTGCTGCGCCTCGCTCTCGCTGGCGAGGGCGAGCTGCGCGAGCGAGTTGCCCGCCTTGCGCGCAGACTCGAGGCCGAGGGGCTCATGGACCCGGCCTACAAGCGGCCCATCCCGTCGTTTTGCCAGCGCGTCGCCGTCGTGACGTCGCCGCGCGGCAAGGTCGTGCACGACGTCATCCGCACGCTGCGCCGGCGTAACCCCCTCGTCGAGCTGCTCGTGTGCGGCGTGGCCGTCGAGGGCGCTGACGCCCCGGAGCGGATCCGCGAGGGCCTGGCCGTCGCTGCGGAGGCGCGCCCCGACGTCATCCTGCTCGTGCGTGGCGGCGGCTCGTACGAGGACCTCATGCCGTTCAACGACGAGTCCGTGGCTCGCGCCGTCGCGGAGAGCCCGGTGCCCGTCGTGACCGGCATCGGCCACGAGCCCGACACGACGATCTGCGACATGGTTGCCGACCTGCGACGCTCGACGCCCACGGCGGCGGCCGAGTCCGTCGCGCCCACATGTGGCGAGCTGTCTGCCGTACTTGACGCCCAGGCGGGGCGTCTGGCGGGCGCGCTCGGGGCCGAGCTCGACCGGCGACGTCGCGCGCTTGACGCCCTGGCTTCGCGCCCGGCGCTCGCGCGTCCCGTCGCAGCGATCGTCACGCCACTAGCGCGCGACCTCGACCTCGCGCACGACCGCCTCATGCGCGCCATTCCCGACGCGCTCGTGTCTCGCCGCACGGGCCTCGACGCGGCCGGCGACCGCCTCGTGCGTGTCGGCGCCGGCCTCGTTCGCCCGCACCACGCCAGCGTGGCTCTCGCGTCCCAGCGCCTGTCCGCCGCCGGCACCGCGCTGCTGTCTGAGCCGCGACGCATGCTCGCCGTGCAGGCGGGCCGGCTCGACGCGCTGTCGCCGCTGGCCGTCATCGCGCGCGGCTATGCGATGGCAACGGACGGGGCGGGCCATGTCGTGAGCTCCGTCGAGGCCGTTGCGCCGGGCGACCGTCTTGACGTGCGCGTGTCCGACGGCACGCTTGCGTGTCGCGTCGAGTCCTCCTCTGCCGCTTCGACCTAACCCCTGCGCGCCACCTGCCTGCTTTTCGGCAGGTCGACTGCAGCGCCTCGCCAACCGCGTCTTGCTAAGGAGAGTCCCATGCCCAAGAAGGCTTCCGCCCCAACCCCCGCCGACCTGACGTACCAGCAGGCGAGCGCCGAGCTCGAGACAATCATCCGCTCGCTGGAGTCCAATCAGCTTGAGCTCGAGGAGAGCCTCGACCAGTACCAGCGCGGCGTCGAGCTGCTTGCCGAGCTACGCACGCGCCTCGCTACGGCGGAGCAGCGCGTCGAGGCTCTCATGGGTGAAATCGAGCCTGAGGATGACGAGACGCGCGACACAACGCTGAGCTAGACTGGCGTCGTTCGTCACGGGCCAGCGCAGCGGCCCGCCCTGTCCCGTCCCGCAAAGGAGAACCCATGTCCGACTGCATCTTCTGCAAGATCGCCCAGCACGAGATCCCGAGCTCTGTCGTGTACGAGAACGACGACTTCATCGCGTTCAACGACCTGAACCCGCAGGCTCCGACGCACGTGCTCGTCGTGCCCAAGAAGCACTATGCCAACGTGGCCGACAACGTGCCGGCAGAGGTCCTTGGCGGCCTGCTCCAGGCTGCCGTCGAGGTTGCGCACGTCACGGGTGTCGACAAGGAGGGCTTCCGCCTCATCATGAACACGGGCGAGCACGCCGGCCAGACGGTCATGCACCTGCACTGCCACGTGCTCGGCGGCACGAAGATGGGCGAGGGGCTGCTCGCGGAGTAGCCGTCTGCGGCGCTTGCGTGCGCGTTTTGGGCAGACTGCCCTCTCGGGGTTTCCCAGCGGCCATCCGTCGAGCCGCACGGGCGGATGGCTTGCCTGCTCGCCTACAATCAAACGCACGGATTTGGGGCGCGTCGGTTCTCCGGCGCGCCCGGCATCTCTGGGGGCATGGCGCAAGAGGCAACTGTCCCTGCTCCTGTTGACGGCCCGCTCGGAGGACGCCGATGAATGTACTGGTTGTGAACGCAGGCAGCTCGTCGCTCAAGTACCAGCTGCTCAACGTCGAGACGCGCGCTGTCATCGCCAAGGGCGCGTGCGAACGCATCGGCGTCGGCGACTCCACGTTTCTCGCCGAGCGCGACGGCCGTGAGACGAACCTGTCGTTGCCCATCCCCAACCACCGCACGGCCATATCGCTCGTACTCGGCACGCTGCTCTCTGACGAGGAGGACGAGCCGGGCGCCGGGCACGTCATCGACGCCATCGGCCATCGTATCGTGCACGGCGGCGCCTACTTCGACGACTCGTGCGTCGTCACCGACGACGTGCTCGCCAAGATCGAGGAGATCGCCCCCATGGCGCCGCTGCACAACTACGCCGCGGCCTCCGTCATCGAGTCGTGCCGCGAGGTGCTCCCCAGCGTCCCGAACGTCGTCTCGTTCGACACGTCGTTCCATGCGACGATTCCTGAGGTCGCATACCGCTATGCGCTGCCCGACGACCTCTGCGAGCGGTTCAGCCTGCGTAAGTACGGGTTTCACGGCATATCGCACCGCTACGTTGCCTTGCAGGTTGACGAGCTCACGGGGGGAGAGGCCCACCGCGTCATCAGCTGCCACCTCGGCAACGGAAGCTCGCTGTGCGCCATCCGCGACGGGCGAGCCGTTGACACGACGATGGGGTTCACGCCGCTCGACGGCCTCATGATGGGGACGCGCTGCGGCTCAATCGACCCGGCCGCCGTGACGTACGTGCTCGAGAACTCCGAGCTCTCGCCGCACGACATGGACACGATCATGAACAAGCGTTCCGGCCTCCTCGCCGTGAGTGGCACGACAAACGACATCCGCGACCTTCTCGACGCCGCCGACGCGGGTGACGAGCGCGCCCGTCTCGCGCTCGACATGTTCGTCTACCACACGTGCCGCTACGTCGGTGCCATGTGGGCCGTGCTCGGCGGCGCCGACACGCTCGTGTTCACGGCGGGCGCGGGCCAGAACTCGCCGGACATCCGCCGCATGGTCGTGGAGCGCCTCGCGCCAAGCATGGGACTCGTGCTCGACGAGCAGGCAAACGGGCAGCGCCACAAGGAGCCGTGGCTCATCTCCGCTCCCGACTCCAAGCTGCGCATGTATGTCGTCCCTGCCGGCGAGGAGATGATGATCGCCCTCGACGTCAAGCGCCTGCTGTCGTAGGGATCCTTCGCGGCGGCCCAGAATCGGGCTCGTGCATGCCTCACGGCGCCTGCCTGTCGCCTCTTTCGGAACTGACCTGCGGGTTTGTCATCGCGACCGCGCTGCAGCCGTCGCGTTCCCATACACGCCTGGCACTCTCGTCCAAAAAGGCGGCCTCGCCGTGCAAGGTGCACTGCGGGCCGCCTCGTGTTCCGGTGTCTTCGCGCGCCGCGCCCTCCTAGACGCGTGTCTCCTTTATGTGGCGGGCCTGCAGGGCGGAAAGCGCCACCATTCCGACGATGTCCTGCGCCGAGCAGCCGCGCGATAGGTCGTTCACGGGCGCGGCCAGGCCCTGAAGCACGGGTCCGATTGCCTCTGCCAGGCCGAGGCGCTGGGCAATCTTGTAGCCGATGTTGCCGGCGTCGAGGTTGGGGAACACGAGCACGTTGGCGCGCCCCGCCACGGGCGAGCCCGGCGCCTTGCTCGCGGCGACGCTCGGCACGACGGCGGCGTCGAACTGCAGCTCGCCGTCGAGGGCGAGCTCGGGTGCCTTCTCGTGGGCGATGCGCACGGCCTCGCGCACGAGCTGTGTGTGCTCGTCGTCGGCACTGCCTAGGGAGGAGTACGACAGCATGGCGACGCGTGGCTCGCTGCCCATGAGCGAGCGCCAGCTGCGCGCCGTCTGGATGGCGATCGTGGCAAGCCCCTCGGCATCGGGATACGTGTTGAGGCCGCAGTCCGCGAAGAAGAACGTGCCGTTGTCGCCGAACGGACAGTTGGGCACCGTGATCTCGAAGAACGACGACACCATCGGCTCGCCGGTCGCGCACTTGATGATCTGCAGCGCCGGCCGCAGCACGTCGCCCGTCGGGTGGCACGCCCCCGACGTCATGGCGTCGGCGTCGCCCATCTTGACCATCATGACGCCGTAGTACAGCTCGTCGTCGAGCAGGGCGTAGGCTCCCTCGAGCGTCAGTCCCTTCTTCTCGCGCAGCTTGGCGAGGGCCTGGGCGTAGCGGTCGCGCTCGGCGCTCGTGCGGTGGTCGACGACGGTGACGCCGGGGATGGACAGGTCGCGGTCGTCGGAGAGCACGATGACGTCGGCGATGCCGCGCTCGGCGCAGATGCGGGCTGCCTCGATCGTGCGCTCGTCGTGGCCCTCGGGCAGCACGACGCGCTGCCTGTTGGCTTGGGCAGCCGTGATGACGGAGTCGAGGAACTGGCTCATCGGATAGCCTCCTTGGGGATGTCGTACGTGGGGATGGGGCGTCGCGCGCCCGGCACGACTTCTGCACAAACGCCCGGCTTTGCGCGGACGTCCGGCGATCGTCTCGGGCGATTGTAGGGGCCCGTGCTACACTTCAGCCCTGAGAGCGGGTGCCAACCTGCCGAGACGCTTTGTTTTGCGGGGCGGACGGCCCCAGGGCGCGCCGGTGCTGATTTTGCCCCCGACGCGCGCCGCCAATCAAAGGAGTTGCTCTTCATGTCGATTTCTCACGGACTTCCGTCCGACTTCAACGCGCACCGCTATGACATGATCGTCGTGGGCGCCGGCTATGCGGGCTCCGTCGTCGCACGCAGCCTCGCTGAGCGCAGCGGGATGCGCGTCGCCGTGCTCGAGCGTCGCGACCACGTTGCGGGCAACGCCTACGACTGCCTGGACGAGGCCGGCGTGCTCATCCACCTGTACGGACCGCACATCTTCCACACGTACGACGAGCGCGTCTACGACTTCCTATCGCGCTTCACGGACTTCGTTGACTACCAGCATCGCGTGCTGGCAAACGTCCACGGGACGCTCATGCCCGTGCCGTTCAACCACACGTCGCTTAAGCTCGCGTTCGGCGACGACCGCGGCGAGCAGCTCTATCGCAAGCTCGTCCAGACGTTCGGCGAGAACCGCAAAGTGCCCATCCTCGAGCTTCGCGCCCAGAACGACCCCGAGCTTGACGAGGTCGCCGACTACGTCTACGAGAACATCTTCCTGCACTACACGCTCAAGCAGTGGGGCCAGACGCCCGACCAGGTTGATCCTGCCGTCACGGGCCGCGTGCCCGTGCTCGTGGGCGACGACGACCGCTACTTCCAGTCGCCGTTTCAGGGCATGCCTGACGAGGGCTACACGAAGCTGTTCGACGCCATGCTCAACCACGACCTCATCGATGTCTTCCTCGACGTCGATGCGCGCGACATCCTGTGCGTCCAGGACGGCGAGCTGCTCGTGTGCGACAAGACGTATGGCGGCGAGGTCATCTACACCGGCCCGCTCGACGAGCTGTTCGGGCTCGATCTGGGCGCGCTGCCCTACCGCTCGCTCGACCTGCGCTTCGAGACGCTGCCGCAGGACCAGTTCCAGCCGGCTGCCACCGTCAACTACACGACGAGCGAGGACTTCACGCGCATCACGGAGTTCAAGCTCATGACGGGCCAGGTCGTGCCCGGCGCCACGACCATCCTGCGCGAGTACTCGCGCGCCTATGTGCCCGGCAGCGGCATGACGCCGTACTACGCCATCCTCAACGACGAGAACCGCGCACTCTACCAGCGCTACCTTGACCGCGTGAGCGGCATCGCCAACTTCCACGCCGTCGGCCGCCTGGCCGAGTACCGTTACTACGACATGGACGCCGTCGTGGCGAGCGCGCTCAACCTGGCAGACGCCATCGCGGCGACGCGCTAGGGCGGGGGAGAGGGCGATGGCCGAGGCCGGACGTCAAACGCAGGCTACTGAGGCGGTTGGGACGCAGGCTCCCGAGGGCGCTGACACGCTGCTCGTGAGCTTTGCGATACCGTGCTACAACTCAGCCGCCTACATGGACCACTGCATCGAGTCCATCATGTCTGGCTGTGATGGCGCCGACGACTACGAGATCATCGTCGTTGACGACGGCTCCCAGAAGGACGATACGCCCGCCAAGGCAGACGAGTGGGCGGAGCGCCATCCCGGCGTCGTGCGCGCCGTGCACCAGGAGAACGGTGGCCACGGAGCCGCCGTTCTCACGGGCCTTGCTCACGCGCGCGGCCGCTACTACAAGGTCGTCGACTCCGACGACTGGCTCGACGCCGGTGCTCTGCGCGCCCTGCTCGCCGACATGCGACGCCTCGAGGCGACGGGGACGGTCGTCGACCTGTTCATCGCGAACTACGTGTACGAGCACGTGGCCGACAACACGGCGACGCCTATCCACTACCGCTCGGCCATGCCCGTGGGTCGCCCGTTCACGTGGGACGAGATGGGCCACTTCCGCATCGACCAGAACCTACTCATGCACGCGCTCATGTACCGTACGGCGGTGCTGCGCGAGGGGGGTGTCCCCCTGCCGCGCCACACGTTCTACGTCGACAACATCTACGCGTACGTGCCGCTGCCGCGCTGCAAGACGCTGTACTACGCCGACGTCGACCTCTACCGCTACTACATCGGCCGCGACGACCAGAGCGTCAACGAGTCGGTCATGATCGGCCGCTACGAGCAGCAGCTGCGCATCACGCGCATCATGGTCGACGCCTACCACCTCTATGACGACGTGCCCAGCAAGCCACTGCGCGACTACATGCTCGGCTACTTCACGATGATGATGACGATCTCGAGCCTGTTCTCGCGCATGTCGAAGGACCCCGACTCCGACGACAACCTTGCGAAGCTCTGGGCGCACCTGCGCGACTTCGACGGGCGCATGTACCGCAAGGCGCGCTACGGCGTGCTGGGCATCTTTACGAACCTGCCGGGCAAGGTGGGCGCTAGGATCATGGCGGCCCTCTACCACGTGGCGCGCAAGGTTGTGAAGTTCAACTAGAGTGGCTAGGATCTCTCCCCACGAAAGAAGCCGCCCGTCGGAAGACTCCAGTCTCCGGCGGGCGGCTTTTGTGTGCGAGGGCTGCTTTTGTGCCCTGCGGCGTCCTTATGCGAGCGGCGTCGTGGGGAAGCCGGCGAGGCCCTGCTGGCGCAGCTCGCGCACGAGGCGGGCGATGGGCAGGCCGACGACGGTGTAGTAGTCGCCCTTGATGCTGCGCACGAGGTGACGGCCCAGGCCCTGGATGCCGTAGGCGCCCGCCTTGTCCATGGGCTCGCCCGTAGCGATGTAGGCGTCGATCTCGGCGGGGGAGAGGTCGTAGAAGCGCACGCGCGTGCGCTCGGTGAAACCGATGATGGCCTCGCCGTCGCGCACGACGCACACGGCGCTCATGACCTCGTGCGTGCGGTTCGAGAGGCTGAACAGCATGTCGCGGGCGTCCGCCTCGTCACGGGGCTTGCCCAGGACGTTCTCGTCCACGACGACGATCGTGTCGGCACCGATGACGGGCTCGCCCTTCTTCGCGGCGCTCTCGGCGACAGAGAACGCCTTGCGGCGAGCGAGTTGCATGACGAGGGCCTCGGGCGTGTGTGGCTCGCTGCGCAGCTGGGATTCGTCGTAGTCAGACGGCACGACGCGAAAGTCGATGCCCGCCTCGCTCAGCAGCTGGAAGCGGCGCGGCGAAGAGGAAGCGAGGATCATGGAGGGGCGTCCTTTCTCGGAGGGTCGGGCAGTTGCTGGCGAGATTATAGAGCGGCTGCCTCGTCGGGCGCGGTCTCGTCAGGAGAGAAGCCGATGGAGAGCCATAGCTTGCGCGCCGCGGCCTCGCCCGCCAGCTTGCTCACGATGCCCAGCGCGAACACCAGCATGTTCGCCATGTTGCGCGACGTGATGAGGTTGCCGTCCGCGACGACGCCCGCGTCGCTGAACGTCGCCGTGCCCCGTGAGGTGTCGCTACCGGTGTAGGCGGCCACGAGGCGCCCCTCGAGCAGGCCAAGCGCGTCGAGAACCGACGATCCGGCATCGCTCGAGGCGACGGTGCCGTGTTCGACGAACTGCTGGAGCAGGTCGGCCACGCGCGCGTCGGACGCAAGCCGGCGAGCTGCGGGAAGGCCTCCCGGCAGCACGATACAGTCGACGTCATCGAAGCTGCAGCTCTCGAGGCTCTCGTCAGCTGCCACCTGCACCTGCTGGGCGCTGATGACCTGGCGCGTGCCCATGACGGACACGGTGCGTGTGCGTATGCCGGCGCGGCGCAGCACGTCGACGACCGTCAGCGCCTCCGATGTCTCGAACCCGTCGGCAAGCAGTACGGCTACATTGGGCATGTGGCAATCTCCTTCCTGGCTCCTGCGCTCACTGATACCCCATTGGAGCTGGGCTGATGCAGGAAGGGGGCCACAAAATTAGTCCTGGCGCGCCCACTGTGCGGACGGTGCCGGCAGGCACGGCCTCTACGCGCGTTGCAGGATCGTGACGGTCTCGACGTGGAACGTCTGCGGGAACAGGTCGACGGGCGTGACGCTTGCGGGGACGAGCCTTCCGTCAGCGGCGAACAGCGCCAGGTCGCGGGCGAGCGTGGCGGGGTCGCACGACACGTAGGCGACGGCGCGCGCAGGGGAGTCGGCCAGAGCCTGCACGACGTCGGGGGCCAGGCCGGCGCGCGGGGGGTCGACTACGACGACGTCTGCCTCCTCGAGCACGTCGAGCTGTCGTGCGGCGTCGTCTCCGATGGTCTCCACGACGTCGTCGAGCTTGTGGTCGCGTACGTTTCGGGCAAGGTCGCGCACGGCGGGGCCGTAGCTCTCGATGCCGACGACGGCGTCGCAGCTGCGAGCGAGGGGCAGTGTGAACGTGCCGGCGCCGCAGTACAGGTCGACGGCGATCTCGCCCTCGGCCGGCTCGAGCCCCGCGAGCACGAGGTCGACGAGCTTCTCGGCACCGGCGGTGTTCACCTGGAAGAACGAGGGGGCGCTCAGCGACATCGTCGCGTCGGCGATGCGCTCCTGCCACACACCTCGGCCCGAGAGGCGCTCGACCCGCGATACCTTGCGCGCAGCGCCGCCCTCCTTGACGAGGACGCGCACGACAGACGTCGGTTTGGCAGCGTCATCGAGGACCTTGGCGACCTCGTTGCGCGGGAAGGCGGCTGGGTCGGTCCACAGTGCGACCTCGACCTGGCGGGTGCGCTCCGAGACACGGATGCCGACGCGCTCCATGCCGAGCTCACGGGAGCTCCCCATGTAACGTAGAGCGCCGGCGACGGAGCGAGGGAGCTTCTGGTGGGCTTTGGGCAGCAGCAGACAGCGGTCGACGGCCACGAGCGGTGCCCCGTCGGCGCGGGCGTGCATGCCCAGCGAAAGGCCGCGCGGGCCCTGGGCGATGGCGAGCTCGATCTTGTTGCGATAGCCCCACGGGTCGCTCGGCGAGACGATCGGTGCGACGAGGGCGTCGGCCGCCTCCGTGCCCATGCGCCCGATGCGGGCAAGCGCGTCCACGACGTTCTTGCGCTTGGCGCGGGCCTGCGCCGGGTAGGACAGCGCCGCCCACGGGCAGCCGCCGCACACGGACGCGTAGGGGCAGGCGGGGGCCACGCGGTCGGGGGAGGGCTCGAGCACCCGCTCGACGACGGCCTTCGAGAACGAAGACCCGTCGGAGGTGAGACGCGCCTCGACGACGTCACCAGGGACGCCGCCCTCCACGAACACGGCTTTGCCTGCCTCGTCGTGGCTGACGGCGTCGAATCCGTAGGCCATGCTTTCTATCGTGAGCTTCATGCGCGCAACCCCGCCTCACCCTATCGGGGCCGCGCGACGCCGCCCCGACGCTCTACTTGACGTTACCTCCGAATAGTACCCGAAAACCGGCCTTGATCAGTGCCCAGCCCGTGGAGGCGCGGCCCTTCTGGCGAATCATGAGCTCGAGCGAGGGCTTCTCGTCGCGCAGGGCCGCTTGCTCGGCGCGCTCATCCTCGATGATCGTCGTCGCGACGACTTCCTCGACAGAGGCAGGTACCTTGGCGGGCTGAGGCGTGCTCGAGGATGCCGCGGCGCTTACCTGAGCCTTGACCTCAGACTGAGACTCAGTAATGCGCACCGTGGTCTCGCGCGTTTCGACCGTGCTTTGCCCGCTGGCGATAGTGGACGTGGAAGCAGGCACAGTCTCACCATCTGAGCTGGTAGATGGTGTAACAGGCTCAACACTCATGTTTTGGTTAACCGTTGTGGTCTGCGTGGCAGCCGGCTCCTGCTCGCACGCGGCGCTCTCCGACATGCGCACGGCGTTGGCGTCCGACCCGTCGGGGATGGGACGGTAGCTGGCAGCGTGCGCGCGCTCGGCGAGCGTGCGCTCCTTGGCGGCCGTCTCGTCGATGGCGCGGCGCATGAAGTACTCCTGTGCGTTCATGGGGACGGCGCCGGCGGCCTCGCTGATGCGCCGGAAGTCGCCCGACGGCGTGAGCTCGCGGGCCTTCACCGTGTCGGCCCACTGGACGCGCATGTCCTCCTGCACCTGGTCGCGGATGATGGGGTCGAGCAGGGGGTAGGCGATCTCGACGCGGTGCTCTGTGTTGCGCGTCATCATGTCGGCGCTCGACAGGTAGATCGTGTCGTGCTCTTCGCCGAAGATGTAGACGCGGGCGTGCTCGAGCATACGGCCGACGATGGCGCGCACGTGCACGTTCTCCGTCTTGCCGGGGACGCCGGGCAGCAGGCAGCTGATGCCGCGGATGATCATGTTCACCTCGACGCCCGCGCAGCTCGCCTCGGAGATCTTGTCGATGACCTCGCGGTCGGTCAGGGAGTTCATCTTGAAGAACACGTAGGCGCGCTCGCCGGCGCGTGCCTTGGCGATCTCGCGGTTGAGGCCGCGCATGATGAGCGGCTTGAGGCCGACGGGCGCCACGCCGAGCGTGCGGTACTCGCCCTGCAGGTTGCCGATCTGCATGTTGCGGAAGAACTTGTTGGCGTCCTCGCCGATGCGCGGGTCGGCCGTCATAAGCGAGTAGTCTGAGTACAGCCCCGCCGTCTTCTCGTTGTAGTTGCCGGTGCCCAGCTGCGTGATGCGCACTACTTCGCCGCCGCTGCGCCGCGTGATCTGGCAGATCTTCGAGTGCACCTTGAAGCCCTCGGCGCCGTAGAGCACCGTGCAGCCGGCGTCCTCGAGGCGCTCGGCCCACTCGATGTTGTTCTCCTCGTCAAAGCGGGCGCGCAGCTCCATGAGCACCGTGACGTCGATGCCGTTCTCGGCGGCCGCGATGAGCGACTCGCACAGGCGCGACTTGCGGGCGACGCGGTAGAGCGTGATCTTGATCTGCATGACCTCCGGGTCGTGGGCCGACTCGTGCAGCAGGCGCAGGAACGGCTCCATGGACTCGTAGGGGTAGAACAGCATGATGTCGTGGTCGCGGATCTGGCGATACATGGGTACGTCGGGCTCGACGCGGGCGGAGGGCTGCGGCGAGAACGGCGGGTAGCACAGGTCCTCTGCTATCGTGCGGCTCACGAGGCCCTCGAGCGAGAATGCGAACGCACCCATGCCCAGCGGCGTCGTCACGGAGAACACCTGGCGGTCCGTCAGCTCGAGGGACTTGCGCATGCTCTTGACGAGGCCCTTGTCGAAGCTGCCCTGAACCTCGAGGCGCACGGGGTTGAGGCGCAGGCGGCGCTTGAGGATCTTCTTCACGTGGTCGCGATAGTCGTCCTCGACGTCGAACGAGCCCTCGTCAGGGTCGATGTCGGCGTTGCGCGTCACGCGGATGACGGCGCGCTCCGACGTGTGGAACTCGCCGAACAGCTCGGGAGCGCAGGCGAGGATGACGTCCTCGAGCAGCGTGTAGCGCACGGCGTGGGCGCCCGGGGGTGTCAGCACGAGGTAGCGCGGCAGCGTCGGCGGGACCTCGATGAGGCCGAGCAGACCCGCCTCCTCGGTGCTCGCGAGGTTGAACACGGCGTAGAGCGTGCCGCCGCGCAGGTTGGGGAAGGGGTGACGCGGGTCGATGACCTGCGGCGAGACGATGGGCAGCACGACGTCGTCGAAGTAGTTCTCCACGACGGTCATGTCGGCGTCGTTGTACTCCTGCCAGATGACGCGCGTCAGGCCCTTCTGGGCGAGCCGGGCCTCGATGTCCGCGACGGTGCGGCCATGCTTCTCGATGAGCGGCGGCAGCGACTTGTAGATGGAGGCGAGCTGCTCAGAGGGCGTCTGGTTCGACTTGTTGTCGATGGGCTGCTTCTTGAGCGCGGCGAGCTCCGAGAGGCTGCCGACGCGGATCATGAAGAACTCGTCGAGGTTGGACTCGAAGATGGCCGTCATCTTGAGGCGCTCGAGCAGAGGCACGCTGTCGTCGCGGCCCTCGTCGAGCACGCGGTTGTCGAATTGCAGCCACGAAAGCTCGCGGTTCTGCGTGTAAGAGAAGTCAAACCCGTCGGAGACGTGCGACGCCTGTCCCGATGTCGCCATGCCGGTCTTACCCTCAGCCTGTCCTGCCATGGTGAAGCTCCTCGTCTATCGTAGATCCCCCTGGGCGCTGCGCGCCGCGTGCTAGCCCCGCGCCGTCCCCTTTGCCTCCACGCCGAACACGTGCCTCAGCAGATAGCCCTCGCGTACGCCGAAGTCGTTGACCTCGAGCGTCGTGGCGCCGAACGACTCCATGACCGTCTGGACGACGAGCAGGCCCGGTATGCACGTGTGGGCACGCTCGGGCACGACCCGCAGGATATCGCGGGCCGCCTGGTGAGGGTCGTAAGCGACGCGTTCGAGTATCGTCTTGATTTCGTCAGCCGTGACGCCCGACTCGCCGGCGTGCCCGGGCAGCCAGACGTTGCGCAGCCGGCGCGCGCCGCGCACGCTGCCGCCGACGCCCGAGGCCGTGTCGCACGAGAAGCCGCGGAACTCCTTGACGCCGGCGAGGTCCGTGCGGATGAGCTCGCGGACGCGGTCGGCCTCGGCGGGCGTGGGCAGCAGGTCGTGCACGCAGGCGTTGAACAGCGAGAGCGAGCCGTGCGGGAAGCTGGCTGCCTGGAGGATGCGGCCCTTCTGGAACGTGCTGACCTCGACGGAGCCGCCGCCGACGTCGATCTGCACGCCGGTCGTGAGGCGGCTCTTGTACATGGCGCCGACGTAGCCAAGCTCCGCCTCCTCGCGCCCCGAGATGAGGTCGATGTGCAGGTCGCACGCCTTCTCGACGCGCGCGATGACGTCACGCGCGTTCTTGGCGTTGCGCACGCCCGCCGTCGCGAACGCGTAGGGGCCGTTGAGGTCCTTGAAGCGTGACGTACAGGCGAGATACTCCTGGATGACCTCCATGAGGCAGCGCTCGCCGGCCTGCGACATGAGGCCCGTCTTCTTGTCGATGTAGCTGACGAGGCCGGCCATGTTCTTGAGCTTGAAGAACGTCGAGAATGTGCGCTTCTCCTCGTCTACGTCGTAGATGGTGAGACGGATGGTGTTCGAGCCGATGTCGATGACTCCGTAGAGCATGGGTGCTCCCTTTCGGGTTTTGGTCGTGGGGCCCAGGGCCGCGCGCCTCTGTGTCGGCGTGACGTTCCTCTCCCATCATAGACGTGCATACCCCCGGAGACGCCCTTGATGACACATCCGGCCAAAATCGCGGGCGAGGGATGCGCGGGCGGCGCGTCCCAGCAGGGGGCACCCCTCTGGCGGCTGTGGTCCATTTTAGACGAGACGTGCTTAAAACCCCAGTTCAGAGGCGTACACCCGAAAGGTGTGGAGCCGCGCGACGCAGTGACACCCGCTCCGTGGGGAGCGCGGCGGCGCCCGCCCGGCCTAGAGTTCGAGTCAGTCGCAGCGAGCGGCTGAGCGACTGAAGGGACGTGCCCGTGCACACACGTCCCGCTCGCTCATATCTTCTGCTCGCAGCGCGGCAGGGGCACATCGACGCCTCGTGCCAACGACCGCTCGCATATACACTGAGAAAGGAACACGACCATGCAGTCCACCTCCACCATGTCCCGCCGCACGTTCGCCGCGACCGCTGCCCTCGCCGCCGCCGGCGTCAGCGCCTCCGTCATGAGCAGCAAGGCGTTCGCGGACGCTGCCTCGACCGTCATCCCCGAGAACTGGGACTACGAGGCCGACATCGTCGCCATCGGCGCGGGCGGCGCCGGCCTGGCGGGCGGCGTCGAGGCGCGCGCCCTGGGCCTGAGCTACATCATCGTCGAGTCCACGGGCATCGTGGGCGGCAACTCCGCCCTGTGCAACGGCGGTATGGCCCTGCCCGGCTCGCCGCTGCAGGCCGAGCTCGGCATCGAGGACTCGCCCGACCAGATGTTCGAGGACCTGTGCGCGTGGTTTGGCACGGACTACGACGAGGGCTACGTCCGCATGCTGTGCGACCTCAACGGCGGCGACCTCTACGACTGGCTGACGGGCCTGGGCATCGAGTTCGACAAGAGCGGCCTGCTCCAGTCCAACGGCCACAGCCGTCCCCGCGAGCACCACGTCGGCCCGTACGAGGTCATCCGCGTGCTCGACGAGAAGGCCCAGGCCGATGGTGTCGAGATTCACTTCGAGACGACGGCCACCCGCATCATCCGCAACCCCGAGACCGGCCGCGTCCTGGGCATCAAGGCCGTGGACGCCGACGGCAACGAGCTGTACTACAAGGCGAAGAAGGCCCTGCTGCTGTGCTCGGGCGGCTACGGCCGCAACACTGAGATGCTCGCCGAGTGGAACTTCGGCCCGGCGGCCCGCGAGATGACGGACTTCAACGGCTCCGTCGGCCAGATGGGCCAGGGTCTCATCATGGCCATGGCCATTGGCGCGCAGCCCCGCCACCTGTCGTACTGCGGCATGCTGACCGTGCTGAACCCCGACGGCGGCCACGCGGCCGAGTGCGCTATGTACCACCAGGGCGCCATCCTCGTGAACCTGCAGGGCCAGCGCTTTGTCAACGAGGCTCAGGGCTACACGAACGTGTGGAGCGAGCTGCTCCAGCAGCCCGAGAACATGTGCTTCCAGGTGTGGGACGACGCCATCGCCGCGCCGTGCGAGGAGAACGAAAGCGGCTACTACTCCATGGCCAAGATCCGCGAGAGCGGCTACCTGCTCGAGGCCGACACGCTCGACGAGCTGGCCGACCTCATGGGCTTTGACGCCGAGGCCAAGGAGGCGTTCCTCGCGTCCGTCGAGAAGTACAACGCCGACATCGACGCCGAGGGCAAGGACACGCTCTTCAACCGCGAGCACATCTCCGGCACCGGTGCCGCGCCCGTGAAGATCGAGACGGCCCCGTTCTACGGCTTCAAGACGACGAGCATCGTGAGCTCGACGTACGGCGGCCTCAAGCGCTGGAGCGGCGACATGCTGCAGGCAGAGGACGTCTTCGGCGACGTCATCGAGGGCCTGTACCTCGCTGGCAACATCTCTGACTTCTGCAACATGGGCATCGTGCCCGGCACGCGCCGCCCGATCAACGCGAGCGGCTGCAGCTTCGGCGGCGCGCTCTCCTTCGGCCGCAAGTGCGTCCAGGAGATGGCCAAGCTCGAGGACTGGGACGCGTAGGCTCTCGTCTATCATAGGGTCCGCAGTAGCTACGAGACGGACTGAGGTTAGGGGCACCCCGGTTGCGCTATGCGGCCGGGGTGCCCCCTTCGTTATTGGGACGCTGGAGGTGTTCGCCGTGGACGCGATATGGGACGAGATGTGCGCCGCTGCGCTGGCGGTGCAGGGCGACCGGGAGATTTCGGAGCAGATGAGCGCCGGGTGTGTCGCTGCGGCTGTCGAGATGGGCTCGGGGCGCATCTATACCGGTGTCTGCGTCGACACGGCGTGCTCGCTGGGCGCCTGTGCCGAGCGGGTGGCCCTGTTCAGCGCCATCACGAACGGGGAGAGCACCATCCACCGCGTCGTCGCGCTCGGGTCGCAGGGCGAGGCGCTCGCCCCCTGCGGCGCCTGCCGCGAGTTCATGGCGCAGATGATGCCGGGCTGCTCCGGCGACGTCGAGGTCCTCATGGACCGGGAGGCCGGCACAGTCGCCACGCTGCGCGACCTCACGCCGCAGTGGTGGGTGTAGCCTCTCGCGTTCTAGCTGCGAGATGCGCGCTGCCCCTACTCGATGCCCACAAGCGTCATGAGCTCCTGGCGGCTGTGGATGTCGAGCTTGGCGTAGAGCGTCTTCGCGTAGCCGCGCACCGTGTTCTCTGACAGCGCCATCTGCTCGGCGATGTAGCGCTTCGAGCGCCCGCGGCAGATGAGCTTCATTGTGTCCAGCTCGCGCTCGCTCAGGGCGTACGCGCGCCCCGCGGCCTCGCAGCGCGCGTCTATCTCGTCGGGCGCTTGCGACGGCACGAGCTCGGGGCTGCCGTCGGCGAACAGGCGCACGTCGTCGGCCTGGCCGGCGCCCGAGGCGAGCACCGTGCACAGCACGAGTACGCACACGACGTCGAGCACAAGCACGCTGGGGCTCACCTCGACGCCACCCAGCAACGTCCTGAGGGCGAGCCCGGCGCCGAGTGCTAGCGTGTACGTGCCCATGCCTAGCGAGAAGATCACGACGGGGTGGCGCTGCGAGCGTCGGGCCAGCGCCGCAAGCGCGAGGAAGATGAGCACGACCATGACGTAGCGCGCGAGGTCGAACACGACGAACGGCACCGCAGCGATGCCTTCGAGGTTGACGGAGACGACCATGAGCAGCGTGAGCAGCCCGAGCGCCGCCTGGCACAGGCTGGCGACGCTGACGCGCTGCCACAGCCGCGAGACGGCGACGAGCGCCAGCAGGGGAACGGCGGTCTTGAGCGCGAAGTTAAGCGGCACGAACCACAGCGCGTTGTACACGCCGCCCGCCTCGCCGCGGAACATGCCCATCGCGACGCCGAATGCCGCGAGCTCGACGAGCAGCAGGCCGAGGCCGAGCCTGCCCTCTCCGGTCCCGAGTGCCCCGGGGGCCGAGGGCGACGTCTGCGCCGCGCCCGCGAGCTCCGTGGGGGTATCCGACGCCGCGAGCCTGCGGGCCACGCCCAGCGCCAGCGCGTAGAGCACCGGCAGGACGGCGGCGCATACGGAGGCCACCTCTATGGGCAGCATGTCGAGCGGCAGACGCACGAGCGGGACGACGGCGAACGAGAGCAGCAGGTAGCTGACCGCGTCGCGCAGCGGGAGCAGGGAGCACAGCGCGAAGTATGCCGCGTAGCTTGCGACGAGGCACGCGGCGCCGACGATCTCGAACGCGAGCGAGAGCGCGGGCATGCCGAAGAGCTGGCCGGCGACGACGAGGGCGGGGGAGAGTGCCATGAGGACGGCGACTGCGCCTGCCAGGACGCGGGATATGCGCGCGTTGGGACGCGATGCCTCACCCGAGGGGCTTTCGGGCGCGCGAGGGGCCCCGCCCGGGGACGGCCTGCGCCAGAGTACGAGCGCCAGCGCGGCGAGCGCCGCGCCCTCGGCGAGGTAGAACACGAGGTTGGGATCGCCCAGCGTGGCGGCGCCGTCCATGGCGCGCAGCATGACCCACAGCCATATCTGCGGTAGTGCCAGGCAGAGCAGGCAAATATGCGCTACCGACCCGAACAGTTCCCGCATGCGCCCGCCCGCGTCCGATGCCTCCACGGCGTCCCCTTTCCTCTACCGGGCGTGCCCGTGCGGCCCGGCTTTTTCGCCTTCCATAATACGAGGCCCGCCCCGCTTACGCACCATGTGAGATGCGGGCGGGGTGGGCCGTTTTTGGAAGCGGGCGCTGCGGCGGTGTCACCGGAGCGGGTGCCTTGGGTGCGGTGCATTTCGCGTTTCGGGACGCCCCGTCGCGAAAGCCGCCCTTCTACAGGGCCTCGAGCGTCACGGTCGCGTCGCCGTGGCCGAACAGCTCGGCCGCTGTCGCCGCGTCCACGTGGCCGAGTCGCTGGAAATCGAACACCTCGCCGTTCTGCGCGTAGCGGATGACGAAGCTGTGGCGCGGCGGCCAGTACAGGATGTCGCCGACCTCGTAGCCCTGCGAGCGCACGTCGTCGACTGGCAGCTCGTCCTCGAAGCGGTAGCACATCTCGTTGTTGTACAGGTCGAGCATAGGGAGCTCGAGCGGCAGGCGTGCCATGAGGTCGCGCGTCGTGGCGTTGTCCTCCATGACGGCGTCGACGCTGCGGCCGTCTACCGTGATGCGCATGACGATGCCCTGGCTCTCGGATTCGCTCGACGACGCTCGTGCCCCGTCGCGGCCCGACGACGCGGCCCCTCCCGAGGCGAGGGCCTGTCGCGCCAGCTCCAGGGACTCCGCTGCCCAGGCACGCGCCTGCTCGGGGATGGCGGCGTCCGCCGTCCTCATGCGCAGCCCCGGCAGCACGGTCGCGTCGGGGCAGAGCTCGGCGATGTGCTGGGCGGCCTCTTCGACGCTGACGGCGAGGCTCGTGCAGAACGGCGCGATGACCGTGCCGGCCGTGTCCACCTCGTCGAGAAAGGAGCGGATGGCCATGGGCTCGGAGTACCACCAGATGGGAAAGCCGAGGAACAGCACGTCATAGCCCTGCGCGACGCTCTGGTCCGAGGCGAGGGCGGGGCGGACGTCGTCGGCCTGCTCGACCTCGGCAAGGGCGGACGCCTCCGTGTGGATGACGGGGTAGGCCTGCTGCGTCTGGATCTGGAACACGCCCGCGTCAAGCTCCTGGGCGATGGCGAGCGCTGCGGTCTGCGTGTTGTTCTCGAACGGCGTCGCGTGCGTCACGGCGTCCATGCCTTCGCTTACGGCGTCGGCCTGCGAGAAGTAGGCGACGAGCACGCGGGGCGCGTCCGGGGTCGAGCCGGCGGGGGCCTCCGTCGCGTCGGCGACGCGCAGCGCGGGATCGGGAGAGTCCCCGTTCAGGGCGCGCAGGCCCTGGTAGCAGCCAAGCGCAGCCATTCCCGCGGCACATGCCGAGCCTAGGCCGAGAAACGCGCGCCGAGACATGCCGCCGGAGCGTGCCGCCTCGCCGCTATCGGCAGCCAGCGGGGCCCTTCGGGGGCTCTTGGGCTCGTCGTGGGAAGCCATGGGCGTCCTTTCGTTTTGAGGGGAAGGGCTTTCAGGGAGGGGGCTTACGATGCCTGCCGCGCCACTCGCGACCCGCGCAGGCGTTGCAGCCCGAGTTGCGCGAGGTGGGCGGCCGCGCACGTGCCGGCGACGGCGCCGAGCGTCTTTGCGTGGTTCGAGGCGTCGCTTCCGACGGAGCCGAAGCCAAACGACGCGGCGCCGTCGAACGTCACGAGGTTTTCGAGCAGGCCCCCGCTCACGAGGCACCAGGCGCCCAGGCCACACAGGGCGAGCGCCGCAGCGAGCCACAACGTCCGGGCGGGGCCGGCCCCGGGCAGGCGCGCCCACAACCGCCGCAGCATGACGTGGGCGTGCAGCCCCACATGGAAGGCCATGAGCAGCACGCACCAGGCGCTCGCCGCCATGTGGATCGTGCGGGCGTACCAGGGCATGGCGAGCGGCCAGCCGGGCAGCACGTAGCCCGCCATGAGGACGGAGCTCAGGGAGAGGGCGACGAGGCACGCGGCCAGCCCGAGGTCGACGGCCGTGTTCAACGTGCGGGCGATGCCGTAGCGACCGCGGCGCAGCGACGCAAACCAGCGCGCGTTGAGGGCCAGGTGGGCGACGAACAGGGCGAGCAGGCCCACGCCGTACGCGGCGTGGGGGAGCAGCCCCGAGCCTGCGCGATAGCCCATGAGGTAGAGCAGCACGACGAGCATCGTGACGTCGACGCAGCCCTTGACGACGGCAGTCGCGCGCCGGGCCGCCTGCGTGCCTGCCATTACTGAGCCGCCGTTCCTAGGCCGATGCGGGCAAGCCAGGCGTCGATGTCGCCCGACAGCGAGCCGCCGCCCGAGTACGTGAACTCGAACCCGTGCGTGACGACGCTGCCCTGCGCGGCCTTGGCGACGTCAGAGAGGCTGTCGCCGAAGCGCGTGCCCCCGTTGGATGAGAACGTCGCGATGAGCTTGCCCGTCAGGTCGTGCTCGTCGAGGAACGTCGCCACCGGCATGGGGATCGTCGACCACCAGGTGGGGTAGCCCAGCAACACGACGTCGTAGCTCGCGATGTCGTCGACGTGGGCGGCGAGCGGCGGGTGCACGTTGTTGTTCATGTCCGCCTGCGAGTCCTCGTAGATGTTGCCCTGGTAGGGCTGGGCCATCGCGATCTCAAACAGCGGGGCGCCCGTCTTGTCAGCGATCATCTGCGCGGCCCGCGCCGTGTTGCCCGAGTGCGAGAAGTACGCGATCAGGATGCGCGGCTCGGCGGGCACGGCTATGCTCAGCGGGCCCTCGGTGGCGACGACGTCGCTGGGCGCGTCCGAGGCATTCGCGTTGCGGGCCACGCGAAAGCCCATGTTGCGATCGACCCACGAGGGGTTGCACGCCGACCGGTACGCGCTGCGCAGCTGCTTGGCGAAGTCGTCGTACCCGCCACCACGGTTTGTGCGCAGCGACCCCTGCGTGGGGCCCGCCGGATCGCTTGCCGCCTCGGGGCCGTAGGGCGCATAGAGGTCGAAGCACCACTCCGAGACGTTGCCGCACATGTTGTACAGGCCCCAGGCGTTGGGCGGTAGCTCCGCCACGCCGATCGTCTGGCCGCGGTTGGCGCTCGTCACGACGGCGGGGTCGCGGCGCATGACGTAGTTCTCCTCGATGAGGTAGGGATAGCTGCCCTCGAAGTTGGCCACGTCGCTCGTGATCTGTTCGCCGGCGGGGAAGATGCCCGTCGACCCGGCGCGGGCCGCGTACTCCCACTCGGCCTCCGTGGGCAGGCGGTAGCCGTCGGCTGAGCGGTCCCAGCTCACCGAGCCGTCCTCGCCGACCTCGTAGCAGCGCGTCAGCCCCTGCTCGTCGCTGATCCGGTTGCAGAACTCGATGGCGTCGTACCAGCTCACCTGCTCGACGGGCAGGTTGTCGCCGACGTTTGCGCTGGGGTTCGTCCCCATGACGCGGGCGTATTCGGCCTGCATGACCTCGTAGGGCGCGAGGCGAAACGCCGACAGCGTGACGTCGTGCTGCGTCTCGTCTGCCTGGCGCTGGCGCTCGCTGTCGGGGCTGCCCATGGAGAACGTGCCTGCGGGTATGTCGACGAGCTCGATGCCGGGCTCGGTTGCCTCGGCGATGCGCGGCAGGGAGGCGGTGCACAGTGGCGAGCCCACTGCGAGGGCGGCAGTGCCGAGCGCGATGAATGACCTGCGGCTCAGCGCGTGCGCGTTTCGATGCGTGCTGGTCATGGGTACCTCCTTTTCGGGTGCGTGTGGGTGGGTCTACCGGGGAGGGCGAGCCTTGCCCGGCCGTATGGCGCTTTCCGTCGCCAGCATCGAAGATACCGGCTCGCACCGCGTGGCGGAATATCCTAGTAGATGAGATTGCATAAACCCGTGGTTCATATGTACGGTATAATTGCTGCGTGTAGCGTCTTTTGAGAACACCTCGAGTCAATGCCGTGTCAGTTTGATTACGTGAGGGGAGCGACGCTCATGCTCTATGACTACCGGCTCGACGCCTTCGTTGCCGCCGCCCAGGCAGGCAGCTTCACCAAGGCCGCGCAGCTCCTGACCCTGTCGCCGACGGCCCTGCTCAAGCAGGTCCGGGCCCTCGAGGCGACGTGCGGCACGCCCCTGTTCACGCGCTCGAGCCAGGGAGCGGCGCTCACGCCCGCCGGCCAGAGCCTGCTGGACGACGCGCGCTCGATGATGCGTCTGTCCGACGACGCGCTGCGCCGCGTGCGCATGGCCGCAGGCGCCGACGAGGGCCTCGTGCGTCT
Organism: Coriobacteriia bacterium; assembly: GCA_018368455.1. Lineage (NCBI taxonomy): Bacteria > Bacillati > Actinomycetota > Coriobacteriia > Coriobacteriia bacterium. The sequence goes on from JAGZEG010000001.1 coordinate 26,823, forward strand.
CGGCGTCTCCGTGCTGCGCCCGGGCCGCTTTGTGCTGACGCGCTGGCAGCAGATACACGACGCCCTGCCGGGGCTGCGCCTCGAGCTCGTGCCCATCAGCGACGTGTGGTCGGAGTATCGCGCGGTCATTGGCGCGCTGGGCACGCAGGTCGACGTCGTGGCGAGCACGTATGCCTCCGACCACGGGGCAAGCCGATCCGGGGGCGCATACAACGTCGTGCCCCTGGGCGAAGCCCCCATCCTTGCGGCCGTCGCGCGCACGAACCCGCTGGCGAGTCGCGCGGAGCTGAGCCTCGATGACCTCGCGGGACAGCGCGTCACGATGCTGCGCCGCGGGAACGCCCCCATCGACCGGGCGCGCGATCTCATCGAGGAGCACGGCGGCATCGAGGTAGAGGACGCGGCCGACTTTGAGCTCTCGACGTTCAACGCGTGCGCCGATGCGGGGGGCATCCTCATCACGAACGGCCTGTGGCCGACGGCCCACCCCGGCCTCGTGCGCGTGCCGATCGCATGGGACGCGACGATACCTTACGGCCTGCTCTACCCGCTCGAGCCGAGCCCGGCTGTCGCGCGCCTTGTGGCGTGGTTGCGCGAGCACGTAGGGGAGTTCTCCGAGGGCTACACGCCGGACGGGCGGGGGTAGAGCCGTCGGGCCGCGCACGCCAGCGTGGGCCTGGCCTATCTCTTCGGGTTCCTGCCGAGCCTCGCCGCCATGACGGCCGCAGCCACGACGAGGGCCGCCGCCACCGCGAAGCTCAGGCGCAGCGCGCTGCCCAGCGTCGGCGCCGCCGTGACGAACAGGCCGAACAGCGCGATGCCTATGCTGGCGCCCACCTGCCGAAACGTGTTGAACAGTGCACTTGCTACCCCCGAGAGCCTTGCGTCGGCGCTTGCGAGCACGAGGCTCGACGTCGCCGGCATTGCCAGTGACCCGCCGAGACCCACGACGGCCACGAGCAGCGCGACCGAGGCGGCGGACAGCGTCGGGGCGAGCGCGGCGAGCAGCAGCAGGCCGAGCGCCTCGCACCCGAGGCCCGCGGCCATGGGCAGGCCCGACCCGTGGCGCGCGGCGATGCGGCCGCTCGCGATGTTGCCGACGAACGAGCCCGCCGCGCTCGGGACGAACGCCAGGCCAGCCGCCATCGGCGAGAGGCCGAGCCCCTGCTGCAGGTAGGTGCTGCACAGAAAGACGGTGCCGAACCAGCTCAGGATGAACGCGAAGCCCGTGAAGAGCGCGACGCGCATGCCCTTCGACCCGAATAGGGCGAGTGGCATCATCGGGTGGGCGACGCGGGCCTGCGACGCCACGAACGCGACGAGACAAAGGGCGCCGCCGATGAGCAGCCCGAGCACGAGCGGGGAGGAAATGCCCTGCTCGCCCGCCTCGATGACGCCGCCGACGAGTGCGGTCAGGCCGAGCGTCGCCAGCAGCTGCCCCGGCGCGTCAAACGTTGCGGAGCGCTGCGGCGAGGGGGCGACCTGCGTGCACGCCGCAAGGACGAGGACGCAGACGGGCACGTTCACCGAGAAGATGAGGCTCCAGTGGATGGGCGTGAGCAGCCCGCCCAGAAGAGGTCCCGCCGCTGCGGCGACGGCTCCACCGGCCATCCAGACGCCCAGGGCGCGGGCGCGCCGGGCCTCGTCGGGGTAGGCCTCGCGGATGATCGTCATGGACGCGGGCAGCACGGCGGCTGCGGCGACGCCGAGCAGCACGCGGCCCGCGACGAGCGCGCCCATCGTCGGGGCGAGGGCACAGGCGAGCGACGCGAGCGCGAACAGGGCCGTGCCGGCCACGAACAGGCGCTTCGCTCCGAGCCGGTCGGCCAGGCTGCCCGAGGCGAGCAGCAGCGCGGCGAACGCGAGCGTGTAGCCGTCGATGACCCACTGCTGGTCGGAGAGCGTGCCGCCGAGCTCGGCGGCGATCGTGGGCAGGGCGACGTTGACGATGAGCGTGTCGAGACTCACGAGGAAGAACGTCGCCGAGGCAGCCAGCACGGCGAGCTGCGCCGGGCGCTCGGCCGATCGCACCCTGGGTTCGGTATGCGCTGCCATGCCACGCCTCGCCCCTGCCGTCTGCTCCATCTCTGCCATGGGAACCGCCCTCCCGGTGTCTCGTGTCGTACTGTCGCGTGAAGTCCTGACCACGGTACGGCTCGGCCGACGTTAGGTGAACGCCTTGTTTGGTGCGCGGGGCGTGCACGTTTGGTTTATGCGACGCGTCCCTTTCGCTCTTCACCCGCTTCGTGGGGAGCGCCGCGACGCCCGTGCGCCTAACGTCAGGCTGGAGAGGTGCGCATGTCGGGTGCGCCGTGTCAGGAAGGACCGAAAGACCATGGAGTTCAGGACGCTGCAATACTTCCTCGCTGTCGTGCGCGAGCGCAACATCACGCGGGCGGCCGAGGCCCTGCATGTGACGCAGCCAACGCTCAGCCGGCAGATGTCCCAGCTCGAGGCCGAGCTTGGCGCGCAGCTCTTCGAGCGAGGACGCCAGCTGACGCTCACGGAGGCCGGGGAGGCGCTCGTGCGCCGCGCCGAAGAAGCCGTCGCTCTCATGGCACACATCGACGCCGAGGTCGGGGGTCGGGAGACGCTTGTCGGCGAGATAGCCGTCGGCACGGGCGTGCTGCTCTCGGCGCGTCACATCGTCAAGGCCGTTCGAGCGTTTCACGAGCGCTGGCCCCAGGTTCGCTGCCGCCTCCACACGAACAGCGCCGACCACCTCAAGGAGCGTCTCGACGCCGGGGACCTGGACTTTGCGCTGTTGCTCGAACCCGTCGACATGGACCGCTACGACTACGTGCGCATGCCGCAGCCTGAGCCGTGGGGCCTGCTCATGCCAGCCGACCACCCTCTTGCCGCTCAGACGAGCGTGACGCGTGCCGATGTCGCCTCGACGCCCCTCGCCGTGACGGACAGGCCGGCCCTGCAGCGCGAGCTGGCGGGCTGGATGGGGGAGGGTTACGACAGCCTTGATATAGAGGCCACGTACAACGTCGTCGACGCCGCGGCCCTGCTCGTCGAGGACGGAGGCGTGTGCGCCCTGACGACGCAGGGGGCCGGTCGCCAGCTCGGCGGAGGGGCGCTGACGTTTCGTCCGCTCGAGCCGCCGCTTGAGATGACGTGCGCCCTGGCGTGGCGCCGCAGCGTCCCCCTGTCGCGCGCCGGTGCACGCTTCCTTGACTACCTTAAGTCATGCATTTCTCGTATACGTACATATAATGAATAAGCATTTCACTTTTGATAATCGAAGTAATATCTTCTTCGGCGTTCGTTACCCACATATGGAAAGGAACGCCAATGTCCACTTCTCTTTCGCGCCGTTCGTTTGTCGCCGGGGGCCTCGCTGCCGCTACCGGCATGTCCGCCCTCGCCCTCTCCGGCTCGCGCGTCCTGGCAGACGAGGCCCCCGCTGCCTCTCCTTCGCCGACGTCCGCCCCTCAGAGCTGGGACGCCGAGGCCGACATCATCGCGATCGGCGGTGGCGCCGCAGGCCTGTCTGCCGGCATCGAGGCGGCGGACCAAGGGCTGTCGTGCATCGTCCTCGAGTCGCAGGGCATCTGCGGCGGTAACTCCATCCGCTGCAACGGCGGCATGACGATTCCCGGCTCCCCGCTGCAGGCCGAGATGGGCATCGAGGACTCGGCTGACCAGATGTACGAGGACATGTGCGCCTGGTTTGCCCACGACTACGACGAGCAGTACGTGCGCATGCTGTGCGACCTTGACTCGACGATGCTCTACGACTGGCTGACGGGCATGGGCCTCGTCTACGAACAGTCGGGCCTCGTGCAGTCCAACGGCCACTCGCGTCCCCGCGAGCACCACGTCAACCCCTACAACCTCATTAGCCTTCTCGAGGAGAACGCGCGCGCCAAGGGCGCCCAGATCGACTTCGAGACGCACGCCGACCACCTCATTCAGGACCCCGAGACGCGTCAGGTCATCGGCGTCCAGGCAACGCGCGACGGCCAGACGATCTACTACCACGCAAACCGCGCCGTCATCCTGTGCAACGGCGGTTACGGGCGCAACGCCGCCTTCTTGAACCAGCACGTGTTCGGCGAGGGCGCCGAGCGCTACGTCGAGAGCGCTTACGACGCGCCGGGCATCGACGGCTCGGGCATGCTCATGGCCATGGAGCTGGGCGCCGACACGCGCCACCTGTCCTACCACGCCATGCTGAGCGTGCAGAACCCCGACGGCATCGCCCACGACGCCTGCGCCATGATCCACCAGGGCGCCGTCATGGTGAACCTCGAGGGCCAACGCTTCGTCAACGAGGGCCAGGGCTACACGAACGTGTGGGTCGAGCTCGACGCCCAGCCCGAGTCCGTGTGCTTCCAGGTGTGGGACGACGACATCGCCCAGGCGTGCGCCGACAACGAGAGCAGCTACTACTCGCAGGCCAAGGTTGCCGCGACGGGGCTGCTCCTGCAGGCCGACACGTTCGAGGACCTCGCCGCGCAGATGGGCGTGCCCGCCGACGCGTTCGCGGCCACGATGGAGGCCTATAATGCCTCCGTGAGCGAAACCGGCGTCGACGACGCGTTCGGCCGCGCCCACACCGTTGGCGACGGCGCCGTGCCGCCCGCGCTTGACACCCCGCCGTTCTACGCGTTCAAGACGACGAACGTCCTGTGCACGACGTATGGCGGCCTCAAGCGCTGGGAGGGTGACGGCCTGCAGGCGGTTGACGTGTTCGGCCAGGTCATCCCGGGGCTGTACCTCGCCGGCGCCATCAGCGACTACTGCAACATGGGCATCATGCCCGGCACGCGTCGCCCTATCAACGCGTCGGGCACGAGCCTGAGCGGCGCCATGAGCTTCGCCCGCGCCTGCGTCCAGGCCATCGCCGGGGCAGGGGAGGCTCGCTAGTGGCCGCGGGCCTCGCGGAGCCGGCGGCTGCGCGCGTGTCCGGTGCCGCGGGGCCCGGCCGTGCGGGCGGCTCCGTGAGCGTGTCTCGGGCTCGTGGCGGTGCCGCGCCTGTCCGGCGCGCGATCGCGTTCGTCGGCGCGACGCTCTCGTTTGCGGTTGCCTACCTCGTTTCGTCGGCGCCCGTCCCGCTCTACGCAACGTACCAGCGCGAGCTGGGCCTGACGAACGCCGACCTCTCGCTGTCGTCCGTCGCCTACTTCGTGGGCACGCTCGTCTCGCTGCTCGTGCTGGCGCGCCTCTCCGACCACGTGGGGCGGCGTCCTGCTGGCCTGGCGGCGCTGGCGCTGACGGCACTGGGCTGCGTGCTGTTCGCGGGGCCGTGGCTCGGCTTGGCGTTCATGGCGGCTCGCTTTGTTCAGGGGCTCTCGTGCGGCCTGGCCTCGAGCGCGCTGGGCGCCTACGTCGTCGACTCGGCGCCGGGCCGGCTCGCGCCCGTCGTGACCGGCAGCGCCCCCATGGTCGGCCTGGCCGCGGGGTCGTTCGGTTCGGGTGCGTGTGCGCAGCTCACGGGCTCGACGTCGGCGTTCTTCGTCGGCGCGCTCGCTCTCCTCGCGGCGTGTGCCGTCCTCCTGCTTGTCGGGGCTGAGAGCGCGCCTCGCACGTCCGGTGCCCTGCGCTCGCTCGTGCCGCGGGTCCGCGTGCCACGCTCCGCGATGCGTCTGTTGCCGGCTGCGGTGCCCGTCTTCGTGGGCACGTGGGCCGTCGGCGGCTTCTACCAGGCCTTTAGCGCACCCATGGCCGCATCGTGCCTCGGCAGCGACAGCATGCTCGTCGCGGCGGCCGTCTTTGCCTGCCTGCAGGCGCCTAATGTGCTCGGCGGGATGCTGTCAGGCCGCATGGGCGCCCAGACGGCCCAGCTCGTCGGCATGGCCGCGTTTCTTGCCTGCTGCGTCGGCATCGCAGCAACGCTGGCCGCCGGGCTCGTCGGCGCCTTCCTCGTCGCGACGGCGTGCGCCGGGGCGGCGTGGGGCCTCGCTTACACGGCGAGCATGGGCCCCATCGTCGACCGTGCGGACGCCGCCGAGCGCGCCGGCACGCTCTCCGCGATCTACCTTGTGTCCTATGCGGGCGCGGCCGTGCCCAACCTCGTCGTGGGGCGCCTGTTCGCCGGTGCGGGTCTCGTGCAGGTGGTGTGGGGCTACGTCGCGCTCGTCGCCGTGGCACTGCTCGTCCTCATCGGGGCCCGCCTGTTCTCGCGGCGCGGGGCATACCCTACGTGTATGGAAAGGCATAGCAACTAGGCATTTCACTTCGTTCGGCCGTCGACCTATGATTGCTATGTCATCGGATCCCTTGATGTAACTCAATATACATTTGATCGCATTCTGCCACCCCGGTGCCCATGCGGGCCTCCGGGTGGCGGGGTGCGGCGCGAAGCGCCTCGCTCGAGTGCGATCAACGGGAAACGGGGGCACTCTCATGGAACTCACGCGTCGAAACTTCGTCGTCGGAGGCATGGCGGCGGCTGGCATGGGCGCGCTTGCGTCGGGCGCCACGGCTGCCTTGGCCAGCGAGGCGGCCTCTTCCGCGGCCGACGGGGCGCAGGCTGCCCCGGCGTCTCTGCTCGTCCCGGAGACGTGGGACGCCGAGGCCGACATCATCGCCGTCGGCGGCGGCGCCGCGGGCCTGGCGGCAGGCATCGAGGCGGGCGACCAGGGCCTTTCGTGCATTATCCTCGAGTCTCAGGGCATCTGCGGCGGCAACTCCATCCGCAGCAACGGCGGCATGGCCATACCTGGCTCTCCGCTGCAGCAGCAGATGGGCATCGAGGATTCTGCCGACCAGATGTATGACGACCTGTGCGCCTGGTTTGCCCACGACTACGTTCCCCAGTACGTGCGCATGCTGTGCGACTTCAACGCCACGATGCTCTACGACTGGCTGACGGGCATGGGCGTCGAGTTCAACGAGGCGGGGCTCGTCCAGAGCAACGCCCACTCCGTGCCGCGCGAGCACCACACGAACATGGTCGCGATGTTCGAAGCGCTCGAGGGCGCGGCCCGTGACAAGGGCGCCCAGATCGACTTCGAGACGCACGCCGACCACCTCATCCAGGATCCGGCCACGCGCCGCATCGTTGGCGTGCAGGCGACGCGGGGCGGGCAGACGCTCACGTACAAGGCCAAGAAGGCTGTCATCCTGTGCAACGGCGGCTACACACGTAACGCCGACATGCTCAACCAGCACATCTTTGGCGAGGGCGCCGAGCACTACATCGAGAGCGCCTACGACGCGCCGGGCATCGACGGGTCGGGCGTGCTGATGGGTCAGGAGGTCGGTGCCGACACGCGCCACATGTCCTACCTCAGCATGCTGACCGTGCAGAATCCTGACGGGAACGCACACGACGCCTGCGCCATGTACCACCAGGGCGCCGTGCTCGTGAACCTCGACGGCAACCGCTTCGTGGACGAGTCGCAGGGCTACACGAACGTGTGGAGCGAGCTCGACGAGCAGCCTGACGCCGTGTGCTTCCAGGTGTGGGACGACGACATCGCCCAGGCGTGCGCCGACAACGAGAGCAGCTACTACTCGCAGGCAAAGGTCGCCGCGACGGGCCTGCTCCTGCAGGCGGACACCCTTGAAGAGCTCGCCGATCAGATGGGCGTCCCGGCCGATGCGTTCGTTGCCACGATGGAGCAGTACAACGCCGATGTGTCCTCGTCCGGCGTCGACAGCGCCTTTGGGCGCGCCCACACGGCGGGCACGGGCGCCACGCCGCCCGCCCTTGACACGCCCCCGTTCTACGCGTTCAAGACGACGAGCGTGCTGTGCTGCACCTACGGCGGGCTTCGCCGCTGGGATGGCGACGGCCTGCAGGCGGCTGACGTGTTCGGCCAGGTCATCCCCAGCCTCTACCTGGCGGGTGCCATCAGCGACTGGTGCAACCAGGGCTGCATCCCGCGCACGCGCATCCCGATCAACTCGTCGGGAACGAGCCTCGGCGGCGCGCTGAGCTTCGGACGCGCCTGTGCCCAGGCTATCGCCGGTCTCGACAGCTGGGACGAGTAGGGGACGCTCCGAACGCCTCGGAGTGCGTCTTGTCGCTGGCGCGCGTTAAAAGCGGCACCAAAAAGCCCGGTCGCCCCTCTGCTGGGGACGGCCGGGCTCCTTTGTGCCCCGTGACATGTCGTGCGAGCTGGGCGGCTTACACCTACTTGCTGCCCTCGGCGCGCTGCTTCTGGTACTCCTCGATGAGCTTGGCGGCCGTGTCATGCGGCACCTGCTCGTAACCCTCGAGCTCGATCGTGTACTCGCCCGTGCCGCGCGACAGCGAGCGCAGGCGCGTGGAGTAGTCCGTGACCTCGGCGTAGGGGATGGTCGCGAGCACCTTCGTGTTGCCGCGCCCGTCGGAGTCCATGCCGGTCACACGGCCGCGGCTCGCCGAGACGTCGCCCATGACGGAGCCGGCGTAGGCGTCGGGCACCGTGATGACCATGTTGGCCATGGGCTCGAGGATGACGGGGTCGGCGTGCTCGCACGCGGCGCGGAAGCCGATGCGCGCGGCCGTCTTGAACGCCATCTCGTTCGAGTCGACGGGGTGGTACGAGCCGTCGAAGCACGCCACCTTGACGTCGACCATCGGGTAGCCGGCGATGACGCCCTCGACCATAGCCTCCTGCACGCCCTTGTCGACGGCGGGGATGTACTGGCGCGGAATCTTGCCGCCGACGATCTCGTCGAGGAACTCGTAGCCCTCGCCGGGGTTGGGCTCGACGCGCAGCCAGCAGTCGCCGAACTGGCCGGCGCCGCCCGTCTGCTTCTTGTGGCGGCCCTGAGCCGAGGCGGCCTTGCGGATCGTCTCGCGATAGGGGATGCGCAGCGGCTCGATGACCGCCTCGATGCCCACGCGCTCGCCGAGGCGGTTGAGCAGCACGGAGACCTGCGCCTCGCCGATGGCGGAGATGACGGTCTGGTGCGTCTCCTCGTTGCGCGTCACGCTGATCGTCGGGTCGGCGTCGCACGTCTTCTCGAGGAAGGCGCCGAGCTTGTCCTCCTCCGTGCGGTTCTTGGCGCGGATGGCCACCTGGTACAGCGAGTTGGGGAAGCGGAACGCCTCGGCCTCGACCTTGCCCGTCGTCGACAGCGTGTCGCCCGTGTTGGCGTCGAGCTTGGGGACGACGATGATGTCGCCGGCGAGGGCGCGATTGACGTCCGTCGTGTCGTGGCCGCACATGAGGTACAGGTGACCCATGCGCTCGCGTTTCTGCGTGCGGGCGCACACGAGCTCCGTCGCAGGCTCGAGCGTGCCGGCCAGCACCTTGAGGAACGACAGACGGCCGGCGGCCGGGTCGACAAGCGTCTTGAAGACGAAGGCGACGGGGCGCTCGTCTGCCGAGGAGATCTTGAGCGACGTGCCGTCGTTCAGCGGCATGGCGCCGTAGTCGAGCGGCGACGGGAAGTAGGCGACGATGTCGTCGAGCAGCAGGCGAACGCCCTGCTCTTTGACGGCGGAGCCCACGTAGACGGGGACGAACATGCGCTGTGCGATGGCGACGCCCAGCAGGCGCTCAAGGTCGTCCTGGGAGAGGGGCTCTCCCTCGAGGTAGCGCTCCATGGCGTCGTCGTCCGCCTCAACGACCAGGTCGCACATGTGGTCGTGGGCCTTCTGGGCGGCGTCGGCGAACTCGGCGGGGATGTCGCCGACTGTCTGCGCGCCGTCGGGACCGTACGTGTGGGCCTGCATGCGTAGGACGTCGATGACGCCGTGGAAGTCGGGGCCTTCGCCCATGGGCAGGCTCATGGCGCCCAGGCGCGTGCCGAAGCGCTCCGTCAGGGCCTCGAGCGTGTCAGAGAAGCTGACGTTGTCCTTGTCGATGCGGTTGACGAACACGGCGCGGGCAAGCGGCAGGTCCTCGGCCGCATACCACAGCTTGACGGTCGTGGGCTGTGGGCCCTCGGATGCGTCGACGACGAACAGGGCCGTCTCGGCCACGGAGAGCGCCGCGTAGGCGTCGCCGATGAAGTCGGGGTAGCACGGTGCGTCGAGGATGTTGATCTTCAGGCCGTTGTGCTCGATGGGCGCGATGGACGTCGAGATGGAGAAGTTGCGCTTCGACTCCTCGGGGTCATAGTCGAGCGTCGGCTTCGAGCCGGCGTGCCCGCCAAGGCGCGCCGTCTTGCCGGAGAGGTGCAGCATCGCCTCGGCGAGCGACGTCTTTCCCACCCCTCCCTGGCCTACAAGTACGAGGTTTCTCACCCGGTCTGTCTGAGGTGCGCCCATCGCTGTCTCCTGACTCTCTGTGGTCGACATCATTGAGCCGTGCAACCGTACCGGCATGCCTGCGCGACGCCTGCGGTGTCGCGCGCATGCCCCCTATAGTAGTTCACAGAATGCACAAATAAAGCGGGAAGGCGAACTTTTGTCCTGACGTCGACGTATGGCGTGATATGCGGGGGCGGGAACGCTGCTCAAGGGGCGGCGTGGTATCCTGTCAGGCTAGGTGCATTCTGACGGGATGCAACTCTATTACCGGCCGCTCGCCACGGGGCGTGCGGAGGCCTGTGCCGCGCGAAAGGGGCGTGACTTTGCCGTGTTAAGTGGAATAGGTGGACTTGGGTCGTACGGCCAGATGCTCTCTCTGGTCTTTCTCGACACGACCACGCTGTTGACGTGCTCCATTCTGACGCTCGTGCTTGCGGTGCTCGTGTGCGTTGTCGGCATGCCGCGCGGCAAGAAGCACGGTGCATCCGGCGGCCTGCGCGCGTTTCTCAATTTTGACCGCCTTGTCGTGGCGTCCATTTTCAAGTTCTGCTACGTGCTGCTCTCCATCGGGGTGCTCGTGTTCTCGATCGGTGGCTTCGTGCACTTCTGCGTCGAGGCCATCAGCTCGGGCTACGCCTCGTTTCTTGGCGCCGGCCAGTGGGCGCTCATCGTCGTCAGCCTGCTCGTCGGCATCGTGCTGTGCGAGGTGGTGCTTCGCGTCTCGTTCGAGCTCGCCATGCTGATGGTCAAGCTCGTCGAGAACGTCGCCGCCATCAAGGAACATCTCGACGAGGGGGTGGCCGTCGCTGCCCCTGCTGCTGAGGCTGGCGCTGACGCGCAGGGCTGGTATGAGGGCGGTGCCGGCTCGGGCGGCTACGACGGCGGTTATAGCGCGACGGGGTATGCCCAGACCGGCCATGCGCACCCATATCCCCCGGAGCCCGTCGCGGTTGCGCGCAGCTATGCGGCTCCCGAGCCGCCGGCGGCCTGGCACGATCCCTCCTACGGAAACGCGGGCTACGACCAGGGCGCGTACGGCGCATACGATCCTGCCTACGAGGATCCGGGCTACGACAGCACGGCGGACTATGAGGACGCCGGCTACAACGTCGATGAGCAGGACGCCTCTCGAACGCACGTCCTGGATCACGCGACCGATGCCACGACGACCCTGCCTGCAGGGGACGGGGCATCCGATGACGACGCTCAGACGTGGGATTGCCCGTGCGGCGCCCGTGGCAACACGGGGAACTTCTGCAGCGCCTGTGGCCAGCCGCGGGCGAAGGGTGACGCGTAGTGGCCGCCGTGCGGCGCCGGCTGCCTGACGACTGGGAGGCGGGCGACGGGCGCGCTCCCTATGGCAGCCCCACGCGCCTCGATCCGGTCGATCTGCCCATCAGGCGCTCGAACCCGCTGCTCGAAGCTGTGTCCGCGCTTTCCGGGGGAATGAGGCTAGCTCTTCTGCTTGGCGTCATCGCCGCCGTGTGCCTTGTCGTGCTCGGCTTTGTCGCCTGTCCTGGCCCACAGCCCATCTCTTTCGTGGGCGGGCCGTCGCAGGCCGCTGCGCAGGGCGTGTCCCAGCTGGGCACCGTCGTCACAACGCTGCGAGATGACGTGCGGACGCGTCTGGCCTCGGGCGACTGGCCTGTGCGCGGCGTCGTGTGCATCGACGCCGGCCACGGGGAGCAGGCCGACCTCACGCTTACGCCCATTGGTCCGGGCTCGAGTGAGATGCAGTACGTCGAGCCGGGTGGCGCGACAGGCGTCGCGACGGGCGTGCCCGAGTACGAGGTCGCGCTTGAGATGGCCCTGCGGCTTCAGGAGAAGCTCGAGGCCATGGGCGTCACCGTCGTCATGGTGCGTATGACGAACGACGTCGTCCTCTCGAGCGAGCAGCGCGCGCAGGTCGCCAACGAGTGCGGAGCCGACCTGTTCATCCGCCTGCACTGCGACGGCGGGGACGACCCATCCGTTAGTGGTTTTTCAACGCTCGTGCCGGGCGTGAATGAGTGGACGGAGCCCATCTACGAGGCGTCGCTGCAGGCGGCGGAGATCATGCACCCCATCATCATCGATGAGACGGGCGCCAACGACATGGGTATCGTCGAGCGCAGCGACCTTGCCGGGTTCAACTTCTGTCAGGTGCCGTCCGTCCTGTATGAGATGGGCTTCATCTCGAACCCTGACGAAGACGTGCGCATGAACGACCCGGCCTACCAGGATGTTCTTGCGAGTGCAATGGCCGACGGCGCGGCCGCCTACCTACGGGCGGTGTCGTAACAGACTCTAGATTCATAGTTGAGAGTTGAAAAAGAAAAAAGTATAAAGTCTCTCGTGAGCGTCTAAAGCAAATGATTTTCAAGCGTGCGATACGGTCGCGGAGATTTGGCCGAAGATGCTTTGGCCGAGCCAAGTATGTAGGTCGCCATACCACGCCGGGGTGTAGAATCAGAGCCGAGCTTTCCGCCGTTTATTCGCAGCAACCAAACACACGCGAACGTAGGAGGCACTTATGAACTGCCCTCTTTGTGGGAGCGAGATAGCAAATAACGTCAAGTACTGCCCCGTCTGTGGCGCCGATGTCGAGGCAGCCCAGCGTCGCTCGTCCGGCCAGGCCGCCGGCTATGTCGACCAGACGCGCCGCATGCCTCCGCTGGAGGATCAGACGGCGCCGCGTGCCGGCCAGCGCCCGAGCCGCGCCGCTGTTCCCATGAACTCGTCCATGCCGCAGCAGCATGCGCCGCGTGGCCAGCAGCAGGCCGTGCGCAACTTCGACACGAGCCAGATGGGCGGGACGCCCAAATGGCCCATCGTGCTTATCGTGCTTCTGGCGCTCGTCATCATTGTCGCTATCGTGCTTATCGTCATCAACCTGGCAAAGCCTGCTACGTCTTCCTCCACGACACAGGCGCCCGCGGCGACTTCGAGCACCGTTGACGCCGCGCAGGGCACGAACGCCAACGCTCCTGCTACGGACGGCGCCACGCCGACGGAGCCTACGGATGTCCCCGCGGCTGATCAGCCCGCGACTGCCGCCGGCCTCTCCAATGCCGACGCCTTCGCCCAGCTGACGAACTACTACAGCCAGCTGGCCGGCTTCAACGACCGTATCTCCGCCGTCGCCGAGGACTTCAACTCTTCGTATCTGTCGAGCGACATCACCGTGCGCCAGAACTCGCTCGCCACGGCCCAGGCGCTGTGGGACGAGATCTCGGCTCAGCAGTCGGGTCTTGACCAGATGACGCTTGCTGACGGCTCCGCCTATGTCGACTCGCTCAACACGATGAAGACGCTCTACAACGATCTCGCCAACCGTATCCGCGTCCTCGTCGAGGCCTGGCAGGCTTCCGTCGACGCCGGTGACAACCCCTCTGCTGCCAGCGACCAGATCTCGTCCATCCTTGGCGCCGACAACGGCGAGGGCGGCGTCAACCGCTACAAGGCGGAGTACGATTCGCTGTACCCGTCGTCCGCTCCTGTCGAGGTTGCCTAGCAGTCACTTGCCCCGAGCCCGTACGTGCCAGGGGGCATGCGGGCTCCGCTCGTTTCACAGTACGTCGCCACCAGGGTTGCGGTCTTTCGGCATGAACGTGCCGTGGGGCCGCGCCCTGCGCTTCAAAACGCTATCATCTGTGCGATTGCAGCTTATGCGGCCCTTTTCGGGGTTCGCGTTGTCCACGTGAGAAAGCAGGGATGCTCATGCCGTTCGGAACGCCGCTTTACACGCCTACGTATCAGCCCGCCGGTGACGAGATCGCCGTGTTCGAGACCCCGCGCGGCACGATCGAGGTCAAGCTCGACGCTGCGGGCGCGCCCATCCACGTCGCCAACTTCTGCGAGCTCGCGGAGAAGGGCTTCTACGACGGCACGAAGTTCCACCGCCTTGAGCCCGGTTTCGTCATCCAGGGCGGCGACCCCAACACACGCGACATGACGAGCGAAGAGGTCGTCAGGGGCGGCCGCCCCGGTGCGCCTCGCCCCGGCACGGGCGGCCCCGGCTACTGCATCAAGGCCGAGTACCGCACGAACCCCAATAACAGCCATGAGGACTGCGCGCTGGCCATGGCCCGCTCGCAGATGCCCGACTCCGCTGGCTCGCAGTTCTACTTCTGCCTGGGCGCCCAGCACTTCCTCGATCCGAACTACACGGTGTTCGGCCAGACCATCTCCGGCCAGGATGTCATTCGCCAGCTGCGCAAGGGTGACGAGATCACCCACGTGAGCATCAAGCACGAGGCCTAATCAGCCGCTGTCGGCACGGTTTCACACGTAGTAACGTTTTCAAGGAGTCAAGCGGTGGACATCTCGACCTTCAATAGGGCAAAGCAGGCGTACGACGCCAAGGACTGGGAGACGGCTGCCCTGCTGTTCTCCACGTGCATGACCGGTCCGGGCGCCGGCGAGGCAGCACACCTGCGCGGCAACGCCCTCATGAGGCTCGGTCGCGTGCGTGAGGCCGTCCAGGCGTACCAGGTCGCCACCGCAGACACGGCGTATGCCAACCGTGGCGCTGTCTTTACGAACCTCGGCAAGGCCCAGGTTGCCCTCGGCGACTTCAGCGGCGCCGTCACGTCCCTGCGTCAGGCGCTCGACGACCCGAGCTACACGGGTTCGTACAAGGCGCTGCTCGCGCTGGGTGGCGCGTACTCCAAGCTCGGTGACCCTCGCAATGCCGGCGTCGCGTACCGCAAGGCGGCGCTCGAGGAGAACAACCCCGACCCCGCGAAGGCCCTCATCAACCTCGGTGTCTGCTTCGTTCAGCTCCACCGTCCGGCTGACGCCGCCGAGGCCTACCGCACCGCGCTCGATTTCTCGCAGGACGCCAACGAGCGCAACATGATTCAGGCGAACCTTGGGCAGGCGTACGTCGCGTCGAACCGTATGATCGAGGCCATGCAGGCGTTCAACGCCGCGCTCTCGAACGGCTACCAGCTCTCCGCCCCGGCCCAGGCCGACATGCAGAGGGCTCAGATGGCTACGAACTCGCTTGCCGGTGCCGCTGGCACGCAGGGCGGGAGCACGGCTGACTTCCTGTCGGGCTACGGCGCCCAGAGTTCCTCGGGCGGCTTCGATCCGCTCGACCCGCTTGGTCGTTCGGGCGAGGTCATGCCGTCGCCTGACGAGTCGGGCTTCTTCGATATCACCGACGAGGACATCGAGGCGGCCAGCAAGGCCAGCAAGAAGGCCACGAAGGGCAAGAAGGGCGGCTCGCGCCACATCGGCCTCAAGATCGCCATTGCTGTACTCGCGCTCGTGCTCGCGGCCTTCGTCGCGTGCATTGTGCTTTACATGCAGGGCATCGGCATGCCGTCGCAGCAGGTTGCTATCGACGGCGTGTTCGACGCGGCGTCGCAAGGCACGTCGGCGAGCGAATACTGGGCGACGGGCGTCTCCAGCACGTCGCAGCAGCAGGCTGTCGCGTCGATCGCGCGTGGCAGCACGCACGACATCGCCGGCATGGACGTTGCTGCGTCCGAGTCGACGGCGCTCGTCACCGTCACCCTGCCCGAGGGTGGCGTGCTGAACTACGACGTTACGCTTGCGCGCGAGGGCCTCGGCTGGAAGGTCTCCACCGTCTCCCAGGTCCAGATGTCCGTTGACGGCGCCACGTACCTCGAGGCCACGTCCGATCCCGTTGTCTCGGCTCAGCAGCCCGCTGCGACGGATCCTGCCGTGCAGGATTCCGCCGCGCAGGATCAGGCTGCCGCTGACGCTGCGCCTGCAGCCGAGGGCGAGGCTCAGCAGCCCGTCGCGTAGCCGCAGGGGCGCGCAGCTTATTGGTCCCACCGCGCTCTTCGCTCTCGGGCGGGAGCGCGTCCAGGTGGGGGAGGGGGCACGCTGGAGCATCCCCTTCCGCGCCGTATCCGTATCGTTTCGTCTGGGAAAGGAACCCACATGCAGGAGCAGACCTACATCATGATCAAGCCGGACGCTGTTGCCAACGGCCACATCGGCGCCATCATCGACCGCATCGAGCGCTCTGGCCTGAAGATCGAGCGCATGGTCCTCGAGAACGTCACGCCTGAGCAGGCTGCCGCCAACTACGCCGAGCACCAGGGCAAGCCGTTCTACGACGGTCTCGTGTCCTACATCACGAGCGGCCCCGTCGTGAAGATGGTCATCTCCGGCGAGAACGCCGTCGCCAATATGCGTCGCCTCATGGGCGCCACGGACTGCGCCAAGGCGGCTCCCGGCACGATTCGCGGCGACTTCGGCCTGTGCGTCGACCGCAACGTCATCCACGGCTCCGACTCGCCCGAGTCGGCCGAGCGCGAGATCGGCATCTTCTTCGGCGCGTAATTTAGCGCAATGCACGACCTGCGCGACCCCGGTGGGCTCTCCTGTAAGGAGGCCCTCGGGGTCGCACGCTCAGTCAGGCTGGGCGCGCCGTCGCGGCGGACGGGACCTCATGGTGGGTCTCGCGCGCCGCGATGACGTCCTTACCGCAGCGTTTGGATTGGTGGGCCATGTCGATCTTCGATAGCCTGTTCGGACAGTATGGCGGCGACCTCGCCATCGACCTGGGTACCGCGAACACCCTCGTTGCTACGCGCGAGCAGGGCATCGTGCTCAACGAGCCGTCCGTCGTGGCCATCGATCGCGACGAGAAGCGCGTGCTTGCCGTCGGCGCCGAGGCCAAGCGCATGCTCGGGCGCACCCCGGGCAATATCGTGGCTGTCCGGCCGCTCAAAGACGGCGTCATCGCCGACTTTGACGTGACGGAGGCCATGCTGCGCTACTTCATCGGCAAAGCTCACGAGCGGCGCTATCCGTGGACCCCGCGCCCGCGCGTCGTCATCGGCGTGCCGAGCGGCGTGACGTCCGTCGAGAAGCGCGCCGTGTTCGAGGCCGCCGTTCAGGCCGGCGCTCGCCAGGCGTTCCTCATCGAGGAGCCCATGGCGGCGGCGATCGGCGCCGACCTGCCCGTCGAGGAGCCCACGGGTTCCATGATTGTCGACATCGGCGGCGGTACGGCAGAGGTCGCTGTCATCTCCATGGGCGGCATCGTCGTGTCTCGCTCCGTGCGCACGGCGGGCAACGAGTTCGACCGTGCCATCCTCGAACACGTCAAGGACACGTACAACCTGAACATCGGCGAGCGCACGGCCGAGATCATCAAGATCAAGGTCGGTTCCGCCGCCCCGCTCGAGCGCGAACTCGACGTCGAAGTCAACGGCCGCGACGTCATGAGCGGCATGCCCAAGACGGTGCGCATCGAGTCCGAAGAGGTCCGTCGGGCACTGCAGCAGCCTATCGGCGAGATCGTCAAGGCCGTGAAGGACGCGCTTGACATGACGCCGCCCGACCTCGCGAGCGATCTCATGTACTACGGTATCTTGCTTTCGGGTGGCGGCGGCCTGCTGCGTGGCCTCGACCAGCGCTTGCGCGAGGAGACGGGCGTGCCCGTTAACGTGTCGCCCACGGCGCTCGAAAACGTTGTCAACGGCTGCACGCGTGTGCTCGAGGCCAATTCCCTGAACCGCTCCTACCTGCAGAGCAGCCGTTCATGATGCGGCGGCGTTCCCCGGGAGGCGATGCGCCATGGCGCGGCTGAAGCCACCGATCGGTGAGCCGGACGCGCCGTCCGGGGCGCTGAGGCTGCTCGTCGCGCTGTGCGTCGTGTCCGTCGTCATCGTGACGCTGTACTTCCGCGAGGGCCCCTCCGGCCCTGTGCACGTGCTGCGCAGCGCCGCCCAGACGGTTGCCGCTCCGTTCTCGTGGGCCGGCTCTCAGCTTGCCCGCCCATTTGTTGCGCTGGGTAACGTCGTGCGTAACGCAACAGCCGACTCGGCGACGCTGTCCGAGCTCGAACTGGAGAATGCCGGCCTTCGCCAACAGCTCGCACAGATGACGGAGTACGAGCAAGAAAACGCCCGCCTCGAGGAGCTACTTGATCTTACGAGCGCCTATGGCATGCGCGGCAAGGCGGCGCGGGTCATCGGTCGCTCTACGGATAGCTGGAACGACACGATCACGATAGACAAGGGCGCGACGGACGGCGTGAGGCTCGACATGCCTGTCACGTGCGGCACGGGTGTCGTCGGCCAGGTGACGTCCGTCGCGGCGACGTCGGCGACGGTTCGCCTCATCAGCGACCCCCAGTCGGGCATCTCCGCCATGCTGCAGAGCTCGCGCGCAAGCGGCGTCGTCAGCGGCTCGGTCGACGGCACGCTGCGCCTGCAGTACGTCGACTCGTCCGTCTCCGTGACTGTCGGCGAGCTGGTCGTGACGTCAGGTCTCGGTGGCGTCTACCCGAAGGGCCTGCCGCTCGGCACGGTGACGAGCGTGACGACGAACCCGTCCGACCTCTATCACGAGATCACAATCGATCCCGCTGCCGGCGGGTCTGCGAGCGTGCCGAGCTACGAGGAGGTGTTTGTCGTCATGTCGTTTGACGAAGCGACGGCCGACGCCCAGGCGGAACAGGTGCTTGCGGGCCAGACGGCCGATACAGACACGGCCGACGAGCCCGCGACTGACGCAGCGGCAGGGGACGCGACTGACGCCGGCGCCGAGGGAGGGGAGGCGCAGTGATAGGAGGCTCTGACACGAGCACGAACCGTCGCCACATGGCGGTCACCTGCGTCGTGCTCGTTCTCGCGCACCTCGTTCTCGCACCTCATGTCCAGGTGTTTGGCGCCGTGCCCGGCTTTCTTCTCGTGCTGACGGCCTGCCTTGCCTGCCTCGGGGGAGCTCGCACCGGAACGCTCGCCGGCTTTGTGCTCGGCCTGCTGTTCGACCTGACGGGCGCAGGCCCCGTCGGCCTCTCGGCCCTGCTCTGCGCTGTTGCCGGCTATGCCCTGGGCAATGCTCGCCCGGGGATGCTCGCCGAGGGCTGGCGCACGCCTCTGGCCCTGTTCGCCGCGTGCGCCCTGGCCTACAACGTGCTTTACCTCGTGTTCCTTCTCGTGTTCGGCACGAGCCTCGACGGGGGCTGGGCCCTGGTCGGTCGTGTCGTCGCCGGCACGGCCGTCGACGTGGTCGTCGGTTTCGTCGCGTTGTTTGTGCTGAATCGCGTTCTGGGATCGCGTCGCCTCACGTCTGACGGTATACGGTTGGGGTAGGCATGCGCTTGGCATGCGCGCCCCGTTCGCCCGCTTCGCCTCGACCTTCCAAGGAGGTGCGTTCGCGCCCGTGTATCGCTGGCTGCCCATAGTGCTCGGCATCGCGCTCGTCGGCGTCATCGTTGCCACGATCGTTGTCGTTGCACGCCATCGCTCCGAGCGGTTGCAGGCCGGCCTCGGCCCCCTGCGTGCGCGCGACCTCGACCTGCGCAAAGCCGATCCCGGTCCCGCGCGTCCCCCCGCAACGGGACCGCAGGTGGGCGCCGCGAGTAAGGAGGGGGACGGGGGCGCCGTCGAAGCCTCGCTGCGCACGCGCATCCGCGTCATGGAGGGCGTCGTCGGGGCGTTCTTCGGGGCGCTCGTCGTGCGCCTGTGGGGTATGCAGCTGCTGTCGAGCGACGATTATTCCGCCCAAGCGGAGAGGAACCTGACGCGCGAGGTCTCGACGAGGGCCCCGCGCGGGCGCATCCTCGACCGCAACGGCGAGGTGCTCGTCGGCAACCGCTCGTCCATGACGCTCGTGGCTGATGCCGACGTTGTGAACGACACGCGCGTCGTTCGCCGCATCTCCAACCTGCTCGGTATGCCCGACGTCGCGGTGCGCCGCGCCATCCAGAACACGACGGAGGGCGCGCAGTCCAGGCGTACCGTGCTCATCGACGTGCCCGAGCGCGCCGTGGCCTACGTCGTTGAGCACCCGGCGCAGTTCCCCGGCGTCTCCGTCGAGTCGCGCACCGTTCGCACGTACCCGCACGGCTCTCTTGCAGCGCACCTGCTCGGCTATTCGGGCACGATCACCGACCTCGAGGGCCAAAACTCGCGTGAGGGTAACCACATTCAGTACGTCTCGGGGGACATCGTCGGCATGTCCGGCATCGAGTACGAGTACGAGGGCGTGCTGCAGGGCGTGCGTGGCAGCCGCACCGTACACGTCGACGCCAACGGCACCGTCATCGGCACCGTGAGCGAGATCCCGCCCACGCAGGGCTCCGACGTGCGCCTCACCATCGACCTGAACATCCAGCAGGCGGCAGAGGACGCTATACAGACGGGCCTTGAGGTCGGGCGTTTCCTCGAGTTCGAGCCGACGGGCGCTGCCGTCGTGTGCATGGACTGCAAGACGGGCGAGCTGCTTGCCATGGCGAGCTGGCCGACGTTTGACCCCAACGCGTTCATCGGCGGTATCAGCACGGACCTGTGGGCCCAGCTGCAGGCCGAGGAGGCAAACACGCCGCTGCTCAACCGCGCCATCAACGGCCTGTACCCCTCTGCCTCCACCATCAAGCCGTTCACGGCGCTCGCCGGGCTCGCGTCGGGCCTCATCGGCTACTACACGCCGTTCTACTGCCCTGGCTACTGGACGGGCCTGGGCGAGCCGGGCATGTGGTGCTGGAACCACGACGGCCACAAGAACATCGACCTGCACACGGGCATCACGAACTCCTGCGACGCCGTGTTCTACGAGATAGCGAAGGCGGTCGCCTACTCTGACCAGCCCGAGGCGCTGCAGAAGATGTTCCGCCTGTGGGGTCTGGGCTCCCAGACGGGTATCGACCTGCCTGGCGAGTCTGCGGGCCGCGTTCCCGACGCCGAGTGGAAGTGGAACTGGTACACGAGCGCCGACGACCAGGCGCGCGCGTGGCAGCCGGGCGATACGGCAAACATCTCCATCGGGCAGGGTGACATCCTCGTGACGCCGATGCAGCTGTGCTATGCCTACAGTGGCCTCGTCGCGCACGGCACGCAGATGCGGCCGCACGTCATGAAGGAGATCCTGTCGAGCGAGACGCAGCAGGCCATCAAGACCGTCGAGCCGACCGTCGCCAAGAGCGTACCCGTGAGCGAGGAGGACCTGGCGTTCATCGACCAGGCACTCGTTGGCGTCATCTCGGAAGTCGGCAACGTCGGGTCGTACTTCGACGGCCTGCCCGTGCAGGTCATGGGCAAGTCGGGCACGGGCGAGGCGGGCGATGACCCGCTGAACACGCACGCGTGGTTCGTGGCGGCCGCTCCCGCGGACGACCCCCAGTATGTCGTCGCGTCGCTCGTCGAGCACGGTGGTGGCGGTGGCGGCGTGTCGACGCACATGTGCCGCCAGGTGCTCGGCGCCATCTACGGCGTACCCATGACCGACCCGATCGCGCTCGTCGTGGCGGGTAACGAGGAGAGGCGCAGCGAGGGAGGGGCGACGGACTGATGGCTCGCTTTGGCGCAAAGGGCATGCACGCGTCGAGCAGCGCAACGCGTCGCTCGCCGGGCGACGTCGTTCGCGATTTCGTGCTCGGCCTCGACGTTCCGGTGCTGCTCGCGACGCTGGCGCTCGTGGCGTACGGCCTCGTCGTCGTGTACTCCGCGTCTCTCGACATCTCCGACGCCTCGCTGTCCCGCCAGGCCACGGGCGCGGCCATGGGCCTCGTGGCGCTGGCGGTGTGCTACCGCTTCGACTACCGCAGGCTCTCTGATGCCGTGAAGCCCCTGCTCATCCTCGACTGCGTGCTCATGGTGTTGCCGCTCGTGCCGGGTCTGGCCTACCACGCCAACGGCATCAACGGCTGGATTCAGATCCCGTTCGTCCACCTGACGCTGCAGACGTCCGAGATCGCCAAGCCGGTCACGGCGTTTCTCATGGCGGCGCTCGTCGCTCGCTACGGCGGGCGCATGGACACGTTGCGCGACTACGTCAAGGCATGTGGCATGCTCGCCATCCCGTTCCTGCTCATCCTGTTGCAGCCCGACCTGGGGACGGGTCTCGTCGTACTCGTGGGCGGCGCCGTCGTCATCGTCGTCGGGGGAGCGCGCCGGAGCTGGGTCGTCGCGACGCTCTGCATACTCGTGGGTCTCGTTGCCCTCGTGCTCGTGACGGACAGCTTCGTCGACATGGCTCTTGGCGATGACCGTTCGTTCCTTAAAACGTACCAGATGAACCGCCTGCTTGTGTTTCTCGACCCGACGCACGACACGAGCGGCGCAGGCTACAACCTGCAGCAGGCGCTCATTGCCGTCGGGTCGGGTGGCGCGTTTGGCAAGGGCATCGGCGGGGCGACGCAGGCGAGCGCGGGCTACCTGCCCGAGGCACACACGGATTTCGTGTTCGCCCTGCTGTCCGAGGAGTTCGGCTTTGTGGGCGCGGTCCTTCTCATCGCGCTGTACCTCACGCTCATCTTGGCGAGCCTTCGCGTGGCGCTGCGCTGCGAGCTGTTGTTCGGCCGGCTGGCCATCGTCGGCATTGCGGCCATGTGGGCGTTCCAGATATTCGAGAACATCGGCATGTGCCTGTCGCTCATGCCCATTACCGGCATCCCGCTGCCGTTCATCAGTTATGGCTCGTCGTCGATGCTCGCGCAGCTCATGACCGTGGGGCTCGTGCTGTCTGTCGCGAGCCACCGCACGAAGGTGGGGTAGAAGGGATGCCAGAAGGGGGGCGCCGTGAAGATACCGGTCGGTGAGGTCGCCAAGATACTGTCAGCGCGTCGCGAGGCGGGCCAGGAGGCGCAGGGCGTCGTTCGCCTGTCTGTCATGGTGGCCCTCGAAGGGCCCGTCGAGCTGGGCCGCGCCGTGCGCGCGGCGCTCAGGCCGGCGCGCTCGGGAGGGCGCCTACATGTCGAGGGCTTTCGCTCGTCTCTGGCTCCGCAGGTCAACGCTCTGTCAGATGCTGCCGTTATCCTGTGCGCCCAGAGCGAGGGCGCCCCGGAGGCCGCGTCCGCCCTGTGGCGCAGCTATGCCCAGGCGGGCGTCCCGTGCGTCGTGTGCGGGCTGTTCGACGCAGCTGCTGAGGCCCAGGCGTGCGAGGCGCTGCTCGTGGGGGGCGGCGTTGAGGAGGGAGACCTGCTGCTGGGGCTCGACCCGACGACGGTGACGACCGCCCTGGGTGCGTGGCTCGTCGAGCACCTGCCCGAGGAGGCTGCCTCGGCTGCCGCCGCGAACTTCCCGTGCTGCCGTCGCGCCATGGCGCTGTCGCTCGTCACGGAGGCGTGCGGGTCGAACGCGGTCGTGGGCCTGCTCGACGTTATCCCCGGGGCTGACCTGCCCGTCATGACCGTGACGCAGGCGAGCCTTGCGCTGCGCATCGCCTCCATCTACGGCGTGCCGCTCACGGCCGAGCGCGCTCGCGAGCTTGCTGCCGTCGTCGCGGGCGCGTTTGGCCTGCGTGGCGTGGCGCGGGCCCTCGTGCGCGTGCTGCCGCTGCCCGCGTTCGCCGTGCGCGCGGGCGTCGGCGCGGGCGGCACATACGCTGTCGGTCGCGCGCTCATCGCATACTTTGAGCGCCTTGCTGACGCCGAGGCACCTGCCAGCATCGCTGTGCGCCCCCAGTCGCCTGCGTCCATCTCCGCCCCTGGCACGACCGCACCAACCTCCGAATCCAACCGAGAAGGGGAGGCCCGCTAGCATGCCCATGCCGACGCTTCGCGAGCGCGCGAGCCTGTGGGGCCGCGTCGAGCCGCTGCTCGACCTTGTAGAGAAGCCATCGCGCTACCTCGACCACGAATGGGGTGCCGTGCACGACGCCGAGGCGCCCTTCCGCGTCTGCCTCGTCTATCCGGACACGTACGAGGTCGGCCTGCCCAACCAGGGCCTCGCCATCCTGTACGGCATCCTGAACCGCCAGCCGGGCATGGCGTGCGAGCGCGCCTACGTGCCGTGGGTCGACATGGCTGCGCTCATGCGAGAGCACGAGGTTCCGCTGTGGTCGCATGAGTCCGCCTACCCGCTTGCCTCGTTCGATGTCGTGGGCTTTACGATCCCGCATGAGCTTGCCGCCACGAACTTCGTCGAGTGCCTGCAGCTTGCTGCCATCCCCGTACTGGCGTCTGACCGCACGCAGGATGACCCCATCGTGCTGGGCGGCGGCCCATCGGCCTACAACCCTGAGCCCGTGTGCGCGTTCTTCGACGCCATCCTCATCGGTGACGGCGAGGAGTCCATCGTCGAGGTGTGCGCGCTTATCCGTGACTTGCGCGCGGCCGGAACGCCGCGCGCCGACATCCTCGCCGCTCTTGCGCGCACCCCCGGCGTTTACGTGCCGAGCCTCTACGAGGAGGTGCGCGACGGGGTGGGTCGCACACACGTCGTGCCCCGTCCCGGCACGGATGCCCCGGCCGTCGTCACGAAGCGCGTCGTGGCCGACTTTGCTGCGACGGACCCGCTCGCCACGACCATTGTTCCCTACATGCAGATCGTGCACGACCGCGTAGCCGTCGAGGTGCTGCGCGGCTGTGCGCGCGGCTGCCGCTTCTGCCAGGCCGGCATGACATACCGGCCCGTGCGCGAGAGACCCGCCGACCAGATCGTTGCCGCCGTGGCGTGCGGCCTGGCGTGCACGGGCTACGACGAGGTGTCGCTGACGTCGCTGTCCACGACAGACCACTCGACGCTCGAAAACGTATTGCGTCGCCTCAATCGCGCTGTCTCAGGTACGGGCACGTCCATATCGCTGCCGTCGGAGCGCCTCGACTCGTTCGGCGTCGAGATGGCTGAGCTCGTGGCCGGCGAGAAGAAGGGCGGCCTCACGTTCGCGCCCGAGGCCGGCACACAGCGCCTGCGCGACGTCATCAACAAGGGCGTCACGGAGGACGACCTCATGAACGCGGTGCGCGCCTCGTTTGAGGCGGGCTGGCGGCGCATGAAGCTGTACTACATGATGGGCTTGCCCACGGAGACGGACGAGGACATCGTCGGCATCGCGCAGATGTCCGGGCGCGCATACGAGCTCGCCCGCCAGGTCACGCCGCCCGCCCAGCGCAGCGCCGTGCAGATCTCTATCTCGTGCGCCGTGTTCATCCCCAAGGCCGATACGCCGTTCCAGTGGTGCGGCCAGGTGCCGCCTGACGAGGTGCGCCGTCGCCAGGAGCTGTTGCGCTCCAGCATGCCCCGCCGCGGCGTCACGCTGCGCTACCACGACTACGCCAGCTCGTTTCTCGAGGCCGTGCTGTCGCGCGGCGGCCGAGAGCTCACGCCGCTCATCTGCGAGGCCTACGCCCGCGGCGCGCGCTTCGACGCGTGGACGGAGCAGTTCGACCTGCAGACGTGGCGCGACGCGGCCCAGGCGGTCGGCGTCGACATGGACGCCGTGGCCTGCACGCCGTTCGACGTGGGCGGGCCTCTGCCGTGGGACCACATCTCGGCAGGCGTCTCGTCGCGCTACCTGCGCCGCGAGTGGGAGCGCGCCCAGGCCGGCGTCACGACGCCCGACTGCACGCGCACAAACTGCACGGGCTGCGGCGTCTGTCCGTCGCTGCATGTCGCCAACGTCATAGAGGGGGTGCGCGCATGAGCGCCGCCAACGCCAACGAACCCACGCTGTTCTGCGCACGCGTGCGCTACGTCAAGCGCGGGCGCCTGCGCTATCTCGCCCACCTCGAGCTGCTGCGCACGATGGATCGCCTCGTACGGCGCGCTGGGCTCCCGTTCGCCGTGTCGCAGGGCTTCTCCCCGCGTATGCGCCTCGCGTTCTGCCCGGCGCTTCCCGTGGGCGTCGCCTCCGACGACGAGTGGCTCGATGTTACGCTGACGCGCCTCGTGCCGGCCGACGAGGTGCTCGCCCGGCTACAGGCAGCCTCGTGTGCCGATCTCATGCCGCAGCACGTCGCCTATGTGGATGTGCGCTCGCCCTCCCTGTCGGCCAACCTGACGATCGCGCGCTACGAGGCGCTTGTCCAGCTCCAGGATCCCTCGCTCAACATCGTGCCGGCTCCAGACGGCTTTGCCGAGCTCGTGCAGCGCGCGTGCGACGACGTCGTCGCGGAGGGCGCTGTCACCTATCTGCGCAACGGCAAGCCCAAGACCGTCGAGCTCGCGGAGAAGCTCGCCGAGCCTCCCGTCGCGCGTCCGTTCGTTGCGAGCGAGCTGCCGCAGGGCGACGCCCTCGTCCCGGAGGACGGCGCGGCGATGGGCGGGGCGCTCGTGCGCTTCGTGACGCGCTCGTCCAACGAGGGCGCGCTACGCCCTGACGTCCTGCTGGGGGAGGTACGCCGCCGTCTGGGGGCCATCTCGACCGCTGGGGGATGTCACGGGGGTGGTGAGGGGGAGGGTGCGTCCCCCGACGCCGTATCATCGACGGAGCAGTCGACGCGCGTGCGTATCGTGAGGCGCGCGCAATACCTGGAAAGGGAGGACGGCACATGGGTGCGTCCGATCTAGCGCTCTCGCCCGGCGACATCCTGCGCGGCATTGTCGACCACGTCGACGCTTCGCTCGATGCGTGCTTTCTTGACGGAGGTGCCCACGGCATGCTGTTCGTGCCGCTGGCGGGCCTGCAGCCCACAACCGTCTCCCGCACGGTGCCGGGCGCTCGCGTCTGCGCCCAGGTCGTGGCTCCCCAGCGCGGCAAGAAGCTGCCGCGCGCCTCGGTGAGCATCGAGTTCTCCGGGCGGACGAGCGTGCTCATCCTTGACGGCGCCGCGCTCACAGGCAAGAAGACGCCCCCGAGCGTCGAGGTGTTCGTCAGCAAAAAGCTCTCCGGCGTTCGCCGCGCCGAGCTCGCCACGAAGCTCGAGACCGCTTTCGCTGACGCGTCGACGGGGCTCCCCTCCATGCTGTCCGCCTGCGTGGGCCCGCTGACGGTCATCCTGCGCACTGCGGCTGACGACGTAGCGTGGGAGCAGGTGCTCTCCGCTGTCGTCGTGCAGATAACGGAGGCGGCGGCGTTTACGGTCATTGCGCGTGCTGGCTCGGAGCCTGCGCTGCTTATGGCCGAGAAGCCCGACGCCGACGGTGACGCGTCCATCAGCGGTGCACGCTTCTCGGCGCCCGAGGACATGCTCGATGGCCGCCGCATCGCACTGACGGGCGGTGGCGAGGTCGTGTTCGAGCGCACGGAGGCCATGTGGACCGTCGACGTCAACACGGCCCACGCGCACGCCGTCGACAAGGCCGACCTCATCAGCCAAGTCAACGAGGACGCAGTTCACGCTATAGGCGAGGCCATCGTCGAGTACGACGTCACGGGGCTCATTGCTATTGATTTCGTATCGGGACTAACATCGGCGGGTTTCAACGAGCTCGTTGACGAGCTTTCTGATATCCTCGGTTCCGACGGGGTCCATGTGTCAGCGGACGCGAAGCTCGCCGTGGCTATCATCGCTCGGCGCGGTACGCTCCATCGCTAGGCCCCCGGCCAGGCTCTCACAGACGGAACGAGAAGGGTTTGGGGATTTCTCCATGCCCCGTGGAGATACGGCACAAATTCGTTGACGCCTGTTTTTCTGCCTGATATTATCGGCAATTGCATTTGTAGCGACCTGGAAGGTATCAACACATGTACGCAATCGTCTCCACTGGTGGTAAGCAGTACAAGGTCTCCGAGGGCGATGTCATTCACATCGAGAAGCTCGAGGGCGAGGCTGGCACCGCCGTCACGTTCGACGACGTCCTGTTCATCAATGATGGCAAGAAGGCCATCGTTGATCCCAGCAAGCTTGAGAAGGCGAGCGTGACTGGCGAGATTCTCGAGCAGTACCGCGACAAGAAGGTGCTCGTCTTCAAGTTCCGTCGTCGTAAGCGCTATCACCGTACGCGCGGCCACCGTCAGTACCTGACGAAGGTCAAGATTACGGGCATCAACACCGGTGCTGCCAAGCGTGCCGCCAAGGCCGCCGAGCCCGTCGCCGAGTAACGTCGTTTCTTCTGAGCAGGGAGCTTTCTCATGGCACACAAGAAGGGTACCGGTACCACCCGTAATGGTCGCGACTCCGCCGGCCAGCGACTCGGCTGCAAGCGTTTTGACGGCCAGATCGTCAAGAGCGGTACCATCCTCGTTCGTCAGCACGGCACGCACTTCCACCCCGGCGTCAACGTCGGTCGCGGCAAGGATGACACTCTGTTCGCCAAGGCCGAGGGCGTCGTGAAGTACACGAAGGGCATCAAGCGTCGCGTGAACGTCCTTCCGCTCGAGACGGCCTCCGAGGCTGTCGCCGAGTAGGCCGCTTTCAGAACGCATCGCTTCACATCGTTTCGCGCCGACCCCTGTAGCACAGCTGCTGCAGGGGTCGTTTGGTATCAGGGGGTACTCGTGTTCATCGACCAGGTCCACATCAACGTCAAGGGCGGCAACGGCGGCGCCGGCTGCATGTCGTTCCGCCGCGAGGCGCACGTGCCCAAGGGCGGGCCCGACGGCGGAGACGGCGGTCACGGCGGCGACGTCGTGCTTGTGGCAGACCCGCGCAAGTCCTCGCTCGTCGACTACCGCTTCAAGCACCACTTCCGTGCCGAGCGCGGCACGCACGGTCAGGGTTCGAAGAAGGACGGTGCCTGCGGCAAGGATCTCGAGCTGAGCGTGCCGCTCGGGACCGTCGTCTACCAGCTCGACTTCGAGACGCAGGAGCGCCTCTACCAGTTGGCCGATCTCACGCACCCCGGCGAGCGCGTCGTCGTGGGCGAGGGCGGGCACGGCGGCAGGGGCAACACGCACTTCGTGACGTCCGTGCGCCGCGCGCCGACGTTTGCCGAGAAGGGCGAACCGTCCGAGGAGCACTGGATCGAGCTCGAGATGAAGCTCCTGGCCGACGTGGGACTCGTCGGAATGCCGAGCGTCGGAAAGTCGTCACTTATCGCCCACATGAGCGCGGCGCGCCCCAAGATCGCCGATTACCCGTTCACGACGCTGCAGCCCAACCTCGGCATGGTGCGTGTCGGAAACTACGACTACGTCGTGGCCGACATCCCCGGCCTCATCGAAGGCGCGTCCGAGGGCAAGGGTCTCGGCCACGAGTTCCTGCGCCACGTCGAGCGCACGGCTCTTATCATGCACGTCGTCGACCTGTCCGGCTCCTACGAGCAGCGCGACCCCGTGCACGACTACGTCGTCATCAAGCGCGAGCTTGCCCGCTATGCCGACGATCTCGCGCAGCGCCCGTTCGTCGTCGTCGGCAACAAGTGCGACCTGCCCGGCACGGAAGAGGCGAGCCGCCGCATGGCGGAGGTTGCCGCCGCCGACGGCGTTCCGTACTTTGCCGTGTCTGCCGTGAGCGGCGCCGGCATGCACGAGCTCATGCTCGAGGTTGGACGCATGGTGCGCGAGCTGCGCACGGAGGCCACGCAGGAGCAGCCCGCTGACCAGCACGAACAGTACGACCAGGTATGGGCTGCCGCCCGTCACCGTCGCGAGCAGCGCTTCGCCATCGAGGCGGAGGAGCCGGGCGCATGGCGCGTGCGCGGCCGCGCCGTCGAGCGCATGGTCATCATGACGGACTGGGACAACGACGAGGCCATCATCTACCTGCAGCATCGCTTTGAGCGCCTCGGCCTCGATGACGCGCTGGCCAAGGCGGGCGCGCGCAACGGCGACACGGTGCGCATCCTCGGATATGACCTCGAGTACACCGGCGGGGCGGATCGCGCTGACGACGTCGTGCCGGAGGACGCTGCCGACGAGCTCGAGTGGGTCGACGTCCAGGTGTTCGAGGGCGAGGGCGAGGAAGGCTCGGGTTACGAGGTAGCCGACGAGGGCGAAGAGGACGGGGAGAGCGCCCGATGAGCGACGCGGGTGCGGCTCCCGGGGCGTGGCCGGCGGCCCGGCGCGTCGTGGCGAAAGTGGGCTCTGCGACGCTGATGGGCCCCGATGGCAGGCTTGACGAGGCGTTCATCGGTTCGCTGGCTGACCAGATCGCCGGGCTCGTGTCCGACGGCTGCGAGGTCGTGCTCGTGAGCTCCGGAGCAATCGCGGCAGGCATCCCGCTGCTCGGCCTCGACGCCCGGCCCACGGACATGCCGTCGCTGCAGGCGTGCGCCGCTGTGGGCCAGGTCGGCCTCGTGGGCACGTATGCCCGTGCGTTCGCCCGGCACGGCCTGGGGACGGCCCAGGTTTTGCTCACGCGCAACGACACGGCGCTGCGCAGCGCCTACCTGCACGCGCGCCAGACGATAGAGCGCCTGCTCGCCCTGGGCGTCGTGCCCGTCGTCAACGAGAACGACACCGTCGCCGTCGACGAGATCCGCTTCGGCGACAACGACTCGCTGGCCGCCATCGTGGGCTCGCTCGTCGGGGCCGACCTCGTCGTGCTGCTGTCTGACATCGACGGCCTGTACACGGCTGACCCGCGTCGCAACCCCGACGCCCGCCTCGTGCCGGTCGTCGACCACGTCGACGACGCACTGCTCGCCAGTGCGGGCGGCGCGGGGTCGACGGTAGGCACGGGCGGCATGATCACGAAGGTGCGCGCCGCCCGCATGATGCAGATGGCCGGCATCCCGCTGACGATCTGCCTGGGCAGGGCTCCCCACGCGCTCGTGGACGCGGTGCGCGGTGCCGCGATCGGCACGCGCTTCGTTGCCGACCCCAGCGTTGCCCGCGAGTCGTCGCGCAAGCTGTGGATCGCGCTTGCTGGACATGACGCGGGCTGCGTGACGATCGACGACGGTGCGCTGCAGGCGCTGCACGGCGGAAGCTCGCTGCTGGCCGTGGGCGTCACGGGCGTCGAGGGGACGTGGGCGCGCGGCGACGTCATCGCGGTGCGCGACGCGCAGAACGCCCTCGTGGCGCGCGGGCTGGCGGGGTACTCGTCGCAGGAGGCGGATCTGACGCGTGGGATGCGCAGCGAGCTGATCGCGCGGGTTGCGCCGGAGCTCGAAGGCACGCCGCTTATTCACCGCGACGAGCTCGTCGTATTCTGATCTGCTGAGACAGGGGAGGTGTTGTGGCACGCCATCTGCTGCGCTGGACCGGGGTTCACGTATCTTCATACGCTTCGCCCCGTTCCATCTTGCATCTGACGCACCGCGACGCCTCCTGACGTTGTAGATCACGTCAAACGTTACGGAGGGATCCTATGTCTGAGGCGCGGGAGAGGGCGGAGGCGGCGCGGGGAGCGGCGCGCGAGCTTGCCCGGTGCGGGTCGAGCGTGCGCAATGAGGCGTTGCGGGCCATGGCGCGGGCGCTGCGCGACGAGACCCCGGCCATTCTTGCGGCAAACGCCTCTGACGTCGCCGTGGCTCGCTCGGCGGGCACGTCGGATGCCCTCATCGATCGTCTGTGCCTCGACGAGGGCCGTGTCGATGCCATGGCGCGTGGCCTCGAGGCCATCGCTGACCAGCCCGACCCGCTCGGGCGTGTGACGTCGGGCCAGCGCCTCGCCAACGGGCTTGCTATCGAGCGCGTCACGGTGCCGCTCGGCGTCGTCGCGATGATCTACGAGGCGCGTCCCAACGTGACGTCCGACGCGGCCGGCCTGTGCCTCAAGGCAGGCAACGCCTGTGTCCTGCGCGGTGGCTCCATGGCGGCGCGCTCCAACGTCGCCATCGCCCGGGCGCTGCAGGGCGCCATCGAGCGCTCCGGTCTTCCCCGCGGGGCGATCGGCCTCATCGAGTCGACGGATCGCAGCGAGACTGACGAGCTCATGGGCCTCGTGGGCCTCGTCGACGTACTCATCCCGCGCGGCGGCGCCGGTCTCATCCGCCACTGCGTAGAGAGCGCCAAGGTTCCGGTCATCGAGACGGGCACGGGCAATTGCCACGTCTACGTGCACGCCGCGGCGGACGAGCGCATGGCGCTCGACATCATCCGCAACGCCAAGACGCAGCGGCCTGGCGTGTGCAACGCCTGCGAGTCCGTGCTCGTGGACGAGCAGATCTGCGAAGCGTTCCTTCCGAGCCTCCTGAGCGCCTGCGCTCAGTGGGGCGTGCTCGTTCACGGGGACGAGAAAACCGTCTCGGCAGCCCGCCGTGCGGGCATTGCCGCTGACGCGTGCGTCGAGGCGACCGAGGACGACTGGGGCCGCGAGTACCTGGCAATGGAGCTGTCCGTGCGACGGGTCCACGACTTGGACGAGGCTATCGTGCACGTCAATCGCTACGGCACGGGCCACTCCGAGTGCATCGTCACGAGCGACTATGCGGCGGCAGAGCGCTTCCTGAACGAGGTGGACGCCGCGGCCGTTTACGTCAACGCTTCGACGCGCTTCACGGACGGTGGCATGTTTGGCCTGGGGGCCGAGATCGGCATCTCGACGCAGAAGCTACACGCACGCGGTCCCATGGGCGTCGAGGCGCTCGTGACGACGAAGTACCTGTGCCGCGGCGCCGGACAGGTGCGGCCGTAGATGGCCGACGACCGGTTTCGCGCGCTTGCACCGGGGGAGGGCGCCGTCATTGAGTGTCTGCGGGCGCGCGCTGCGGGGGGCCGCAAGCCCCAGCTCGGCATCGTCGGCGGAACGTTCGACCCGATCCACCTCGGGCACGTTGAGATGGGGCTGGCTGCCCGCGACGAGCTTGGTCTCGACGCGCTGCTGTTCATGCCCGCCGGCGTTCCGTCGTTCAAGCGCGACGCGCATCTTGCCTCCACGAAAGACCGCCTTGCCATGGTGCGCATCGCTACGGCGTGCCTGGCCGGCGCCGTTGGCGTGAGCGAGCGCGAGACGGCGCGCCCCGGCATCACGTACACGTCTGACACCCTTGTCGAGCTCGCGCAGCTCTGCCCTGAGGGCACGTGCCTGACATTCGTGCTAGGCGCCGACTCGCTCGAGACGTTGCCGTTGTGGCATGATGCGCCCGCTATCGCGCGGCTTGCCCGCATCGCCGTGGCGCGGCGGGCCGGCCATGACGTGACGTGCGCCCTTGCCGCGCTCGACGCGAGCGGCCTGGACTTCGACGTTGCCGTGCTCGAGCGCGTTCTACCCGATGTCTCTTCGACGCTCGTCCGCTCGCGCGTCAGGGAGGGCGGAGACGTCGCGGATCTCGTGGGCTCGCAAGTGGCGGCCTACATCGCCGATCATGGCCTCTATCGCTCTTCGCAGCGATGAACATGTGTGAGAAAGGACGTCCCATGGGCAAGAAGAAGAAAAAGAAGCAGGGCAAAAAGGCGGCTAAAAAGGCGTGCGAGACGCTGTTGGCAGGCACGGAAAAAAGCCCGACCGTCGCTTTCGAAGCGCCCGCTATGGGGCCGGACGGCCTTCCCACCGAGAAGGGTTATGCCTGGGCGGGCCCCGAGCCACTCATCGCGGACGCCGCGCTGCGCACGTACCTCAGCGTCCTTCGGACCGAGGTCGAGCGCCATCTCACGGGCCATCGCCTGCGCCACAGTCTGTCCGTTGCGCGCACGGCGGGTCGCCTCGCAGCCGCGCACGGCGTCGACCCGTTCCTGGCGACGGCGGCAGGCTTGCTGCACGACTGGGACAAGACAAAGCAGCTCACGACCGATGACCTGTGGGCGAAGGCCGAGCGCTACGGCCTGGTGGAGGGGGAGCGCGATCCCCGCATGGCGCCCATCCTGCACGGCTGGACGGCGGCGGCGAGTCTGCCCGAGACGTGGGACCTACCGGCCGAAGTGTTTCAGGCCATCTCTCGCCATACGATCGGCGCGACGGACATGAGTGATCTCGACATCGTCGTATACGTCGCGGACATGCTTGAGCCGCTGCGGGGAGACGACGCCGAGTACTGGGAGCTGCGTCGTCTCGCGCAGGGCGACCTGCGCGCGCTGTTCGCGGCCTGCGCGCGCCAGAGCTGCCTGTGGGTCATCGAGAGCGGCCGCTATCTCTACCCCGAGGCCATTCGCGTGTGGAATGCCTACGAGCCGTACCTTCCCGACGCCCTGCGGCGGGGTTGGTAGCGGCGTAGAGCCCTTATACTTGCCCTGACATGCCGCACTCGACGCGCCCGTACTTGGACGGTCGTGAGAGGACGGCACGCAACGTGGATAGGAAAGCGCGACGTTGCCGGAAGGTAGCCTGCGCTGAGAAAGGAATGTGTACGTGGAACCCCTTGAGCTTGTAAGCAATATCTGCCGCATCATTGACGAAAAGCAGGGCAGCGACGTCGTCGTGCAGGACCTGCGCGGCCTGTCTGACATCACGGAGTACTTCGTCATCGCTAGCGCGGCGAACAATCGCCTCGTCGACGCCATCGCCGACGAGATCGAGAACAGCCTGCGCCCGCTGGGCGAGCGCGCCTTCGCCATCGAGGGCCGCGAGGAGTGCACCTGGGTGCTCATGGACTTCGGCTCCGTGCTCGTCCACCTGTTCCAGCCCGAGGCGCGCGCGTTCTACCGCCTCGAGCGCCTGTGGGGCGACGCTCCGCGTGCCACGGTTGTCGACGGCGAGCTGGGCGCTTTCGAGGGCGAGGCCCCCAAGGCGCGCGTAGGCGTCGGCACGGACAGCGCCGGCACGAAGGTGCACGCCGACGACTAAAGACGTCCCACGTCAAAGAGCCGAGTGACGTGGCCTACGGCTTTTAATCAAGACGGGGGTGGATCCGAACGAGATTACTCGCCGGATTCACCCCCGTCATATTTTGTGCCTCAAACTGAGGGATGCCCTACTTTCCCATGATGTGTTTTGCGGCGATATAGCCCATGACGGCACCTTGGCCCAACGTTGCGCCGCCTGCCCAGTAGCCAGCTACGCCTGACGAGCAATTGCCCGTGGCATATAGGCCAGGTATCTCCTCGCCGTCGACGTTGAGAACCTGGGCGTTCTCATTGATGTGCAGGCCGCCACGCGTGCCGCCCATCATGCCGGGCACGTAGCGAACGCAGTAGAACGGCCCCTGTTCTACGGTGCCCAAAACGCTGGTCTGGGGTTCTGCAGCCGGGTCGAGCTGGAGCATGGCACCCATCATGGCAAGCGTGTTGGCTGAGACGACCTTCTCGCCGCGGTGCCAAACAGGATCCTTGCCCTGGGCCGCATTTTCATTGAATGCGGCCATTTCCTGCAGCAAGGCCTCCTTGTCGATGCCCATGCTATCTGCCAGTTCCTCGAGCGTGTCGAACGCGAAGACATAATCGGGCAGGTTGTCTGTTGTCGAGTAGCCTGGCATCAGATAGAGCGAAGCATACTGTGCGTCGGCAATCCAATAACCGGGGATGTTTACGTACTCCATTGTTCCGGTGTCATACGTTCCGAACGCGCGGTTCATGGTGTCATACATCGTGCTCTCGTCACAGAAGCGCCTGCCCTTGTGGTTGACGATCACGGAATGGGGCAGACCACGAGGCGCAAAGGCATCTGAACCGAGCTGGTTGGACTCAAAGACCGTTGGATCGAAGTCAGGCGTGGTGACAAAGTACGGACACCCAAACGTCGTGTCCATATAGGCGAGCTCGCCACCGATCTTTGCGCCCATGCGTTGCCCATCGCCCGTATTCGTGACCATGCCGTTGGACCGCATATAGGGGAAGGGCAGATACAGCTTCCGCATTTTTTCGCTGTACTCAAAGCCACCCGTGCCCAGAATTACGGCGCGCGCCTTGACGCGTGTCCCGTCTGACAGGATCACGCCTATGACGACGCCTGCATCGTCGGTTACCAGGTCGTTGACGGAGACGCCCATCACGAGCTCGACGTTATCGTGGGACTCCAGGTACTCCTGGTATGCCGGCCACTGCTTCGGCGCGGAGAGTTGATTGCCCTCCTTATCGAACGGATACCAGCTGCCGTGCCCAAACGCGTTGGGCAACGACGCCTCGTACAGCTCGTAATAGTCGCCAAATGCCTGGTTGATGTGTCCCCAGCGATCCCAGTCGAATGTATCGACAACGAAGTGGGCGAACTCGTTGCAGGTATCGACGAAGGAGGCCTGGACGTTTTCGTCCATGCGTCCGTCGCCAACGCCCCTCATGTACTCAAGCACGCTGTCACGTGTGTCGGAGATGCCTTCCGACTCGCCGTAGTCAAGCATCGCAAGCGCATAGCCGCCGCCAGAGACACCCGAGGTGCCGCCGAAGATGGAGTCGCTCTTCTCTACCACCAGGACGGATGTCGCGCCAAACTCTGCGCATGCGATGGCGGCGTGGACGGCCGTGCCCGTTCCGGCGACGATTACCTCAACTTCTTTGTCCCATGTCTCATCTTCTGTGGTTGCCTCGCTTGCCTGAGCAATTACGCCGCATGTTGATGCCGCGGTGGCCATGCTGACGAGCGCGGCTCCCTTGAGGGCGTCCCTTCTGGTGAGTGACGCATTGCTGCTGGGAGTTACCATGCGAATCCCCCTTCTCGCTCCGGATATACAGCGTGCTGCCGTGCCCCTTGCGCGGCATGTCCAGGCGAGAATAACGCGATGCCCGGTTATCGCGGTAATACGTATACTGTCGATGTAGCATAAGCTTTTCGATATGGCGTCCTTGGACAACGAGAGGCGTTCGGATGCCAAGGGGGAAGACATGAAGATCGAGCAGCTTAAGGACTACATCGTCGTTGCGAAGAGACGGAATATCACGCGATCCGCTGCTGAGCTGCATACGTCGCAGCCATCGTTGAGCATGCGCATTTCGTCGATCGAGAAGGAGATTGGCTGCCCGTTGTTCGAGCGCTCGAATAATGGTCTTGAGCTTAACGAGTCGGGTCGCGTGTTTCTTGACCATGCCCAGAGACTTGTCACCCTATACGAAGAAGGAGTACGGAAAGCGCGTCTCGCCCGGGGAGTGGAAACGGTCAGGATTGCTGTTGATCTTTCGACGGACCTTGCTCGGGCTCTGCCGAGTTCTGCTGAGATGCCTTTTAGGATAATAGAGCTCGACATTAACTCGCCTGCCGTTGACGCGGTTGCGTTGGGCCAGATCGACTTGGCCGTTGAATCGGACTATTCATGCATACCTGTCCTCTGCGACGAAGCGAGTAGATTGGGCATTACGTATCTTCCTGTGGGTCAAGGATCCAACTTCCTTGCAATGATGCGAAGTCATCCACTTGCCGAAAAAAGTGAACTCAGGCGTGCTGACCTCGACGGACAGACAGTTGTTGTCAACAGTGGAATGCACCTCGATCGATGGTCTAAAGCGATCCAGCATATTATTGGCCCAGAGATACGCTTGAAGTTTCGTCTTAACCAAGTCGGGAGTTATGGCGATGCCGCCCTTGCGGACTTTGGAGATGCCATCTAT
This sequence comes from Coriobacteriia bacterium, assembly GCA_018368455.1. Classification (NCBI taxonomy): domain Bacteria; kingdom Bacillati; phylum Actinomycetota; class Coriobacteriia; species Coriobacteriia bacterium. The sequence continues at coordinate 63,838 of JAGZEG010000001.1, forward strand.
ATCTGCGGTTCGAGCTCGTCTCGCCCCGTCCTCGAACGTAGGGAGGACGTGGTCGTTTTCGATGCACTCGATGGCAGGCCCATTATGTTTCCGACGGCGCTGGTGTGTCGTGCGGCCGATCTTGAGGATGACGGGGGAGCGGTGGGCCGCTTTGCGCGGGCGTTCGTGGACGGGACGGCTCGTGTTGGGAAGACGTCTTAGGCGTGAAGCCCCTTTCTCGTTACGCGTCGTCCTTGTGCTGGGGCGCCGTATTGGACACGCGTTCGCGAAAGCGCAGCTCGCTGCCGTACATGAGCGCCGCGTCCCCGAAGCGCTCGCGCAGGCTGTCCGTCGCGCGGGCCAGGGCGTCGCTGCGCTGTCGGGCGCCTTCCTGGGCCTCCACGTCGTCGAACAGGCTGGGCTGCACCGTGTCGTGTGCCTCGAACTGCGAGACTCCCACGCCCATGAGGCGTATGGGCATGCCGGGGGCCCACAGCCCGGGCAGCAGAGAGCGGGCACAGCTCGCGATGACGTGCTCATCGTCGGTCAGCCCCGTGACGCCGTGGCGGGCCGTGCGCGACTCGCCGACGCGGTAGGTCACCTTGAGCGTTACGACGTGGCCGCGCAGCCCCTTGCGGCGTAGCCTGCGGGCCACGACGGAGCTCAGGTAGCTGATGGCAGCGCTGATGTCGCCCTCGTCGGTGAGGTCTTCGGAAAACGTGCGTTCGTTGGAGACGGACTTCACGTCGTCGGGCGCCGCTCGCTCTGCGACGTGCGAGACCTCTCGTCCCGATGCGCGCACGACGAGGCGCGGGCCGAGCACGCCCAGGCGGGACTCGAGCTCGTGCGGGTCGGCGGCGGCGAGCTGGCCCAGCGTGTGGATGCCGAGCTTTGCGAGCGTTGCCTCCGTGCTCGGCCCGACGCCGCTCATGGCGCGCACGCTCATCGGTGCGAGAAACGCCGCCTCTGTGCCGGGGTAGACGACGGTGATGCCGTTGGGCTTGTTGCGCTCCGAGGCGATCTTGGCGCATGTCTTGTTCGTGGACAGCCCGACGGAGCACGTGACGCCCAGCTCGGCGACGCGCGAGCACACGCGGCGCACTATGTCCACGGGACCTTCTCCTGCGAAGCGTCCCGGCGTCACGTCAAAGAACGCCTCGTCGATGGAGACCTGCTCGACATAGGGGGTCTCGTCCCCCAATATAGCCATGACGCGGGCAGACATCTCTCGGTAGCGGTCGAAGTGGCCATTCGTCCAGATGGCGTCGGGGCACAGGCGGCGCGCCTGGGCGGAGGGCATGGCGGAGTGGACGCCGAACCGGCGCGCCTCGTAGGAGGCGGTCGACACGACGCCGCGCCGCTCAGCGTCACCGCCCACGATGACGGGCTTGCCTCGCCACTCGGGATGGTCGAGCTGTTCGACCGAGGCAAAGAACGCATCGAGGTCGAGCAGGCCCACGGCGGGCCCGACCCATTGGCCGCTCTCTATGTGATGCGTCTCATCCATACTGGCAGTATAGTACACGTGTTCGTGTTGTGGGCGCGAACCGCCGGATCTAGAACGTGACGGTGAACGTCGTGCCCTCTCCCTCGGCGCTCGCCACTGCTATGCGCGCTCCGTGGCTCTCCGCGATGCTCTTGGCGATGGCGAGGCCCAGCCCGTAGCCGCCGCCGGCCTGGTGCGTGCGCGCTGCGTCCGAGCGCCAGAAGCGGTCGAACACGTGGGGCAACTCTTCTTTGGGGATGGCAGGCCCCGTGTTGTGCACGCTGAGCACGGGCCTGCCCTTGTGGCTCGCGGCGAGCTTGACGTCGACGGTGCCCCCCATTCCCGCGTACTTCACGGCGTTGTCGATGAGCGTCTTGACGAGCCGCTCGAGCGATGCTTTGTCTCCGCGCACGACGAGCTTGGGCGCGACGCTCTCCTTTACCTCGACGCCAGCCTCGAACGCCACGGCGTCAAAGGCGAGCGAGGCTTGGGCCACGAGCGCTGACAGGTCGACGTCTGCCAGGTCGAGCTTTGCCCGAGCTCCGCTGTCCTCGTCGCGCGCGAGCGTCAGCATGTCCTCGATGAGACCGCGCATGCGCGTCGCCTCGGCGGATGTTCCCTCGACCCAGCGCATCTGCTGGCCCACGGTCTGCTCGGGATGTGCACGCAGGATGTCGTTGTTCGCGATGATGACGGTGAGCGGCGTCTTAAGCTCGTGTGATGCGTCTGCCACGAAGCGGCGCTGCTGCTCCCACGTGCGCTCGACGGGGCGTGTCGCGAAGCGGGCCAGCAGCGTGCTCGCCAGCAGCAGCACGGCGAGCACAACAAGGCAGACGCAACCCGTGAGCTCCGCAGTTGTCGTGATCTGCCTGTTAAACTGAGTCGCGTCCGTGAAGGCGAGCATCGTGTCGCCCAGCTCGGTCTTGCGCATGTAAAACACGCCGAAGTCCTTGAGCTGGCCCTCGTCGTCCTCCGCCGTGAGCGCCTGCGCTATGGCGGCGTCGCGGATGTTCTCGTTCATCGTGACAAGGTCCTCGTTGGAGTCGATGATGTCGCCGGACGAGGAGTCCACGAGGAAGACGGCGGTGATGGGCAGCGTCGTGCCTGAGCTGTCGACGATCTCCTGCGTCGCCGAGCCGGAGCGCGCGTAGGGGTGGCGGCTGCCGACGCTCAGCACGAGCACGTCCTCGGGGCCGTTCGTCGTGGCGCGCTTCAGGGCCGTGTGGATGTCCTGGTACTCCGTGTGCCACACGAAGGCGAGCACAACGAGGAACGCAACGATGGTCACGAGGCCGACGAGCGACATCGTGATAAGGACGATCTTGCGACGCAGCCGCTTCAACATGGGCGTGCCCCCTGCGCTTCTCGGCGAGCCTCTCCGGGCGCGCCTGCCGTGGTATGCCGCCGTGTGCGCCTGCCTGGCACCTTATGCGAAGTCGGGAGCCTGCGCATCGGGCGTGTCGAGCCGGTAGCCTAGCATGCGGATGGTGCGGATGGAGACCGTCGAGCCGAGAAGCGACAGCTTCTTGCGCAGGAAGGAGATGTAGGCCTCCACGTTGTTGGCGCCGGCGTCACCCTGCGTGCCCCAGACGCGGGTGAGCAGCGTCGACTTCGCCAGCGTCGTCTGCGGGTTGCTCATGAGGAGCTTCATGACCTCGCTCTCGCGCCACGACAGGTGCACGCTGTTCGACCCGCACGACAGGTTCATGTCGGACAGGTCGAGCGTCAGGTCGCCGAAGCTCAGCGTGTTCAGCACGACGTCGCCCGTCCGCCGAGACAGCGCGCGTAGGCGGGCGAGAAGCTCCTCGGGGTTGAACGGCTTTGTCATGTAGTCGTCGGCGCCACAGTCCAGGCCGTCGACCTTGTCCTTGACCTCGCTGCGCGCCGTCAGCATGAGGATGGGCGTCGAGACGCTCTGCGCGCGCAGCTTGCGAGCGACCTCGAATCCGTCCATCTCGGGCAGCATGACGTCGAGCACGATGACGTCGTACATGCCCGTCTTGCCGTAGTCAAAGCCCTGACGCCCGTCGTTTACGACGTCGACGCCCCAGTGCTGTTCGCGCATGATGTGCGCGAGGGCTTCGGCCAGGTTGTTCTCGTCTTCGACAACTAGTACGTTCATGACGGTCCCTTCTCTCGCGCGTCGCGCCACTTGGGGTCGGCCTGGGCACTACGATCCATGCGCGGTATGCTACGAGGTCGCTCTGAAGTCGTCCTGAAAGTGAAGCGCGACGTCCCGATTCTCCCGGGCTCTCCACAACACGGCGCCCTGTCGGGAGCGATTCCACGTAATTCGTGAGCATGAAATCATCACGCTGTACGGTCGCGTAATGAGGTATCATGCTTTCTCGCTGTATATCGTCCCACGGGCTTCGGCCCGACGTGTACCAAGGAGCTTTCATTGTCTGTCAAGATTCGCCTCGCGCGCCACGGTTCCAAGAAGAACCCCTACTACCGCATCGTCGTTGCTGACGGCCGCGTCCAGCGCGACGGCCGTGCGATCGAGGAGGTCGGCCGCTACAACCCCATGGTCGAGCCCTCGATGGTGAAGATGGATCTCGAGAAGATCGACGCCTGGATCGCCAAGGGCGCCCAGCCCACCGATACGGTCGCTCGCCTCATCAAGGAGTTCCGCGAGCCGAAGCCTGCGGTCGAGAAGCCCAAGAAGATGAGCAAGAAGGCTGCCGCCAAGGCCGCTGCCGCCGCTGCTGAGGCTGCCGAGTAACCATGGCTGACGCAGAGGTTCTCGACGAGGACGTCGACGTCGACGCCGACGACGGTGAGCAGGAGCTTCCCAGCGATCGTGTCGCCGATCTGGTCGAGTATCTCGTCGTCTCTCTTGCCAGTGATCCCGACGCCATCTCCATCGAGGTGACGGATGGTCCCGAGTCCTCGCTCATCGAGGTGCACGTTGCCTCTGATGACGTGGGACGCGTTATCGGGCGCCATGGGCGTGTCATCAAGGCCGTGCGCACGCTCGCACGTGCCTGTGGCGCACGTCAGAACATCTCCGTTGACGTGGAGGTTGTGGAGTAACTCATGCCTACGAATGCCGTGACGCCCTACATCAACGTCGCGCGCATCGTTCGGGCCCATGGTAAGAAGGGGGAGGTCGTCGTAGCTCCGCTCGACGGCCTCCCTTTCTGTCTTGAGCCCGGTATGCGCGTCTGCCTGACGCCGCCCGATCTCGAGGGCGAGCGCTTCCGTACCGTCTTGAGCGTCAACGACCGCGGACCGGCGGACCTCATCGCGTTCTCCGGCGTGGCATCGATATCCGACGCGGAGGCCCTCGTCGGCAAGCTCGTGCTCGCTTCTCGTGCCGACGTGCCCGACGTCGTGCGCGAGCAGTCCGTGCTATCGTGCGTCGGACGCTCTCTCGTCGACACGCGCCATGGCGACATCGGCGTCGTCGAGGAGGTTATGCAGCTTCCCGCCAACGACGTCTGGCGCGTTGAGGGCCCGTTTGGCGAGCTCCTTGTTCCCGTCATCCCCGACGTCGTCGACGAGGACGCCATCCCTGCCCACGGGCCCATCGAGGTTCACCTGCTCGATGGTATCGTCCCTGACGAGGCGCAGCGGTGAGCGCTCCGCTGAGGCTCGAGGCGCTCACGGTGTTTCCCGAGATGTTCGAGCCCATCATGTCGACGTCCATCATGGGGCGTGCGCGCCGCGCGGGCCTCTTCGAGTTCGCGGCGCACGACCTGCGCGACTGGACGCACGATCGCCACCGCACCGTCGACGACGCACCGTTCGGCGGCGGCCAGGGCATGCTCATGAAGTGTGAGCCCATCTACGAGGCCCTTGACGAGCTGTGCCCGCCCGACGACCCGGCATGCGTCGTGTTCTTCACTCCGACGGGCGAGCCGTTCTCGCAGGCTATGGCTGCCGAGCTGTCGCAGGAGCGCCGACTTCTCTTCGTGTGTGGCCACTACGAGGGTATGGATGAGCGCGTGTATGCCCGGGCGACGCGCTGCGTCTCCCTGGGAGACTACGTGCTCACGGGCGGGGAACTCGCGGCGCTCGTTGTGTGCGACGCCGTCGTGCGTCTGCTGCCCGGAGCCCTTGGCGACGAGATGAGCGCGGCGGACGAGTCGTTCTCTGACGACGGCCTGCTCGAGTACGCGCAGTACACCCGTCCTGCCAACTTCCGGGGTATGGGCGTCCCCGACGTGCTGCTGTCGGGCAACCACGCGCTTATCGCGCTGTGGCGGCGCGCCGATGCCATCGTTCGCACGTGCGAGCGCCGCCCCGATCTCATCCCCAGCGCACGTCTCACGCAGCGCGAACGCGAGGTCGCCGATCTTGTCGCCGCTCGCATCGCTTCCGACGACGTTGCCGATCTCGTGCCGTTTGCGTTTGCCGAACTTCAGAGGAAGCCGAAGCGCCGCCGGTCTCCGCGGGGCAAGCTGGCCTACAATGGGAAGACTGATACGCCCACTGCCCAGGAGGCCCTGCCCCATGACTGATGAAGATATGACGCGCGCGTCGCGGCCCGGCGAGACGGCTGACGCTCCGGCGCCGCAGGCAAGCGCCGACGCTTCCGTAGCGCAGGCGGGGGAGAGCGGCCCAGAGGGACAGGGCGAGCCCCAGCGCAGGGGAGGCTTCTTGGCCGGCGTCGGCGAGTTCGTCATCGCGTTTGCCATCATGGCCTTGGCCATCTGGCTCATGCGCCTCTTCATCATCGAGCCGTTCACCATTCCCACGCGCTCCATGGTGCCGACGATCGTGCCGGACGACTCCGTCTATGCCGAAAAGATCTCCATCAAGGCCGCCGACTTTAACCCAACGCCGGGCCAGGTCTACACGTTCATCAACCCCGAAGACCCCTCCGAGACGCTCATCAAGCGTGTCATCGCCACGGAAGGCCAGGTCGTCGATCTGCGCGACGGTTATGTCTACGTCGACGGCGTCAAGCTCGACGAGCCTTACACCCACGGACAGAAGTCCGAGGCGATGCGTTCGACGGCCGGCGTCACCTATCCCTATACCGTGCCCGAGGACTGCTTCTGGGCCATGGGCGACAACCGTGGTAACTCGGGCGACTCGCGCGTGTTCGGCGCCGTGCCTGTCGACAACATCACGGGCCACGCCGTGTTCCGCTACTGGCCCATCGTGCGCTTCGGGGATCCGCAGACGATCGACCTCGGCTGGTTCTCGTTCGAGGCGCGCCCGCTCATCGTGAACCTCGGCCCGCTCGACTACACGTCGGCCGAGGACAACCCCCAGAAGTCCCTGGGCTCGGGCGACGCCTCGTAGCGCCTTGCCTTGCCCCATCGTCGTTTACTATCGTGCGCTGGCGTCCGTGCGTCTGCGCCGAAGCGAAAGGAAGTGCGTGCATGAACCCGGACGCCTTGACGTTCCAGGAGATCATCCTCGCCCTGCAGAACTACTGGGCGAGGCAGGGCTGCGTCGTGCTGCAGCCCTATGACAGCGAGGTGGGCGCCGGCACGTTCCACTGGGCGACGGCGCTGCGCTCGCTGGGTGACAAGCCGTGGCGCACGTGCTATGTCCAGCCGTGCCGCCGCCCGGCTGATGGCCGCTATGGCGAGAACCCTAACCGCCTGCAGCACTACTACCAGTTCCAGGTGCTCATGAAGCCGTCGCCCGACAACCCCCAGGAGCTGTACCTCGACTCTCTGCGTGCCATCGGCATCGAGCCGTCCGAGCACGACGTGCGCTTTGTCGAGGACGACTGGGAGAGCCCGACGCTCGGTGCCTGGGGCCTGGGCTGGGAGGTGTGGCTCAATGGCATGGAGGTGACGCAGTTCACCTACTTCCAGCAGGTGGGCGGCATCGAGGTCGGCCCTGTGCCCGTCGAGATCACGTACGGTCTCGAGCGCCTCGCCATGTACATCCAGGGCGTCGACTCTGTGTACGACCTGGTGTGGACGCGCACGCCCGACGGCGGCACGTTTACGTATGGCGACGTCTACCTCGAGAACGAACGCGAGTTCTCGACGTACAACTTCGAGCTCGCTAACGTGGACCTCATGCGCCGCAAGTTCGACGAGTACGAGGCTGAGTGCATGCACTGCCTCGAGGCAGGCCAGCCGCTCCCGGCCTACGACTGCGTCATGAAGTGCTCACACTCGTTCAACCTGCTCGACTCTCGCGGCGCTATCAGCGCCACGGAGCGTGCTGCCTACATCCTGCGCGTCCGCGCCATCGCCAAGGCATGCTGCGAGGCGTGGCAGGCTCACGAGGACGCTGTCGCCGCACAGAACAACGCCGGGGAGGTTGCCTAGCATGGCACAGACGAAGGAGCTCGTCTTCGAGATCGGTACGGAGGAGCTGCCCTCCGCGGCGCTCACGAAGATCCTCGAACACATGAAGGCGCTCGTCGAGGAGGGCTTGGGCGCTGCGCACCTGGGTTACGAGGCGGTCGAGTGCCTGGGCACGCCGCGTCGCGTCACGACGTTCGTGCACGGCCTCGAGCCGCAGACGAAGGCCGTCGAGCAGCACTTCCGCGGCCCGGCCGCCGCCCAGGCGTTTGACGCTGACGGCAACCCCACGAAGGCCGCCCAGGGCTTCGCGCGCGGCAAGGGCGCCGACGCCTCTCAGCTCGTCGTGCGCGAGCAGGACGGTCGCGATTACGTGTGGATCGACGTGTCGACGCCGGCCCGCCCGGCTGCCGACATTGTGCGCGAGGTGCTCGCCACGGCCGCCGGCAAGGTCAACGACAAGCTGACCGGCCTGCGCACTCAGCGCTGGGGCACGCACACCTGCCGCTTCTCGCGCCCCGTGCGCTGGCTCGTGTGCCTGCTCGACGCCGACGTTGTGCCCGTCGAGTTCTGCGACCTCGTTGCTGGACGCACAAGCCGCGGTCATCGCCTCATGAACCCGGGCGACATCGAGATCGCCTCCGCCCAGGATTACCTCTCCGCGATGGAGTCCGTGCACGTCATCGTCTCGGGGGAGCGTCGCGCCGAGATCATCCGCGCCGGCATCGCCGAGATCGCCGAGCGCGAGGGACTGCGCGCCGACACGCCGAAGCGCACGTTCGACGAGGTCGTGAACCTCGTCGAGTGGCCCACGGTCGTGCAGGCGGACTTCGACGAGGAGTTCCTTCAGGTCCCGCACGAGATCATCTGCGAGTCCATGCTGTCCAACCAGCGCTACTTCCCGCTGTACGACGCGAACACGGGCGCGCTGACGAATCACTTCCTGCTCGTCTCCAACGGCGACCCGGCGCGCAGCGACGTCATCGCGAGCGGAAACGAGCGCGTCGTGCGCGCCCGCCTGTCTGACGCGAAGTTCTTCTACGACGAGGACCTCAAGCACCCGCTCGAGCACTACGTCGACCGCCTCGCCGTCGTCGGCTTCCAGGAGAAGCTCGGCACGATGCTGCAAAAGACGCAGCGCGTCGAGGCGCTCGCTCTCGCCACGGCCCAGGCGAGCGGCGCCGACGAGCAGACGTGCGCCCTCGCTCAGCGTGCGGCACATCTCGCCAAGGCAGACCTCGTGACGAGCGCCGTCGTTGAGTTCACAAGCCAGCAGGGCGTCATGGGCGGCTATTATGCCACGGCGTGTGGCGAGGACCCGCAGGTCGCGCTCGCCATTGCCCAGCAGTATCGCCCGCGCTTCGCCGGCGACGAGCTGCCTGACGGCCTCGCGGGGCGCTTCGTCGCCCTGGCTGACAAGCTGGACACCGTGTGCGGCATTTTTGCCATCGACGAGGCGCCCACCGGCTCGTCCGACCCGTTTGCTGTCCGTCGCGCGGCCATCGGCATCATCAACATCTGCCGTGCCGAGCCCCAGATCTCGCTCGTTGCCGCCATCGCCGCTGCGCTCGATGGCCTCGCGTCCCAGGGTATCGCGTTTGACCGTGCCGCCGTGCAGCAGGCCGTCGAGGCCTTCTTCGTCGGCCGCCTCGCGACGATCGCCAAGGACGAGGGCGCCTCGCCCGACACGGTCGAGGCGGTCAAGGCCGTCGGCGTCATCGAACCGGTCGAGTTCCTCGCGCGCACCGCAGCTCTCGAGCACGCGCGCCGCGAGTCGCCCGAGCTGTTCGACGACCTGGCGAGTGCCTACGTGCGCGCCGACCACCTGCGCGTCGCGGAGTTGGGCGACGACGTCGACCTCGCGCTCGCGGGCGACGAAGAGCGCAACCTGCTCGCGAGCGTGGACGAGGCCGTCGCCGGCGTCGAAGCAGCGCTGGCGGGCGAGGGCGGCTACCCGGCTGCCATCGAGGCGCTCGCCCAGCTGCGCGCGCCCATCGACGCGTTCTTCGCTGATGTCATGGTCATGGATCCCGACGAGGCGCTGCGGGAGAACCGCCTGCGCCTGCTAAACCGCTTCGTCTCCGCGTTCGCGCGTGTCGCCGACGTGGGCAAGATGGAGAAGAAGGACAAGAGGTAGGAAAGCACTCGCGCCGTTCTCACGTCAGGGGCGCCACCCGGCACATCGGGCGGCGCCCCGCCCGTTTCCGCCGAGGAGAGGTCTTCGCCCATGCAGACGCCCACGCCCGTATCGTCCGGCACCATCGACCAGCCGCTCGACTTCCACGGCGCGCAGTCCGTCCCCACGATCCACGTCATCTCTGACTCGCTCGGCGACACGGCGGCGGACGTTGCCCTTGCCGCCGCCGCGCAGTTCGATGCCGGCATCGTGCACATCGAGCGCCTGCCCAAGGCGTCGTCGCTGCGACAGATCTCCGAGTACCTTGACGCCCACCTCGCCCAGGACGGCCCCGAGCACTTCCTCGTGTTCCACACGATCGCGAACCGCGAGCTGCGCACGGCGCTCGAGGCCGAGCTCGTGCGTCGCAAGGTTCCGCACATCGACGTGCTCGGTCCGGCGCTCGACGCCATCGCGCAGCTGACGGGCGAGCAGCCCCACGGCCAGGCGGGCGTCATCCGCCGCACGGACGAGCGCTACTTCCGCCGCATCGAGGCCATGGAGTTCTTCGTCTCGCACGACGATGGCCGCAACCCGCAGGACCTCACGAAGGCCGACATCGTGCTCGTCGGCGTGTCTCGCACGAGCAAGACGCCGCTGTCCATGTACCTGTCGTTCCACGGCTACAAGGTGGCCAACATCCCGCTCGCCAAGGGCTCCGAGCCGCCCCACGAGCTGTTCGACGTCGAGCCGTTCCGCGTGTTCGGCCTCATGAGCACGCCGGAGGTGCTCTCGACGATCCGCAACGAGCGGCTCGGCTCCGACCGGGTACGTGAGGTGGCGGGCGCCTATGCCGATCCCTGCGCCATCGCCGACGAGCTCGACGAGGCGCGTGCGCTCATGCGCCGGCTCGGCTGCATCGTCATCCACACGGACGGGCGCGCTGTCGAGGAGACTGCCCAGGTCATCCTCGGGTACTTCGACCGCGCCGAGGCCCTGTGGGAGGCGCGCCGTCGCACGCAGCAGGACTAGCCTGAGGCAAAGGCCATCTGTTCGGCGGCAACAGGCGGGTCTGTTGACCGCCTGTTGCCGCTGCGCCCGCGCCGCTCGCAGCTCGCTAGTTTGACGGTTCGGTGAACGCCGTCCGCTGAGCGGCCCGCTGGGGACGCTGAGTGGCGATACCCCTATCTACCTCGCGGTATTTCTGCCCTGTTTCGACCGTTCAAGGACTGACCCCTCGCCGTACTGCCTCCTTGCGCGATACCATTTGCGGGTACTTCACTCGTGCGGGCAAGCCCCGCTCTCACCCGTATGGGCGCCGCCCGATTGCGGCGCCGCGCGACGAAGGAGACAACAGAGTGTCCGAGATCAAGCGCATCTACCGGTTCGGTAAGGACGCCCAGGGCCACGACGTGACCGACGGCTCCGCCTCCGAAAACTACATCCTCGGCGGCAAGGGCGCCAACCTCGCTGAGATGGCGAAGATCGGCCTGCCTGTCCCGCCCGGCTTCACGATCACGTGCCAGACGTGCATGGAGTACGCCAACGGCGGCAACACGTGGCCCGAGGGCGTGCTTGACCTCATCGAGGAGGCCCGTCGTGACCTCGAGGAGCGCGCCGGCAAGCGCCTGGGCGACCCCGAGGATCCGCTGCTCGTCTCCGTGCGCTCCGGTGCCCCCATGTCGATGCCCGGCATGATGGACACGGTGCTCAACCTCGGCATGAACGACCAGTCCGTCCAGGGCGTCATCAAGCAGACCGAGAACCCTCGCTTTGCCTGGGACTCGTACCGCCGCTTCATCCAGATGTTCGGCAACGTCGTCATGGGCGTCGACTCCGACCTGTTCGAGAACGCGCTGACGTCGCGCAAGATGATGGCCGGCGTGCGCGTCGACACGGAGCTGTCCGCCGACGACCTGCGCGAGCTCGTGGGCGACTACAAGAAGATCTTTTCTGATAACGTCAGTGCCACCGAGCATCCCGACCTCGTGGGAGCTTCGGGAGAGGTCGAGTTCCCGCAGGATCCCGACGTGCAGATGGTCCTCGCCATCCAGGCCGTGTTCGGCAGCTGGAACAACAGCCGCGCCATCCTGTACCGCAAGCAGAACAAGATCGCCGACGATCTGGGTACGGCCGTCAACGTCATGAGCATGGTGTTCGGCAACAAGGGCAACACGTCGGCCACCGGCGTCGCCTTCACGCGCAACCCCGCTGACGGCACGAAGGAGTTCTACGGCGACTACCTCGTGAACGCCCAGGGCGAGGACGTCGTGGCCGGCATCCGCAACACGGAGCCCATCGAGACGCTCAAGCACACGCCGGGCCTCGAGGAAGCGGGCGAGGAGCTCGAGCGCGTGTTCGGCATCCTCGAGAACCACTACCGCGACATGATGGACATCGAGTTCACCATCGAGCAGGGCAAGCTGTTCATGCTGCAGACGCGTGTTGGCAAGCGCACGGCCGCCGCTGCACTCAAGGTCGCCATCGACATGGAGTCGGAGGGCCTCATCACGAAGCAGGAGGCCCTGCTGCGCGTCGACCCGAGCCAGCTCGACCAGCTGCTCCACCCGCAGTTCGACACGAAGGCCGACTACCAGGTGCTCTGCAAGGGCCTCAACGCCTCCCCGGGCGCCGCGGTGGGCGGCATCGTGTTCTCCTCGGCTGACGCCGTCAAGGCGCACGAGGAGGGCAAGGACGTTATTCTCGTCCGCTGGGAGACGAACCCCGACGACCTGGCAGGCATGGTTGCGGCTAAGGGCATCCTCACGAGCCACGGCGGCAAGACGAGCCATGCGGCCGTCATTGCCCGCGGCATGGGCGCTCCGTGCGTCTGCGGTGCTGACGCCCTGCGCATCGACGCCTCCAAGAAGGAAGTCACCGTCAGCGGCACGGACATCGTCCTGCACGAGGGCGACGTCATCTCCATCGACGGCTCGACGGGCACGGTCGTGCTCGGCGCCGTCAAGCTCGTGAGCCCGACGCTCTCCGGTGACCTCGAGACGATCCTGACGTGGGCCGACGAGGTGCGCAAGCTTGGCGTGCGCGCCAACGCGGACAACCCCGCCGACGCCGAGCTGTCCCGCAGCTTCGGTGCCGAAGGCATCGGCCTCGACCGCACGGAGCACATGTTCCTGGGCGAGCGCAAGCAGATCATCCAGAGCTACATCCTCACGGAGGATCCGGCCGTGCGCCAGAAGGCGTGCGACGACCTGTCCGCCGCCCAGACGGGTGACTTCTACGGCATGCTCAAGGCCATGGACGGCCTGCCCGTCACCGTGCGTCTGCTCGACCCGCCGCTGCACGAGTTCCTCGACGACCCGCGTCGCCTTGAGGTCGAGATCACGCGCATGGAGTGCGAGGGCGCCGATGCCGAGGAGATCGCGGCCAAGCGCAAGCTGCTCGCCCAGATCGACGGCATGATCGAGGCCAACCCCATGCTCGGCCTGCGCGGCTGCCGCCTGGGCTTTGTCTATCCCGAGCTGCCGGTGCTGCAGGTGCGCGCCATCGCCAACGCCACGGCCCAGCTCAAGAAGGAGGGCTTCGACCCGCGCCCGCACATCATGGTGCCGCTCGTGGCCGTCGACACGGAGCTCAAGGCCATGCGCGAGACGATCGAGCAGACTATCGCCGAGGTCTCCCAGGCCACGGGTGTCGATCTGTCCGGCATGCCTGTCGGCACGATGATCGAGCTGCCGCGCGCTGCCGTGACGTCCGACCAGGTCGCCAAGTACGCCGACTTCTACAGCTTCGGCACGAACGACCTGACGCAGACGACGTTCGGCTTCTCGCGTGACGACGTCGAGGGCAAGTTCATGCCCATCTACCTCAAGCGCAAGATCGTGACGCGCAACCCGTTCGAGACGGTGGACGACGGCGTCATCCGCCTTGTCAAGATGGCCTGCGAGCTCGGTCGCCAGACGAACCCGGGCCTCGAGCTCGGCGTGTGCGGCGAGCATGGCGGCGACCCCGAGTCCATCCAGAAGTTCTATGACACGGGTCTCGACTACGTGAGCTGCTCGCCGTATCGCGTGCCCGTCGCGCGCCTCGCCGCGGCCCAGGCAACGCTGCGCTCGAAAGTTCGGTAGCGCTCGAGAGTTCGCATTCACCCGGGGCCTCGACGGCCCATCCCCTGTGCTCAAACAGCTTCGCCGCGCGTAGGGCGCGCGGCTGCAGAACTGCGCCAGGGGATGGGCCGTCGAGCCCGTGCATGGCTCCTCTCGAAGAAAGAGAGGGGAATAAGCGAAGAGGCCCCGCGCTCCTGGAGGGAGGGCGGGGCCTCTTTTGTGTGGCGTGTGGGTCGGGGCTACTCGACCGGGGTGTAGTACTGGATGAAGTCGGCGGTGATGGCGGGGATCTGAGACGTGGTGCCGTCGCCGTTGTCGTGCTCGACGAGCCCCGTCACCGTGCCTGCGACCTCGACGTGCGAGTCCTGGGCGAGCGCGCCGTCAACACCGGTGAGGTCTGTGAAGTTCGTGCTCGTGACCTGGATGAGGCAGGTGACGTCGCCCGAGCTCGCCATCAGCGCAACGGAGCCGTCCGTTCCGGACTGAACCGACGTGATGACGCCCTCCATGGCGATCTGGGTGCCGACGTAGGACGGGTCGGTCGTCAGCGTTTCAACGAGCGGGTCGTACCAGGGCCAGTCGTAGCTGTTACCGAACGCGACAGGGCGCAGCACGAGGTTACCCTGCGCCGTCGTGACATCGCTTGCGGCCTGCGCGATCTGCTCGGCGGAGGCGCCTGCGTCATCGACGACGGTCTGCGCGCTTGCCATGGCGCTCTGCAGCGCGGCGATGCTTGCGGCCGTGTACGTCGGGCTCGCGGTGTTCTCGTCGACATAGGCCTGCGCGCTTGCCATGGCGCCGGTCAGGGCGGTCTTGTCCTCCTGGTTTGCTGCCGCGTTGGGCGTCGAGGAACCGCCGTCCGTACCGGTGCCATTTGACGCGCACGAGTTGATGCCGACGCTTAGGAGCGCGACCAGCGCGACGCCGGCGACGGCCGCCGCGATGAAGGGCGGGTTTGCGTACAGCGGCTTCTGGAATGCGCCGCAGTGCGGGCAGCGCGTCTGGGAGGGGTCGACCGGCTTGCCGCACACGCGGCAGGGGCGCCCCGTGCCGAGGTAGTCGCCGCCGCGAGAGACGGCCCGGGGCGAGGGGGAGACGTCCTCGGGACGTTCGGCCTGCGGCTCGGCAGCCTCGGCTGCCTGCTGGGGGCGCGGGGTGCGCGTGCGGGCGGAGCCGGAGCGCCGCGCGTTGCCAGACGTGTGCCGACGGAAGCCCACGGACCTGTCGGTCTGCTGTGCGTCGTCTGTAGGCTGATTTGCGCCGCGCGACGTGGCGGGCGTTCGGTCTTCCCTCATGGGGCCTCCCGGGGTGTGACGTATCTGTCGGGCGTGCACGCCCGCATGTGCCGTAATATGATGGCAAGGATACCCGTTGTGCGAACGGCGTACCGCGACGCGCACGAGTATCCGTCAAAAGGGCGAGGCTGGCTTCGCTATATCTCCATCATACACCCGGCCAATCTCCTTGCCACGTCGAGGGAGTTTTGCGTATACTCCTTTCTTGCTGAATGAACGGGCGCTCGCGGCACGATCCGGGCGCGACTACTAGGAACGGATTACGAACATGGATTACATCCGCGCAATCGAGCGCCAGCAGATTCGTGAGGACCTCCCCGAGGTCAGGGTTGGCGATAACGTCAAGGTGCACTATCGCATCAAGGAAGGCGACCGCGAGCGCATCCAGGTGTTCCAGGGCGATGTCATCCGCAAGTCCGGCCCTGGCGCGCGCGAGACGTTCACCGTTCGCAAGGTTTCCTACGGCGTCGGCGTTGAGCGCACCTACCCGGTGCACTCGCCGAAGATCGCGAAGCTCGAGGTTGTGCGTCACGGCCACGTCCGTCGCGCCAAGCTGTACTACCTGCGCAACAGGGTCGGCAAGGCTGCCCGTCTGCGTGAGGTTCGCTAGTCGTCTGCTTTCGGGCAGCGCGTGCGTTCTATCCTTTTGCATGAAACGCCGTTCCGCGCTATGCGGGGCGGCGTTTTTTCGTGAATGCCCGTCTTGTGATAGCTGCGCATCGGGACGAGAAAGGGGTGCCGCAATGGCTGGGGAGGACGAGAGCCGGGAGGGGATGGCGCGCGCTCGAGGGGGGCGCCTGACGGTCGTGCAGGTGCGCGCTCTGTTCGACGAAGCCCGCCTGCGCGACGAGGCCGACGACGCTTCGGACGGTGCTGCCCAGGAGCGGCTCGCCGCGCGCTTTGACGACGACGCCCGCGCACGGGTTGCGGCGCTCGTGCGCTCGACGCGCCGCCGCCTTGATCGCCAGCGTGCCGAGCGAGACCGCGTGCGCGAGATGTACCGACTCCAGCGCGAGCTCGGGGGGCCGGGCGTTCTGCTCGGCGTCGACGAGGTCGGGCGTGGGTCCATCGCCGGCCCGCTCACCGTGGGCGCCGTCGCCCTTCCTGACGAGCCGATCGTGTGGGGCGTCAACGACTCCAAACAGCTGACGCCCGAGCGCCGCGAAGAGCTGGCGGTCCGCATTCGCGACGTCGCGCTCGCTGTGGGTATTGGCCACGCCTCTCCCGAAGAGATCGACGCCTGCGGCATGGCGGCCTGCCTACGCATGGCCATGCGGCGCGCCATAGAGGCATCCGGCGTCGACGCTGCTGCCGTGCTCATCGACGGCCTGCCCGTGCACGTGCACCCGCGAGAGGTGACGCTGCCGCACGGCGACGCGCGCGTCGCCTGCATCGCCGCGGCGTCCATCGTCGCCAAGGTCGAGCGTGACGCCATCATGGTGCAAGCCGAGCAACGCTACCCCGGCTACGGCTTTGCCGCCTCCAAGGGCTACGCCTCGCCTGAGCACATCGAGTCAATCCGCCGGCGCGGCATCACCGACTACCATCGCGCCAGCTTCTGCACCCACTTTCTGCCGAGTGGCGGCGAAGCGGCTCTTGGCGGACTTTTCGAGCAGGCTGAGGAATAAGCCCGTCAGGAGGGGCGTTCTGGCCTGCTCACACGTCCCGTGAGCTGCTCTGTCAGGCGGGTGTATGTCTTACGTCAGATGGCCGGTAGATTGCCGTCAGACATGGGACAGCTCCCCTGCGCAACGCTGTCCTTCGCCGCACGCCCGCGGCACGGACAACGGAAAGGGGAGCGCATGGGACCACATGCCATGGCGAGGGGCGAGGTGCTCGTCGACGAGGAGATGTACTGCGGGGAGCTGTGGATAGACGACGATGGAACACTGTCGTCCTATAACATCGGCGACCCCCACGAGCTGGGTAAGCTGGGCGAGGAGGTGGCGACGCGCTACCTCGAGGCCTTCGGGCTCGCCGTCGTCGAGAGGAACTGGCGCTGTCCGCACGGCGAGGTTGACGTCGTGGCATGCGACGACGACCAGACCATCCTCGTCGAGGTCAAGACACGTCGCGGTGGTCTGGCAGCGCCCGAGCTTGCCGTCGACGCCGGTAAGTGCGAGCGCTATCGCAGGCTCAGCCTGAGCTATCTGAACGAGCACCCGGACACGCGGGCGCTGCGCTTCGACGTCATCGCCGTGTCCGTGAGCGGGCCGGGTGGCGCCCACGTCCGTCACCTGATGGGTGCGTGCTCATGGGACAGCTGATGCCGGAGCAGGGTGTGCCCTCTCGGAGCGCCCGCGTGCGCACCACGGGCTCGGCGTGCGTGACCTCGGCTATGCTGTGGGGCATGCACGCCCAGCCCGTGCGCGTCGAGGTGAACCTCGCGGCCGGGCTGCCGGGCATCGCCATCGTGGGACGCCCCGATGCCAGCGTCGCCGAGGCGCGCTCGCGTGTGCGTTGCGCCATACGCGCCGTGGGCCTCGAGGTTCCGCGAGCATCCATGACGATCAACCTGTCGCCAAGCGACGCGCCCAAGAGCGGCACGGCGTTCGACCTGCCCATGGCCCTGGCCATCCTGGCGGCGAGCGGCCAGATTCCCGCCAGGGGGCTCGAGCGCTGCCTCGTCGTCGGCGAGCTGTCCCTGCAGGGGGAGGTGCGCCCGGTACGCGGCCTGCTCGCCTATGCCGACCTGGCGCGGTCGATGGGGCTGGCGCTCGTGGCGCCGGAGGGAGCGCTGCCGTGCGACGCCCGCCCATACGAGGGCCGCTTCGTCAGCTGTCTCTACGAGTTTTCCGAGGGAGTCGAGAAGGCAGGGGTGCCGCTGCGCGCGTGCGACCCCGACGGAGAGGCCGAACCCGACCCGGACTTCTCCGACGTCGCGGGCCAGGAGGTCGCGAAGAGGGCTCTCGCCGTGGCGGCGGCAGGCCACCTCGGCGTGCTCATGATCGGCCCGCCTGGCGTGGGCAAGACGATGCTGTCGCGCTGCGTCCCGGGGATCCTGCCCGACATCACCGACGACGAGTACCACGAGGCCATGCTCGTCCACTCCGTCGCGGGCGTTCGCGAGCGGCGCCTCGAGGCGCGCCGGCGACCGTTTCGCCAGCCGCATCATAGCGCGAGTGTTGGCGGCCTTGTGGGAGGGGGACGGCCCGTGCGGCCCGGCGAGATATCGCTGGCCCACGGCGGCGTGCTCTTCCTCGACGAGCTGGGCGAGTTTTCCCGGGTTGCCCTGCAGACGTTGCGACAGCCCCTCGAAGAGCGTCGCGTGCGCATAGCGCGCGTCGAGGGGACGTACGAGTTTCCCTGTGACTTCCAGCTCGTCGCCGCGTCGAATCCGTGCCCGTGCGGCCACCTGGGGGACGCGGGGCGCCCGTGCACGTGCACGCCGACGGCCATAGAGTCCTACCGGGCCAAGCTCGTGGGCCCGCTCGTCGACCGCATTGACATCGTGTGCGCGCTCGAGCGTCCGCGCGTGGGGGAAATGATGGCGGCCAGCGGCGGCAGCTCGACGGCTGAGCTGCGCCAGCTTGTGCTCGGCGCGCGCGAGTTCGCGGCGTGGCGGGAGCGCGTACGCGATGGCGCGGGCGATACGGTCGAGGAGGCGCCGGATGCCGCGCGACCGGGAAGCATCGCCCGGGCAGTCGAGCAGGACCGGCTGCGCGACGACGCCCTGCGCTGCCTGGGCGACCTCGCCGAGCGGGGCTGCCTGTCGGCCCGAGCCGTCGCGTCGTGCCTGCGCGTCTCCCGCGTCATCGCCGACATGGAGGCGAGCGAGTGCGTCGAGGTCGATCACGTGCTCGAGGCCGTGGGCTATCGCGACGGGACGGTGACGCCATGACGACGGCCGGGCTCGCGGGGCCCCGCAGCGTGCTCAGGCGCGGCGAGCTGGGCTATCCCTCCCAGCTCGAGGACATGCCCGAGCCCCCGCGCGAACTGTACGTCGTCGGCGACCCGACATCCCTGTCCAGGCAGGGGCTCGCCGTCATCGGCGCGCGCCGGGCGACGCCCTACGGCCTTGCGTGCGCGCGGCTCGCAGCGCGCTGCGGCGTCGAGCTCGGCCTCACGATTGTCTCGGGGGCGGCCGTGGGCTGCGACCAGGCCGGCCAGCGCGAGGCGCTTGAGCGCGGGGGGTCGACAGTGGCCGTGCTCGGCGGTGGCGCCGACGTTGTCTACCCGCGCAGCGCGCGCGACCTGCTCGAGGGCATCGTCGCCCGAGGCGGTGCCGTCGTGTCGCTGCAGAGGTGGGGCGCTCCTCCGGCGCGCTGGTCGTTCGTGCGCCGCAACGCCGTCATCGCCGGGCTGTCCCGCGCGCTCGTCATCTGCGAGGCGGGCTTGCCGTCGGGGACGTTCTCCACGGCGGAGGCCGCCGACGAGGCGGGGCGCGACGTGCTCGTGTTCCCGGGCTCGTTCTTCTCCCCGAACTCGCGCGGATCAAACTACCTGCTGAGCCAGAGCGGCTTTCTGCCTTTGTGGGATCGCGATGCGCTCCAGGAGGCACTGTGCGCCATCTACGGGACGCTGCGCCGCCCGGGCGCGCCCGACGCTGCCCCGGGGAACGACGGGGCGTGGCGTGGCCAGGGCAGCCTCACGCGGGAGCAGCAGAGGGTGCTCGCGGCGCTCGAGGCGTGCCCGGCGCGCCCCGAGCAGGTTGCGCGAGCGCTCGGCGTGGACGCCGTGGCGACAATGCGCGTTCTTGGTGGCCTGGGCGCGCGCGGCCTTGTCGCGCGGCTCGTCGATGGCCGATACTCTCCGACACAGAGTGCCCTGCTGGGCGAGGGGCGAACGTGGGACGATCGGAGAGGGGATGGGGCATGACGGATGACGAGACGACGCGTGTGAGCGTGATCGGGGGAGGCCTGGCCGGCTGCGAGTGCGCCCTGGCGCTAGCGGACCGGGGCATCCCGGTCACGCTGTACGAGATGCGTCCTCTCGTCATGACTCCCGTGCACCGAGGCGCCGGCCTGGCCGAGCTCGTGTGCTCGAACTCGCTGAAGTCGACGAAGCCCGATTCGGCGGCGGGCCTGCTCAAGCACGAGCTCGACCTGCTGGGGTGCCACCTGCTTGCGACGGCGCGCTCGTGCGACGTCCCGGCGGGTGGCGCTCTCGCCGTCGACCGCGATGCGTTCTCGCGGGCCGTCGAGGAGCAGATCGCGGCGCGCCCGCTCATCGAAGTCGTGCGGCAGGAGGTTACGGACATCCCCGCGCAGGGGCCCGTCGTCATCGCGGCTGGCCCCATGTGCTCCGACGCGCTCGCCGAGCGCGTCACGGCACTCGTTGGCGGCGACCACCTTGCGTTCTTCGACGCGGCTGCTCCCATCGTCGACGCGGCGAGCCTCGATCTCACCGTTCTGTTCTCGCAGTCGCGCTACGAGGAGGGCGGCACGGGCGACTACCTCAACGCCCCCATGGACCGCGAGCAGTATGACACGTTCATAGGGGAGCTGCTCGCTGCCGAGCGCGTCATCGCGAAGGACTTTGAGCGCCGCGAGCTGTTCCAGGCGTGCCAGCCGCTCGAGGAGGTCGCGCGCACCGGCCACGACGCGCTGCGCTTCGGGGCGTTCAAGCCCGTGGGCATCACCGACCCGGCCACGGGCCGCCGCCCGTGGGCTGTCGTGCAGCTGCGCGCCGAGAATCGGGAGCTCACGGCTTACAACCTCGTCGGCTTCCAGACGAACCTGACGTTTCCCGAGCAGCGTCGCGTCTTCTGCATGGTGCCGGGCCTGGAGCAGGCCGAGTTCTTCCGCTACGGCGTCATGCATCGCAACACGTTCGTCGACGCTCCACACACGCTTGACGGGACGTTTGCGGTGCGCGGGGAGCGCCGCGTGCGCCTCGCCGGGCAGATCACGGGCACGGAGGGCTACGTCGAGGCGATGGCATCCGGGCTGCTTGCCGCGCTTAACGTCGCAGCCGACCTCGCGGGCGAGCCGCTCGAGCCGTTGCCGGCCGACACGGCGCTCGGCGCGCTCGTCGCCTACGCCACGTCGCCCGAGACGAGCGGCTACCAGCCCATGCACGTGAACTTCGGCCTCATGCCGCCGCTCGAGACGACGAAGCGCATGCGCAAGCAGGAGCGCTACCAGGCCTACGCCGCCCGAGCCCACGCGAGCCTCGAGGCGTGGCTCGCCCGCAACGCACGCGTCGCGGGCATCGGGGCGGCGTCGTGAGCGACGCGCTCGACGCCGGGGAGCCGCCCTGCGCCGCCGAGCTGGCGGCCTTCCTCGACTATCTCGAGCTCACGTGCAACTACTCGCCCCACACGGTGGCCGCCTACGAGGTCGACCTCCGCTCGTACCTGTCGTGGGCGGCTTCCCACGGCGTGGACGTGCTCGCTCCGTCCCACCGCGACCTGCGCCGTTACCTCGCGTCGCTGTCTGAGGCTTCCTACGCGCGGCGTACGGTCAACCGGCGGCTCTCGGCCGTGCGCTCGTTCTACGGCTGGCTCGTGCGCGCCGGCGAGGTGGGGGAGAACCCCGCCGAAGCCGTGGCGAGCCCCAAGGTCGGTCGCACGCTGCCACGCACGATCACGGGCGCCGAGATGGCCCGCCTGCTGTCCGTCAGCGACACGTCCACACCCGAAGGCCTGCGCGACCAGGCCATGCTCGAGACGTTCTACGCCGCAGGCTGCCGCATAGCCGAGCTCTCGGGCCTCGATGTCGCCGACGTTGACGCGCGCGGCAGGCTGGCGCACCTGTTCGGCAAGGGGCGAAAGGCCCGCATCGTTCCGCTGCACGACACGTGCGTCGCGGCGCTGGAGGCCTACCTGCGAGACGGGCGGCCGGTGCTCGCCGCTCGCCGTCCTCCGAGTGGCGAGGCGCCGGACGACGGGCGCGACGACGCCTCCGCCCTGCTGCTCACCGTCCACGGCCGCCGTATGACGACCGACGACATCCGCAAGCGCTTCGAGCGGCTGTGCGCGGCTGCGGGCCTGCCTGCCGGCATCTCGCCGCACGCCATGCGCCACACGTTTGCGACGGACCTGCTCTCCGGCGGCGCGGATCTACGCAGCGTACAGGAGATGCTCGGCCACGCCAGCCTGTCGACGACGCAGATCTACACGCACCTGACGCCCGAGCGCCTGCGCGCCGCAGCCCGCCAGGCCCATCCCCGCGGGGAGGGGTAGCGCCGCGGCCCCCTGTACGCTCGCGAAGGCGAACCTATCGGGCACATCCCGTGGATTTCCGGCGGAGGTTCCCCCGCGTCTCCGAGGCGCGCCCATTCTCAGCCTGTGGTTTCTGCGCGGCTGCTATACTTCGAAGGCTGCCCGTCCGGGCAGTATCCAATCAATCACGCGTGACGACTTCGACGCAGTGGTGCTCGGCTTTGCCTGCCGGGTTGCGCACGGGGGATGACATCACGCGGACGACCAACCATACGGAGGTTTCACGCACATGGCAAAGATCACCATCTCCACCCTGCTCGAGGCCGGCGTTCACTTCGGTCACCAGACGCGTCGTTGGTGCCCCAAGATGAAGCCGTACATCTTCGGCGAGCGCAACGGCATCTACATCCTCGATCTCAAGAAGACGATCATCGAGGCGGACAAGGCGTACTCCTTCCTGTCCGAGACGGCCGCCAAGGGTGGCAAGGTGCTGTTCGTCGGCACGAAGAAGCAGGCTCAGGAGGCCATCGTCAACGAGGCGAAGCGCGCTGGCCAGCCCTACGTCTGCAACCGTTGGCTGGGTGGCATGCTCACGAACTTCGTCACGATCCGCTCCCGCGTCCAGCGCATGGAGGAGATCGAGGCCATGAAGGAGGACGGCCGTTTCGCCGTCCTGCCCAAGAAGGAGCAGTCCGTCCTGCAGAAGGAGCTCGACAAGCTCGTCGAGAACCTCGACGGCATCCGCGACATGACCGCTCTGCCGCAGGCCCTGTTCGTCGTTGATACGCGTCGCGAGGAGATCGCGATCCGCGAGGCCAACCGCCTGCACATCCCGGTCGTCGGCCTCATCGACACGAACTCCGACCCCGACGTCGTCGAGTACGGCGTCCCGGCCAACGACGACGCCATTCGTTCTATCAACCTGATGACGTCCATCATGGCTGACGCCATCATCGCCGGCGCCGGCAAGGTCGAGATCACGGCTGCCGAGATGGCTGGCACCGCTCCCGCTGAGGAGAAGAAGGCCGAGGAGCCCAAGCCCGCCGCCGAGCCGGCCAAGGGCGACAAGCCTCGCGCCATGACGCTGCAGGAGGTTCTGGCCCAGCCGGCCCAGAACTAGTTTCCGCCCGCGCCTAGCGCACATTCGCCGAGAGACCGTGCGGGTCGAGCGCCACAAAGACGCCGGCCCGCACCTTTACGCAGAGGAAGGAACCAGCATGGCTCAGATCACTGCCGCGATGGTCAAGCAGCTCCGCGAGATGACTGACTCCCCGATGATGGAGTGCAAGAAAGCGCTCGTCGAGGCCGAGGGCGACATCGACAAGGCCGTCGACGTCCTGCGTAAGAGCGGTATCGCCAAGGCCGCTAAGAAGGCCGGCCGCGCCACGACCGAGGGCGCCGTTGCCGCCTACGTGTCCGAGGACGGCTCCGTCGCCTCCCTGGTCGAGCTCAAGTGCGAGACGGACTTCGTGAGCGCCAACCCGAAGTTCACCGACTTCGCCGCCAGCATCGCCAAGGCTGCCGCCGCCAACGACCCGGCGGACATGGATGCCCTCATGGAGTGCAAGATCAACGAGAACGAGACGGTCTCCGAGGCTCTCACCGAGATGATCCACGTCATCGGCGAGAACATGAAGATCGCTCGCTTCGCTCGCCGCGCCACGACTGGTGGCACGTTCTCGAGCTACATCCACATGGGTGGCAAGATCGGCACCATCGTGGAGTTCGCTCTGGGCAAGGCCGAGACGGCTCAGGCCGAGGCGTTCAAGGTCATGGCCCACGACGTCGCCATGCAGGTCGCTGCGGCCAAGCCGCTGTGCGCCGTGCGTGAGGAGATGCCGCAGAGCGTCATCGACCACGAGATGGAGATCTACCGTGCCCAGGCTGCCGAGTCCGGCAAGCCCGAGGCCATCCAGGAGAAGATGGCCCTCGGCCGTCTGGAGAAGTTCTACAAGGAGTCCACGCTCGTTGACCAGCTGTTCGTCAAGGATCCCGAGAAGACGATCCAGCAGTATGTCAACGGTGTCGCCAAGGAGCTGGGCGACACTATCGCCATCAAGGCGTTCTCCTGCTTCGTGCTGGGTGACGAGGACTAAGTTCCCCACACTCGCTATTCCCAGACGCCGTCGCGCGCACGTTGCGCGGCGGCGTCTTTTCGTGTCCGGGGCACGAGCCCCACTTTACCGGGGCAATTGCTTCCAGGTCTGCTAGAATCGAGCATCGAAAGCGCCCCGTTCGGGCGCGTCGAGAAGGAGGGCCCTTTGAGCGACTACCAATACCACCGCGTCCTGCTCAAGCTGTCCGGCGAGGCCCTCATGGGCGATCGCGGCTACGGCATCGATCCGGCTGTCGCCGACCGCATGGCGGCCGAGATCGCGACGATCGCCAACAACGGCGTCCAGGTTGCCGTTACCGTGGGCGGCGGCAACATCTTCCGCGGCCTGGCGGGGTCGGCCAACGGCATGGACCGCGCGCAGGCCGACTACATCGGCATGCTCGCCACCGTCATGAACGCGCTGGCGCTCCAGGACGCCTTCGAGCGCAACGGCCTCACGGCCCGCGTCATGAGCGCCATCGAGATGCACCAGGTGTGCGAGACGTACATCCGCCGCCGCGCCATCCGCCACCTCGAGAAGGGCCGCGTCGTCATTTTCGCTGCCGGCACGGGCAACCCTTACTTCACGACGGACACGACCGCCGCGCTGCGTGCGTGCGAGATCGGTGCCGAGTGCCTCATGAAGGCCACGAAGGTCGACGGCATCTACGACAAGGATCCCAAGAAGTTTGCCGACGCGAAGCGCTTCGACCGCATCACGTACCTCGACGTCATTGGCAAGCAGCTCAACGTGATGGACTCGACGGCCATTACGCTGTGCAACGACAACAGCATGCCCATCATCGTGTTCAACGCGGAGATCGACGGCAACATCGCCGCCTGCCTGCGCGGCGAGAACGTTGGCACCGTGGTTTACAGAGAGGACAACAACCGATGAGCGACCAGATCCAGAGCGACGCCATCAAGCTGATGGACAAGGCCATTGAGGCCATGAAAACCGAGTTCGGCAAGGTTCGCACCGGTCGCGCCAACCCCGCCATCCTGAGCGACCTGCGCGTCGACTACTATGGCGTCCCCACGCCCGTGCTGCAGATCGCCGGTGTCAAGGCCTCTGACGGCCGCACGCTCGTCATCGACCCGTGGGATAAGAAGAGCCTCAACGCCATCGAGAAGGCTATCATGGCCTCCGATCTGGGCATCACGCCCACGAACGACGGCGTTGTCATCCGTCTTCCGTTCCCCGCCCCCTCGGAGGAGGGCCGCAAGGAGCTCGTGAAGCAGTGCCGCGAGCTCGCCGAGCAGGCGCGCGTCTCCGTGCGCAACGCCCGCCGCGACGCAAACAACCGCTACGATCGCCTCTCGAAGGACGGCGAGATCTCCGAGGACGACGCCCGTCGCGGGCAGGCTGCCGTTCAGAAGGACACCGACGCCCACGTCGCGACGATCGACAAGGTCCTGAAGGAAAAAGAGTCCGAGGTCATGGAGGTCTAGGTGTCCTTCGACCGCAGCGCTTTCGACGCATACTTCGCGGACGTGCCCGAGGGGTCGCGCTTTTCCGAGCTCGACCTTACACGCATGCCTGCGCACATAGCCGTCATCATGGACGGCAACGGCCGATGGGCCAAACTGCGCGGCAAGTCGCGCGGCGTTGGCCACGCGGCGGGCGTCGAGGCGCTCAAGGAGGTCATCACGGCCTGCGTTCGCCTGGACGTCAAGGCGCTGACCGTCTATGCGTTCTCGACGGAGAACTGGACGCGACCCACCGACGAGGTCGAGCTGCTCATGGCCCTGTTCGCCTCGACGCTCATTGACGAGCTGCCGCTGCTCATGCGCGAGCATGTGCGCCTGCAGTACCTCGGCGACATGGACGAGCTGCCCGACGACACACGCGAGACGTTTGAGCGGGGCCTGCGCGAGACGGCCGACAACGACGGCATGGTGTTGGCCGTCGCCGTGAACTACGGTAGCCGCGCCGAGATCGCCCGCGCCGCGCGAACGCTCGCCCAGCGCGTGGCGGACGGCGAGATGGACGTCTCCGGCGTGACGCCCGAGGCGATCGGTCGCGAGCTGTATACCTGGCCGCTGCCCGACCCCGAGCTGCTCATCAGGACGTCTGGCGAGTATCGCCTCTCCAATTTCCTGCTGTGGCAGCTGTGCTACACGGAGTTCGTGTTCTCCGACGTTCTCTGGCCCGACTACGGCCGCTGGGATCTCGTCGACGCCATCGTCGACTACCAGGGCCGCCATCGCCGCTTCGGAGGGGTTGAGGACGATGGCTAACGAGACGGACGGCGAGAAGCCGCAGTCTCCTGCCGTGGAGCCCGGTGGCACGCAGGGTGGATCGGCGAAGCTGCGGGTGTCCGCCCGCCGCGTCGCCCAGGCCGTGCAAAAGGCAAACGAGCGCACGCAGGCCCGCGTGGAGCAGACGCAGCGCGAGGTCGCGGAAGAGAGTGAGCCGTTCGTGTCCGAGGGTCGCGCCCCTCAGCCCGTCGCGCCCGAGGTTCACGTTCCCGTCATGAACCCGCGCACGCTGCTCGTTCGCCTGTGCTCCGGTGCTGTCTACGTCGCCATAAACATCGCGGCGCTGCTGTGGGGCAAGGTGCCTACGGCCATCGTCATGGCCGTGACGGCGGCGATCGCGTGCTGGGAGTTCTTTCGTCTCATGCGCGCCGACGCCAAGCTGCCCAACCAGGCTCTTGGCGTCCTTTTTGCATTTGCGATGCCTTCGTTCGCGCTTACGAGCCCCGTCTACCTCATCGGCATCGTTTTCCTGCTCATCATGGCGCTCGGGATCTGGTATGTCGGCAGCCTGCGCGTACGCATCACCGACGTCGCCATCACGCTGTTCGGCGTCCTGTACACGAGCCTGACGCTGTGCGCCATCGTCATGATCCGCGCGGCAAACCTGCCCGGCTGGGGTGCCGCGATCCTGACGATAGGCGTCATGATGTCCGTGTGGGCAAACGACTCGTTCGCCTATCTCGTGGGCTCGAGCTTCGGCAGGCACCCGCTTGTGCCGAAGATCTCGCCCAAAAAGAGCTGGGAGGGCCTTGCGGGTGGCATCGTGGGCTCCATTCTCGTCTGGGGCGTGCTCGCGCTCATTCCGGCGACGCATGTCACGTGGCCCGTCGCCCTCGTCGCCGGTGCGGCATGCGGCGTCACGGGCGTCGTCGGCGACCTCGTCGAGTCGCGCATCAAGCGCGGGGCGGGCGTCAAGGACTCCGGCAACCTCATCCCGGGCCACGGCGGCCTGCTCGACCGCAGCGACTCCATGCTGTTCGTCTCCATAGCAGCGTACTTCATTCTTCGTCTTATGGGGGTCATCTAGCATGTCCACCGATATGTCTGCCGGTCGCGCGGAGGCCTCGACGAGCGGGGCCTCCGTCGGTCGCGCTCGCGGCGTTGTTCCCGCGCCCGGCGTCTCGTTTGCCCGCCCCGCCCCGCTGCGCATCGCTGTTCTGGGCGCCACGGGCTCCATCGGGCGCCAGACGATGGACGTGTGTCGCCAACACCCGGACAAGGTGCAGGTTGTCGCCGTGGCGGCCCACCGCTCGGCCGACGCCCTCGTTGCGCTGGCACGGGAGTTTCCCACGATCTCTCACGTCGCGCTCGCTGACGAGGCCGCGACCGTGGAGGGCCTGCCGGCCGGTTGCGAGCTGACGCGCGGTCCGCGCGCCGTCAGCGATCTCGCGGAGCTGCCCGAAGTGGACTGCGTGCTCAACGCGCTGTCCGGCTTTGCGGGCATGCGGGCAAGCGCGACGGCGCTGGCGGGTGGCAAGGAGCTCGCGCTGGCGAACAAGGAGTCGCTCGTTGCGGCCGGCGACCTGCTCATGCCGCTGGCTCGTCCCGGCACGCTGTTGCCCGTCGACTCGGAACACTCCGCAATATTCCAATGCCTGCTGGGCGAGGATCCCTGGCGCATGCGTCTCATCTGGCTTACGGCCTCGGGCGGCCCGTTCTTCGGGCGCACGCGCGCGGAGCTGGCGTCCGTGACGGCCGCCGACGCGCTGCACCACCCGAACTGGCATATGGGCCCGCGCATCACGGTTGACTCCTCGACGCTCATGAACAAGGGGCTTGAGGTCATCGAGGCGCACCACCTGTTCGATGTCGACTACGACGACATCCGTGTCGTCGTGCAGCGCCAGAGCGCCGTCCATTCCATGGTGGAGTTCGACGACGGCACGGTGAAGGCGCACCTGGGCGCCGCGGACATGCGCGTGCCCATCCAGTACGCCCTGTCGTTTCCTGACCGCTGGGCCGCCCCGTGCGCGCCGACGACGTGGCCCGAGCTCGGGCACGTGGACTTCGCCGACCCCGACCCTGCGACGTTCGGCTGCCTTAACCTTGCCCTGCACGCGGGGCGCGTCGGCGGCGTGCTTCCGTGCGCCATGAACGCGGCGGACGAGGTCGCCGTCGCGGCGTTTCTTGCCGGACGCATCGGCTACCTCGACATCGAGGCAGTCGTCGGCGGCGTGCTCGAGGCGTGCGCACCTGACTCTGTGGAGTCTCTGGAGCAGCTGGAGTCCGTGGATGCCGAAGCACGCGTGCGGGCAGAAGAGCTGGTGAAAGCCCGTACGCGGTAGGAGGTTCCTCGCTTGGAAGCACTCATGGGCATTGTGCTGTGCCTCGTGGCGCTCACGGCCATCGTTCTCATCCACGAGGCGGCCCACGCTCTTGCGGCGCGCGCCGTCGGCATGCGCGTGACCGAGCTTGCTATCGGCATGCCGTTTGGCCCGCGCGTCTATCGGCAGAGCCCGCGCTCGGGCATTCGCTACGGCGCGACGCTCGCCCTGCTGGGCGGATATACGCGCATCTCGGGCATGGCCTGGCGCCCCGATGACCGCCACGCGCTGGCGCTCGCGCTCGTGAACGCCCGCGGCAGGCTCGAGGCGTCAGAGCTCTCCCTCGTGCTGTCGTGTCCCGACGACGAAGCGGCCGACCTGCTCGGCGAGCTGGCCGAGATCGGCAGCATCGAGCCACTGGGCGAAGACGGCACCCCGGCATCTGCGGGCACGCCGACGTATGCCTGGCGCACGCCGAGGCGCGACGCGCTGGGACTCACGATCTATGACCGCCACCACGACTTCTCGCTTCCGGGCGGGACGCAGGCTGGCAAGCCGTTCTTCCCCAAGCAGGGGCCCGACGAGTTCCTGCGGCTCGAGGTGGGCCGCACCTATGCGGGCAAGGGCTTTGCGGCGCGCTCGTTCGTGTTGCTTGCGGGCATCGCCGCCAACCTGCTGACCGCCATCCTGCTTGTCACGGCGTTTTTCCTGTTCCGCGGCGTCGACGTCATCTCGCCCAACATCGTGCAGGTCAAGCCGGACTCCGTCGCCGAGCAGGCGGGCATGGTCGAGGGCGACGTCATCACGTCTGTGGACGGCGTGGACACGACGACCGACTACACGGCGCTCTCGAACGCCTTGGAGCAGGCCCGCGGCGCAGGCGACGTTGAGCTGCAGTATCGCCACCGCGACAGTCAAGACGTGCAGAGCGCGACGATCAGCCTGGGGGCCGACGAACAGCTTGGCGTGTACTACGGCTACGATCAGGTGCGCCTCGGCCCTGTCGACGCGCTGCGCGGGGCCCTGTCCTACGCGGGCCAGACGGGCGCGGCCCTGCTGTCGCTGTTCATGCCGCAGACGAGCGCCCAGACGATGGGCGAGGTCTCGGGCATCGTCGGCGTCGTGTCCGTCATGGGCCAGGCCGCGCAGCAGGGCGGTTGGGCCGTTCTGACGCTCGTCGCCGCGCTCAGCCTTTCTCTCGGGTGGATGAACCTGCTGCCGCTGCCCCCGATGGACGGCGGCAAGTTCGCCATCGAGATCGTCCAGAAGATCATCGGGCGGCCCATATCACTGCGCGTGCAGGGCATCATATCCATGGCGACGATGGCAGCGTTCACGATGCTGTTCTTCGTCCTGCTGTTCAACGACACGGCACGCCTCGTGGGAGGGGGCTTCTAGCATGGGACTCAGCGACGAAGCAGGACTGCTGCCCCGGCAGCGCACGCGACAGGTGAGCGTTGGCGGCGTCACGCTGGGCGGCGGCGCCCCCGTGCGCGTGCAGTCGATGCTGACGGCGCCGACGGACGACCCCGATGCCTGCCTCGCGCAGACGCGTGCCCTCGTCGACGCTGGCTGCGAGATCGTGCGCGCCGCCATCCCGCGCGCCTCGGCCCTGCCGGGCTTCGAGCGGCTGTGCGCCGAGAGCCCGGTGCCCGTCGTGGCGGACATCCACTTCGACCACCGACTCGCCATTGAGGCCGCTCGGCTCGGGGCTGCGGCGCTGCGCATCAACCCCGGCAACATCGGCTCGTGGGACCGCGTGGACGCCGTCATCGACGCAGCGGGAGAGGCGGGCATCCCTATCCGCATCGGCGTCAACGCCGGTTCCATCGACCGCGCGCTCGACGAGCGCGACGACCTGAGCCTGCCGGACAAGATGGTCGAGAGCGTGCGGGGCTTCGTCGCGCACTTCGAGGAGCGGGGCTTTTCCGACGTCGTGCTGTCGGCCAAGGCCCACGACGTCAACGTGACGGTCGAGACGTATCGCCGGCTGTCGCAGGCGCTGCCGGACGTGCCGCTGCACCTTGGCGTCACCGAGGCGGGCACGCCGCTGCAGGGGACGATCAAGAGCGCGGCTGGCCTGGGCATCCTGCTGCACGAGGGCATCGGCGACACGATGCGCGTCTCGCTGACGGCCGACCCAGTCGAGGAGATGCCCGTCGCCTGGGGCATTCTGTCTGCCCTGGGGCTGCGCCGCCGCACGCCCGAGCTCGTGAGCTGCCCCACGTGCGCGCGCTGCCAGGTGGACATGATCCCCATCGCGCGCGAGGTGGAGCGCCGCCTGGCCGACGTGCGCCTGCCCATCTCCGTCGCCGTCATGGGCTGTGAGGTCAACGGTCCGGGTGAGGCGCGCGACGCCGATATCGGCGTGGCGTGCGGCAGGGGCGGCGGCGCCCTGTTCGCCCAGGGCAAGATCGTTGCGCGCGCGCCGGCCGACGGCATCGTCGACGCGCTGTTCCGGGAGATTGAATCGCGCTTCGGGCACGAGGGCCCCACGGAGGCTCCCACCCGCTAGAATAGGCCGGCCGCGCGCAGGCCATATCGCGCGCGCGGCCTTCACCACCAAAGCTCAGCCGATTGGAGCGTTCCACCATGAGTGACTCGTACATGAGGATGTCCGCCCTCTACGCGCCGACGCTGCGCGAGGACCCACAGGAGGCCGACATCGCGAGCCACCGCCTTCTGCTGCGCGCCGGCTTCATCCGCAAGACGGCCTCGGGCATCTATAGCTACCTGCCGCTGGCCTGGCGCAGCCTACACAAGATCGAGAACATCGTGCGCGAGGAGATGGACGGCATTGGCTCCCAGGAGTGCCTGCTTCCCATCCTGACGCCGGCCGAGCTGTGGCATGAGAGCGGCCGCTGGGACGACTACGGCCCCGAGCTCATGCGCATCTCCGACCGCCACGAGCGCGAATTCTGCCTCGGCCCGACGCACGAGGAGACGTTCACGTCGCTCGTGCGCAACGAGCTGCGCAGCTACAAGCAGCTGCCCGTGACGCTCTACCAGATCCAGACGAAGTTCCGCGACGAGATGCGCCCGCGCTTCGGCCTGCTTCGCGGTCGCGAGTTCATCATGAAGGACGCGTACTCGTTCCACGCCGACCACGACAGCCTGCAGAAGACGTACGAGGACATGAACGGCGCGTACGGCCGCATCTGCGAGCGCTGCGGCATCGACTATCGTGCCGTCGAGGCCGACTCCGGCCAGATCGGCGGCAAGGTGACGACGGAGTTCATGGCGCTGGCCCCCTCGGGCGAGGCTGAGCTCGTGTACTGCGACTGCGGCTACTCCGCGGACGTCGAGGTGGCCGAGGCCGCGCCCGTGCTCGCGAGCTGCGACGCCACGAGCTGCGAGAAGGTCTCGACGCCGGGCTGCTCTACGATCGCCGACGTCGCGGCGTTCCTCAAGGCTGACCCCTCCGCCTGCGAGAAGGCGTTCGTCGTCGTTGACGGCGACGGCAAGACGTGGGTGCTGTTCGTCCCGGGCGACCACGAGGTCAACGAGGTCAAGCTCGACCACCGCTTTGGCGCGTGGCACTTGGCGACGGACGAGGAGCTGGTCGCGGCCGGCCTCGTCAAGGGCTTCATCGGCCCCAAGGGCCTGCCGCAGGGCGTGGGCGTGCTCGCCGACGCCTCGCTGCGCGCCCAGAAGAGCTGGATCTGCGGCGCAAACGACGAGGGCTACCACTTCGTCGGCGCGCAGATGGGCGTCGACTTCGACGAGCCCGAGTTCGCTGACCTCATCTCCGTGCGCGAGGGCGACCTGTGCCCGACGTGTGGCAAGCACCTGCACGGCGCGCGCGGCATCGAGTGCGGCCAGACGTTCCAGCTCGGAACGAAGTACTCGCAGGCCATGGGCGCGACGTTCGCCGACGTCGACGGCAACGAGCAACCCCTGCTCATGGGCTGCTACGGCGTGGGCGTGAGCCGCAGCCTCGCCGCCATCGTCGAGCAGCACTTCGACGAGCACGGCATCAGCTGGCCCGTGTCGGTCGCTCCCTACGAGGTGGCCGTCATCCCGCTGTCTGTGGGCGACGACGTCCTCGAGCCGCTGGCCGAGCGCATCGCCGGCGAGCTGGCCGCGGCTGGCGTCGAGGTCGTGCTCGACGACCGCGCCGAGCGTCCCGGCGTCAAGTTCGCCGACAACGACCTCATGGGCTTCCCGTTCCAGGTCGTCATCGGCAAGAAGAGCGCGGCCGAGGGCAACGTCGAGCTCAAGGTGCGCGAGACGGGCGAGCGCAGCGTCGTGAGCGTCGACGACGTCGTGGCGCAGCTCGCGCAGCTCGTGCGTGCTGGCCGCCGATAGCAGAGCGGGTTGCCCGCAAGAGACGCGCTAGCATGGCGGGGCGCCGGTGGTCAGAGCGGTCTGACTCTCGGCGCCCCGCGCGCATATGAGGGGTCGGCGCGTGCCGACCGGACGAGAGGGGAGCGCTGACATGGGTGAAGCCAACGAGGGCGCGGGACAGTCGCTGGGCGAGCGCTACGGCGCGCTGGGGCACGAGCCGACGTCATGGGCCGAGGTCGTCGCCGCGGCGCGGCCCCACATCGGCTCGTTCTGCAAGGCATGCCCGACGTGCGACGGGCGCGCATGCAAGAACGCCGTGCCCGGCCCGGGCGCAAAGGGCGTCGGCGACGTCGCCATCCGCAACTACGCCGCCTGGTCCGAGCTGCGCGTCAACCTCGACGCCCTGCGCCCGGCAGGGGTGATCGACACGAACTCCGAGCTGTTCGGCCTCGACCTGACCATGCCGCTGTTCATCGGCCCCGTCGGTGACGTGAACCGCCACTACGGCCCCGCCCTCGACACGCTCGGCTACAACCGCATGTCGCTGCGCGCCGCGCGCGACTTTGGCGTGGCGGCGTTCACGGGCGACGGCGTGCCAGACGAGCTCATGGGGCAGTCGTGCATGGCCATCGGCGAGGTCGGAGGCGTGGGCGTCCCGACGATCAAGCCTTGGAGCCTCGAGAAGATCGCCGCGAAGATGGAGCTTGCCAACGCGAGCGGGGCCTTCGCCATCGCCATGGACGTCGACGCCGCCGGCTTGCCCTTCCTCAAGGGCCAGCAGCCTCCCGCCGGCCCGAAGTCGGTCGAGGAGCTGCGCGCCATCGCCGCCATGGCCCACGCGCCGTTCATCGTCAAGGGCGTCATGACACCCCGCAGCGCCGAGAGGGCGTGTGAGGCGGGCGCGGACGCCATCGTCGTGTCCAACCACGGCGGGCGTGTGCTCGACGGCTGCCCCGCCACGGCGGAGGTGCTGCCGTCCATCGTGCGCGCCGTCGACGGCGCCTGCCGCGTGCTCGTGGACGGCGGCATCCGCACGGGCCTCGACGTGTTCCGCGCGCTGGCGCTCGGCGCCGACGGCGTGCTCGTGTGCCGCCCGTTTGTCGTGGCGGCCTATGGCGCCGGCGAGGCGGGCATCAGCTTCCTGCTGCACAAGATGCGCGGCGAGCTCGCTGACGTCATGGAGATGTGTGGTGCGCGCTCCATCGCCGACATCGGCCCCGACATGCTCTGGAACGCGCCGCGCGTCTAGGGCCCCCGCTGCCCAGCGCGGCTCCTCAACGCAAAGTTGATGCTGTTGCTCTCGCGTTGTTCATCGTGTCCTAAGATGTTGACATGGTCATACTGCTGCGGTGGGATATGGGACAGGAGGGCGACGGTGGACTCGATGGGGATGGCGTGCTCTCTGTGCACGACAACCCTGTCGCTTGCGCTTGCGCTGCGCATGGTCGTCGATCCGCGCGTGCGCGACCTGCTCAACCTGTTCTTTGCTGCTATGGCGTTCTTGCTGGGGGCCCTGTCCCTGCTCGACGTCAGCATGGAGCTGACGGGCGCCGCCGCGACGGGCGGTGCGATGGGGACGGCCCTCGTCGTCGCGCTCTGCGTGCTGCTGGTGGCGCTGCTCTGCGTGCTCGTTGCCTATTTGCTGCTGAGGTTTCGCCAGACGCGCAGCTGGCACACGAGCGCCATCCTGGGCCTCGCCATGATGGCCTATGGCATCGCGTGCGTCGCGAGGCTCCCGTTCCACGAGCTCCTCGGCGTTGTGTGCGCCTGCGCTCTGCTGCTCGTGTTCATGGATCTGCGCTCCCGCCGCGAGGCGGAGCTTGCCGAGAGCGAGGCCAGGGTGGCCCGCGCCCGCGCCGACGCCGTGCTCAGCCAGATCCAGCCGCATTTCCTCTACAACACGCTCACCGCCATCCGGGGCCTGTGCCGTAGCGACCCGAAGCGGGCGGCGGACACGCTCGGAGACTTCTCCGCCTACCTGCGCGGAAACATGTCCTCTCTCGAGCAGCGCCTTCCCATTCCGTTGCGCGACGAGCTCCGCCACACCGAAAAGTACCTCGAGCTCGAACACCTGCGCCTGGGCGATCGCCTGAACGTGGAGTATGACGTGCGCGATACGGCGTTCGAGCTGCCGGCGCTCACGATCCAGACGCTCGCCGAGAACGCGGTGCGTCACGGCATCAGCAAGCGCCCCGACGGCGGTACGCTGCGCATCTCGACGTGCCTGGATGACGGCATGCACCGCGTCACCATCGAGGACGACGGCGTCGGTTTCGATGTGAAGACGCTCAAGGGCTTGGACGACGAGCACGTGGGAGTCGCCGCCGCGCGCCTGCGCCTGCGCCGCATGTGCGGCGGCACGCTCGACGTCAACAGCGTCCCGGGCAGGGGTACGTGCGTCTCGATCGCGATACCCGTCGAGGACGGCTCCCCGGCGCGCTAGGCCAAGGGCTTGCCGCGCGGTGTGGCGGGCAAGAGGCATGACGGGAAGGAGGGCGCCATGGGACTGTGGCTCTTTGATCGGTCTGACACGAGGGGAAGGACACAGCGTGGCAGGGACGGGCGTGGTCCTGCGGCACGTTCTGCCGACGCGTGCCGGAGCGCCGGTGCGCTAAAAGACGACGACCTTGCCGCGTCGGGCGCGGGTTCGGGAGGACCGGACCATCCGTCAGGGCGCGCCGTCGGGGTGACGGGCGTTCGCCGCTGCCCGATATGCGGCCAGTGGTACGGCGCGACGCCGACACATCCCGACTGCCCGTGGTGCTCCGACGAGCCGTGAGCTCCGGCGCCTGGCAGCAAAGCGCGTGCTGCGCCGGGGCGCACGTCGGCGGTCGCGCTGCGGTGCTGAGCGGCTCTGTTGCACATTTGTTGGCATGAGAGGCATATGGTTCTCGCATAAGCGCCACCTCGGATGGCCAGCTTCGGCCTGGCACGCGGTTCGCGCGGCCCGAACAGCACGAAGAAGGAGACCCCATGGCCAAACTCTCTGCCAGCTCTATGACCGGCACTTCCGGTACGATCTCTTCGCCCGTTCCCCCGGCACTCACGCGTCGGCGCTTTGCTCGGCTGCTTGCCGCCCTGTTCGCCGGGACGGGCCTTGCCGGCTCGTTCTCGCTTCCCGCATGGGCCGACGAGGCCTCTGACGTGCCCGGGGCCGACTGGGTGAACTCCGACATCTACGGCGCGGTGAGCTCCGACGCCGACATCGACCTGCGCGACGACTTTAACGCCAGCCTGCTGCGCGAGTGGGTGGGCTCCGTCGACCTGTCCGCCTCGGTGCAGGTCTCGACGTTCACACAGCGCTCCGACGAGGTGACGGCCCAGATCGTCGACCTCATCCTCGACGAAGAGGGCCAGACGGGCCACGAGGCCCAACTCGTGCGCCGGCTCTACGCCGACTTCCTCGACATGGACGCGCGCAACGCGCTGGGCGTCGAACCGCTCGCGGCCAGCCTCGAGGAGATTCGCGCCATCGAGACGCTCGACGACCTGACGGCCTACCTACTTGCCGGGGCCGACCACATCGCCGCGGGTCCGCTGTCCGTCGTCGTGCAGCCCGATGCCAAGGACAGTACGCGCAACGCCGTCTACCTGAACTGCCACTCGCTCACGCTCTCCGACGCGGGCGCCTACGAGGAGCCCACCGAGATGAGCGAGCTGACGCGCGGGGCCATCGAGACGCTGCTGCATGCCAGCCTGGGGCGCGTCGGCTACGCCGAGCAGGACATCGACGCGATCGTCGCCGGCCTGTTCGACATCGAGACGCAGATCGCCGCGGGCTGTATGAGCGACGAGGAGGCCTACGCGCTGTCGAGCCTGCGCGACTACATCTACAACCCCTACACGATCGACGAGCTGCGCGCGGCCTCGCCCGACTTCCCCATCGTCGGCATGATCCAGGAGTACGTCGACGCCGGCGTCGATTGCGTCATCGTCTACGAGCCGACGTGGCTCGAGCGCCTGAACGAGATATACACGCAGGACAACGTCGAGGGCTTCAAGGCGCTGCTGACGCTGCAGACCGTCCAGGGCACGAGCCTGCTGCTCGACCAGCAGGCCTACGACGACGTCATGGCCTACCAGGCGACGGTCACGGGGACGCAGGCGAGCGCCTTCCCCGTCGAGCTGCTGGGCTTCACCTACGTTAGCACGGCGCTGGGCATGGCCATGGGCAAGATGTACGCCGAGGCCTACGTGTCGGATGAGACGAAGGCGGCCGTCACCGACATCATCGACGAGGCCGTCGCCGTGTTCCGCGAGCGCCTGCAGACCAACGAGTGGCTGGGCGAGCAGACGCGGGCGCGGGCTATCGAGAAGCTTGACGCGCTCAAGGTGCGCGTCGGCGCGCCGGACGACTGGTCGCTCTACGGCTACGACGAGTTCGACTTCCCCGAGGAGGGCGGCATCTACGCCGACACGATCGCGCTGACGAAGCGCGGCCTGGCGGAGAAGGTGCGCCTCGCCGTCACGCCGATCGACGCCAACGTGTGGGTCATCAACCCGCAGGACGTCAACGCGAACAACTACCTGGCCGACAACTCCATCAACGTGCCGGCCGGTATCCTGGGCGGCGACTTCTTCGACCCGGCGGGCTCGCGCGCCTCGCAGATGGGCGCCATCGGCACGATCATCGGCCACGAGATCACGCACGGCTTCGACAGCAGCGGCAGCCAGTACGACGCCGACGGCAACGTCGCCAACTGGTGGACCGACGAGGACCGCGCGACGTTCGAGGAGCGCACGCAGGCCGTCGACGCGTACTACACCGCTATCGAGGTGCTGCCCGGCCAGTACATCCAGCCGAGGAAGACCGTGGGCGAGACCGTGGCCGACCTGGGCGGCATGTCGTGCATGCTGCAGATTGCCCGGGGCATCGAGGGCTTCGACTACGAGGAGTTCTTCGAGAGCTACGCGCGGGTGTGGCGCTGCCAGCAGAGCGAGGGGACGAGCGCCTACGTGCTGCAGAGCGACGTGCACGCGCCGGGATACCTGCGCACGAACGTGACGGTGCAGCAGTTCGAGGAGTTCTACGAGACGTTCGGCGTCGTCGGGGGCGATGGCATGTGGCTTGCGCCCGAAAAGCGACTGAGCGTCTGGTAGGACGTGCGCCCCGGGCCTGCAAGGGGCACGCCCGGGGCTCTGGTAGTCGGGCTCATACGCTAGGGGGAAGACGACGAAAGGGGATCCCATGAACGCCTCCGCCACCATTACGCTGCGCACCCGCGCCGCCCTCGTTGGCGCCGCCCTCGCCCTGACCTTGGGCGCCGGCGGTTCGCTCGCCCTGGCGGCTGGCGTGCCCGCCTCGTCCGCCTCCGACAAGCCGGCGTCGTCACAGGCGACTGACGCCGTCGAGTACGGCGTGACGCTTGCCATCGGAGGCCAAACGGCCGAGAGCGGAGAGCTCGCCTACGTCGAGGTTCCCGACGCCGAGTGCACGCCCGAGGGCATCGTCGCTGCGCTTGAGGCCGAAACGGGCTGGGACATCGCGGTCGCCGACATCGCCGTCGCGGGCAACGACGTCACGGTGACGCTCTCTGAAAATAGCGCCATCTTCGGCGCGCCACCCGAGCAACAGAAGGACGCCTACCATGTCTTTGACGCCAAGGACTTTGTGTTCAGCGTCTTGAACAGCGTGGCCACTTCTATCAGCGACAACATCGTCGGTGCCAAGGTACACTTCGTTGCATTCGATGGCGGTGCGCTCGACTTCTCAAACGGTGGGTACGACTTCTATGTCTCGCCGTACTTCACCTGGCAGCCCTGGGTCGACGCAAGCTACATCATCGACTACGTGGCCCCCGAGGGCGACATGGGCCTGTTCTTCGTCGACCCGGTTGGTTCTATCCCAGCTGGCATGGCCTCGCTGTCGCTGACGTTCGCGCGCGACGATGTGGAGGCTGGACAAGGCATCATCACGCTGAAGGACTCGTCGGGCGAGGTCGTGACGAGCTTCGACGTGGGTGACCCGACGCAGATTGTGCACGGTGAGGCAAACGAGCAGTGGATTGGCTCAGCGAACCTGCGAACGGCCTCGTACTTCTATTTCGAGTTCGCCGACTGGGATACTATCAAGCCGGGTGAGTCGTACACGGTCGAGGTGCCTTCGGGCGCGTTCGTCTGCGCCGACGCGGAGTTTCCCGGCACGACGTGGGAGATGAATGTCCTCGGTTACGGCTTGGGTGAAAGGAGCATGAGCGGACTCCACAGGCCAAAGGTGGGCGAGAGCTGGACGCGGGAGATCGTGCTTGACGACACCGTGGAACGGGTGACCGTAGCGGTGCGCGACCCGGAGATGGGCACGGCGTCTACCGGTGAGCTGACGAAGACGGGCACGGTGACGTTCACGCCGGCCAAGGAGGGAACGCTCATCTGCGACATCGAGTTCTTCTTCAAGGACGGCACGTCTCAGAGCATGTTCGTGAGCAGCGAGATCGTGGCCGCCGAGTAGCTGTGGCACGGCCGCAGGGAGGCGTGACGTGGGGTTTGATCCCGACCAGTTCAACGTGGGCATAGACGCGAGCGTCGCGCTCGTGAGCCTTGTGCTCGCGCTCTACCCGCACTTCACGCGCCGGCGCAACCGGGCCACGACGCACACGTTTGCCGCGCTGTGCGTCACGAACGCCGCCATGGCGCTGGCCGACCTTGTCTCATGGGTGTTCCCCCTGCCGCTGAGCGAGGGCCAGGCCGCGCTCGTGCTCGTCGGCAACTTCGTCTTCAACGGGGCCGTCGCGTTTCTGTTCCTGTTCTTTGCGCGCTACGTGCGGGCGTTTCTCGCCGAGCGTATCGAGGAGCGGGCCGGGACGGGCGACGGCCCCGCCGCGCGCGGGGTCGTCTCTGGGCAGGGGCGCTTTCCCGCCGTGCGGCTCATGCGCGCCGTGGCCGCCGTGTACTTCGTGGGCTGCGCCGTCTCCCTGCACAACCACATGTTCTTTGGCGTCGCCTCCGACACGCGGTTCTATCGTGGCGAGCTGTTCTGGCTTGCGCAGGTGTTCGTCGTGGCGCTCTACGCGTACAGCTTTTTCGTCATCGTCTTGAACCGGCGGGCACTGCGCCGCTCCGAGGCGTGGACCCTGGCGAGCTACGTGCTCGTGCCGGCGCTGGCAGAGGTCGTGCAGCTGGCGAACTTCGGCCTCGCCCTCGTGAACCTGGGCGTGCTCGTGTCACTCGTCGCGATGCTCATGTTCATCCAGACGCGGCGCGACGTCGAGATGGCGCGGCGCGAGCGCGCCATAGCCTCCGAGCGGTTGGCACTCATCGCGAACCGCATTCAGCCCGACGATATCTACAGACAGCTCGACGAGGTGCGCGAGCTGTGTGCGAGCGACCCCGACGCCGCGGCCGAGCGCATCGGGGAGTTCTCTGCCTGGCTGCGCGAGCGCATGCGCCTGCTGCGCGGTACGGGCCGCTGAGGCGCGACGCGACCCCGCGCGTGTTGTCCTTTTGTTGGCGTCGCGCGGCTAACGTTGGTTCTATCGCATACCGGGGCGTGCACCGTTGTGGTGTCGAGCTTGCCGCAGAGCGCACGCCGCATGCCGTTTGGGGCGTTGCATGCCAGCGCGCGATGCGAGGGCACATATGATCGACGCGGAGCTGAAGCCTATATGAGGAGGGCATGGAGCATGGGGATCGACGTGGAGACGGGCACGCGGGTGGGACGATGCGCGCTGCTGCGGGGCAGGGGCCGCCGCGCCGCCGTTGCCGGGCTTGCGCTGTCCGCCGTCCTGGCGGGCGGCTCGCTGGTCTTTGTCGCGTCTGGCTCGCCTGCGCCGACGGGCCCGGCCCGCGCGGGCGTCGCCCTCGCTGCAGAGGGCACGCAGCAGGGGGATGCGCCTCTGCCGGCGGAAGTGGACACTGGCCTGACGCCCACGGATGAGGACGAGGCGAGCGACGCTCCCGACGAGGCCGTGCCCGAGGACGGTGCGTCGCCTGATGGCGAAGATCCGGATGTCAGCGACCCTGTTGATCCCGCTGGTCCCACTGAGCCGGAGCCCCCTGTCGACCCTGCGCCGGATGATGGCTCGCAGGATGCTTCCGGTGACGCGGGCGAGCCTGACGTCCCCGCTGAGCCCGACGTCCCAATCGAGCCTGACGTCCCTGCGGAAGACGCCCCGACTACCCCCGACGGCTCCACCGCGGCGGACGGCGCGACGTCGGAGACTCCCGTTGCCCCAACTGACGCGGCCGGGCCTGCTGACTCCGCCCAGGTCGACGCTGTCGAACAGCCACGCACGGGTACGCGCTTCAGCTTGCTCGACGAGGGCCTGCTCACGCCGGTGCGCAACCAGTACGGCTACGACATGTGCTGGGCGTTTGCGGCCATGGCGTCGCTCGAGTCCTCCGTGCTGCGCACGACGGGCGTCTCGCTGGAGCTCTCGCCGTTCCAGGGCGCTTACTTCATGACGACGGGCGACGCCGAGTGGGAGCACGCGAGCAACGGCAACCCCTACGCCACGCCCACGCCTTACAGTGGCAACGGCTCGCCGCTCGTGCTCGCCGGCAGCCTGGCCGCGGGCAAGGGGGCGGCCGTCGTGGAGTACGGCGTCAACGACTGGGGCGACCCCGACTTCGACGAGTCGCTGCGCTACGCGAGCGACGTGCGCCTGACGGGCACGATCCCACTCTACTCGCTCGTGCCCTACTGGGAGGAGCCCGACGCTTCCTCCAAGATCGCCGTCGTCCAGGACCTCGTGCGCAACGTCGGCCCCGTCACGGCCTCGATGTGCGCCGACCAGCTCGACAACTTCAACGCAGAGCACAACTGCTTCTACGCGCCGGCAAACGCGGGCTACGCCTTCAACCACCAGGTCGTCATCGTGGGCTGGGATGACGACTACCCGCGCGAGAACTTCAACGAGGCACTGCGCCCGCAGGCCGACGGCGCGTGGCTCATCAAGAATTCGTGGGGCCCTGACCAGGGCGAGGAAGGCTACTTCTGGGTCTCCTACGAGGACCAGATGGTGCCGGAGAGCGTGCTGATGGGTGAGCTGGCGCGCGCGGGCGAGAAGACGTACCAGACCGACGTCGTGGGCTGGGAGAACTCCATCAGCGTCGACGGCAGCACCGGCGCGTACATGGCTGCTGCCTACACGAGTGACCGCGCTGAGACGCTCGACCGCGTCATGTTCGCGACGACGGGCTACTCGGCGAGCTACGACATCTCCGTCTACCGCGATCTGACTGACCCTACCGACCCTACGTCCGGCACCCTCGTCTCATCTCAGTCCGGCTATGAGGCGTCGCCGGGCCACCACACGGTCTGGCTGGACACCCCGATCGACCTGTCTGCGGGCGACAAGTTCTCCATCGTCGTACAGGTGCAGAATGCGGGCTACCCCTACCCGGTTGCCGTCGAGGCGTTCAACCCCGACCCCGAGCTTGGCGCTGCCATGCCGACGTACATGACCGTCGACGACGATGAGGAGCCTGAGCTGTGCTACGTGTCCTCCGACGGCGCGACGTGGAGAAACCCGGTCGGCTACGGGCGCGACGTGGCGCTGGGCTCAGGCGACAGCTTCTGCGTGACGGGCGTGAGCGTCAAGGGTCTCACGATGCCCCGTGAGGAGACGGTCGATCCGGATCCCGATCCTGATCCCGACCCGACGCCTGATCCCGATCCTGATCCTGATCCAACGCCCGACCCGGATCCCGACCCGACGCCTGATCCCGACCCGACGCCGGGGACGGGCGGCGACGACCAGAAGCCGACAGGCGGCTCGGGCTCCACGACGACGCCTTCGAAGGGCGACGAGCTGCCGCGGACTAGCGACGAGACGCCCGGGGCGTCGGCTGTCGCGCTGGGCGTTGCCGGGGCGGCGAGCCTCGCCGGTGCCGGTGCGGCGCTCGCCTCTCGGCGCAGGCGGCGTGC
The DNA here is from genome assembly GCA_018368455.1 of Coriobacteriia bacterium. Lineage (NCBI taxonomy): Bacteria > Bacillati > Actinomycetota > Coriobacteriia > Coriobacteriia bacterium. The sequence goes on from JAGZEG010000001.1 coordinate 106,877, forward strand.
ATAGCAGGACGAGACTCTGAGGGGGGAGTGCCCGAACATGGCGATGCTTGACGAGGTATACGAGAGCGTGGTGGCAAACGAGGCGCAGCGCGCGGCGTTTGTCGAGGCAAGCGCTACGGAGGAGGGGCTCGCGTCCTTTCTGGCTCAGCGCGGCTGCGAGGCGACGCCCGAGCAGGTCGCTGCCTTCCTTGCGGAGAAGCGCTCCGAGCAGGGCGAGATGTCCGACGCAGAGCTCGATGCCGTCGCCGGCGGGTGCAGCGTTGGCGAATCGCTTGTCTCCCTGCTCGCGTCGACGCTGATCTGCAAGGGACTGGCGGTGACGCGCGAGGTGTATGACAAGGGGGTTCCGGAAAACGGCGTTCGCTTCTCGGGCTAGGGGCGCGCGGGAGAGCGGCGGAGGAGACGGGCGATGGATGTCAAAGGGACGTTTGACCTGCTTGAGGAGCATCTGACGATCCCGGCTGGCCAGGCATGGACGCGCTACCTGCTGAGGTGGACGCAGTCTGCGGAGCGTGAGCTGGCCCGGCGCGACGCCACGCGGGTCCTGACGAGCCAATTCGCCCCATCCGGTCGTAGGCTGCTCCTGTTCGTGCTGTTCCGCCGCCTCATTTCTGCCGCGACCCCCGCACTTGGAGCGGAGATCGACGAGCGCCTACGCGCGCTTGGTGGCCTGCTTGTCTACGACGTGCGACTCGCGACATCCGAGCAGCGTTCCCGGGTGGCCCAGGAGCTGCTCTCAGACCTCGAGGTGGGCGCCGAGGACGGGCCTCTCGCGCGCGTGCCTTTGCTCGCCCCGCTGCTCGACCGGCTGGTCGCGCAGTTCGTCGACATGGCGCTGGAACTGGCGGGGCGGCTCGCGTGCGACAGGGTGGCGATCGTCGAAGCCCTGTTCGGCGGTGTCGACCCCGGGCCTGTCACGGCCGTCTCCTCAGATGGTGCTGACGCGCACCGCCACGGGCACGTGGCGCTCGTGCTGACGTTCCGGGACGGGCGTCGGTGCTTCTATAAGCCGCACGACTGCATGCCGGACGTGCTGTTTGCCAGCCTCGCGTCGCGCGTGCTCACCGATGACCTCGTCGTGCCGCGCACCCTGGCGCGTGGCGGCTACGGCTGGTGCGAGTTCGTCAAGTGCGCCCCTGCCTCGAGTGAGGCTGACGTGCGCGCGTACTTCCTTCGACTCGGCCGTTCGTTTGCGCTCTTGCAGGCGCTCGGCTCGGCGGACCTGCACGTTGACAACTGGCTCGCCTGTGGGGCACGCCCGGCCCTCGTCGACCTCGAGACGATTCTGTCGCCCGTGCCTCGCGTGTTCAACGACGAGACGGTGTCGCCCGATGCGTCCGGCTCAGCCGAGGACGACTTCCTGAGGGATCTCAACCTGTCGCTCATTCCGAGTTGCCTTCTGCCCAGCTCGGCAGGAGGCGTGGAGTTCAGCGTGATGCTTGCTGACGGCGAGGGACAGACATGCCTTCCCGAGCTCGACGGCCGGCGCGTGAGCGTGCTGGGATACGAAGACGTGCTCATCAAGGGATTTTCCGAGGGCTACGATCGCTGTCGTGCAGCGCGCGACGGGCTCCGCGCTGCCGTGCAAGACTTCTCCGGCACGACGATCCGGCGACTCGTGCGCAACACGAACTTCTACGCCCAGGTGCTCACCCGGATGCAAGGACGGCGGGCCCTGACGTCGCGCGAGGAGCAGGAGGGCATTGCCGCACGCGTCGAGGAGTTCTTCGTGCGCCATGGGGCTCGGCACATGCTGCCCATTGCGCGCTTCGAAGAGAAGTGCATGATGCGCGGCGATGTGCCGTACTTCTGCACCCGCGCCGACGGACTCGACCTATGCGGGGATGACGCGAGCGAAGGCGGCGTTGTCATGCCGGATTTCTTCGAGCGCAGCGCTGTCGAAGCTGCGCTCGAGCGCATCGACCGGCTGAGCGAGGCGGAGCGAGACTTCGAGGCAGGCATCCTGCGCGAGTCGCTGCGTATGGCGCTCGTGCACGTGCCCGAGAGCGAGGGTGCGCCTTCCACGTCTGCTGATGCGCCGTGCGCGCTGGAAGCTGGGGAAGCGCTGGCCGAGGCTGTCACGCTGTTCGAGGACATCGAGGCGCGCCTGCTCACGGGTCCCAGCGGAACGCGGGGCTGGATCGCGCGCAACGGCGAGCTGGAGGCGCTTGCGATCGCGCGGCCGGGCCTGGCGCAGGGCACGGGTGGCTACGGCGTGCTGTTCGCCGCGCTGGTTGGCGCCCGGGGCGTCTCCGCCGACGTGCGCCGACGGGCTCGAGAGCTGGCCGAGCTGTGCCTCGACCGGCTGGAGCTCACGCTCGAGGGCTTGGGACGGGCGCGCATCATCGCCGAGACGGCCATCCCCTTCGGCGTGACCGACGGGCTGGGAGGCGCGCTCGTGTCGCTGGCGCACATGGAGCGCCGCCTGCGCGACGGCCGCGCCCGGGAGCTGGCAGCGCGCATATTCGCCCTGCTGGATCGCGCCGACATCGAGGGCGCGAAGCAGCCCGACGCCTACGCGGGCCTGGCGGGGCTCATCCTCGGCATCGACGCCTGTATCCCGCTGTTTATGGTTGGCGATGCCGGCGACGCCCGCGTCGCGCCGGAGGCGGAGCTCGCCCTGCGCGGGGCGCGCGAGGCCACTCGGCGCGCGTCGGCACGCCTGCTCGAGCTGCGCGCGCTGCCCGATCCCACGGCCGCGGACGGCCCGTCTGCCGAGGCACCCCTGCTGTGGGACACGTTGGGCAAGGGGCGCCCCGCTGGCGGGGCGGCGCACGGCATGATCGGCATCGCAGCGGCCCTTCTTGCAGCTTCCGATCTGACGGGCGACTCGACGCTTGCGGGTCCTGCCCTGGACGCGCTGGCGTTCGAGCATCGCACGTACTCCGAGAAGTTGGGTACCTGGCCGGACTTCCGCGTTTTGGCGCATCCCAGCTCCGCGATGCACGGTCTGTGCTCCGGTGCTCCCGGTGAGGGGTTGGCGCTGCTGTTCTGCCGTGATCGCCTCGCTCGTCTGGCGGATCCAGCCTCTCTGGGCGATCCCGAGGCAACTGCCTTCCTGGGCGAGGACATCTCGCGCGCCGTTGAGGCCTGCCTGTCGCACGAGGCGATGGAGCGCGACCACCTCTGCTGCGGGAATGCCGCCTCCGTCGAATTCCTGCTAGAGGTCGCGCGCATTGGAGGCGGCGCCGCGACCGGCGGGGGAGTGCCGGGCCTTGCCAGTCGCGTGGAATCGTGCCGGGCCCGAGCTGCGGAGTTGCTTGCCGTCGGCCGGGCGCGAGGCTGGCGCCTACTGCCGCGTGGCTATCGCGACATTCCTGATATGAGCCTGCTGTATGGCCGCTCTGGTGTGGGGTACGAGCTGCTGCGCCTTGCTGAGCCGACACTGCCGCCCCTTCTGTTTTGACGCGTGCCGAATACCTTGCCCAGAGAGGGCGGCTCCCATCGACCTGCCGGCGCCGGAAAGCGGTCCGAACGTGCTGTCATGCGGTTCGAACGCAGGGGTAGCTGCCTGCCGTGTTGTACTTCTGTTGCCATGAGCTATATAAGGTTTAAGTAATCGCTGCTCATAAGGCTCGCATGGGGGAGGGGCTCACATGAAGTGCGTGCTGAACAAGGGCATCGCCCTGCGCTCGTGGGAGCGCATACCGTGGTCGTGCTACGTCTGGGGTCATACGGTCCCCCAGCGTCTCGAACCCGAGATGTTTGAGCTGCTGTCGAGCTGCGACGGTACGCACGATCTCGACCCCTCTCCGCAGCTCGATGCCCTGATTGCACAGGGAATCGTCCATGAGGCGGCCAGGGGGGAGACGTGGGACTCGTGGTGCGCGCCGCGCTCGTACAAGAACCGCCTGTTCCACAGCCTGAACTGGGCCATCACGGGCCGCTGCAACTACCGCTGCCGGCACTGCTTCATGGCGGCGGACAACGGCCCCATGCTTGGCCAGTTCACGTGGGATGAGTGTCTGGCGCTGCTCGACGAGTGCGAGGCCGTCGGCATCCAGTCGCTGACGCTGACCGGTGGCGAGCCGCTGCTCCACCCGCACTTCATGGACCTGATCCGCGAGTGTGCGCGGCGTCGCATCACCGTGGGAGAGATAAACACGAACGGCAGCCTGCTCACGGCCGAGATGCTCGACGAGATACACGCGCTCGGTCAGGACCCCGAGATAAAGGTCAGCTTCGACGGCATCGGCCACCACGACTGGCTGCGCGGCGTCGACGGCGCTGAGGACGAGGCGCTGTCCGCGATGCGTCTGGCCAAGGAGCGCGGCTTCAAGGTTCGCTCCCAGACGAACGTCCATCACGGCAACCTTGACGCCATGCGCGATACCGTGCGCCTGCTCGACGATATGGGCGTCGACGAGGTGCGCATCATCCGCACGACGGAGACGCCACGCTGGCGCGAGAACAGCGACGACGCAACGCTCGGCATCATCGAGTACTACGATGCGATGCGCGACTTGACAGCCCAGCTGCTCGCCGATGACCTGTCCATCGCCGTCGACGTGTGGCAGTTCGCCTATTGGAACCCGCGACGGGGCACGTATGCCTTCCATCCTGCGCAGATAGCTTGCAGCAGATATCGCGATGAGATACCGGCGTGCAAGGGGGCCCGCGGCGACGTGGCGGTGTCGTTCAACGGCGAGATCTACCCGTGCAACCAGACGTCGGGCACGTTCGCGGCCATGGGGAAGAGCTTCGGCAACGTCCACACGACACCCCTGCGCAAGCTGTTGTCCGGCGGGGAGTACTATGACACGGTGATGCTGCCCGTCAGCGAGATCCGCGCGCACAACGAGGCGCCGTGCAGCGCCTGTCCGTGGTGGCGCGTCTGCGGCGGGGGATGCCGGGCTATCGCCCTTGCGTTCACGAAGGACTACCGTCGCTTCGACCCGGCGAAGTGCGCGTTTTTTGCCGGTGGGTACATCGCCCAGTTCGACGAGCTGTTCGCCCGGGCGCCGCGGGCCTATCGCTGCATCAACGACCTGGGTGACCTGCCTCGTTCGGGCGATGCAGCGCTGATGGAGCGTGTCGTAAAGCAGCTCGGGCCCTACGCATGATGTCCCTTCGTGTGCGGAGGGTGCGATGAGACACGGGGGAGAGGGACGCGCGTCATGACGGTCATCGTGGTCGACGACGAGGAGCTGGCACGTCAGGACCTCATGCGGACGCTCGAGGTGGTTGACCCCGGGTGCGAGGTTCAGGGGTTTGCGCTTCCGCGCGATGTGCTCGCTTTTGCGCAAGATACCAAGGTCGACGTCGCGTTCCTCGACATCGAAATGCCCGGCATGAACGGCTTGGAGCTGGCAAAGCGCCTGAAAGACCTCTGGCCCGACGTCCACATCATATTTGCGACGAGCTACGAAAACTACGCGGTCGACGCGTTCGCGCTGCACGCGACGGGCTACTTGCTCAAGCCGGTGCGCCGCGAGGAGCTGGCGCGCGAGCTGACGTTCGTGTACGGAAGGCTCGTCGCCGCGCCGGGCGCCCTGCTTGAGGTCAAGACGTTCGGCGGGTTTGCCGTGAGTGCGGGCGGCGTGCCGCTCGTGTTTCGCCGATCGAAGGCGAAGGAACTGCTCGCGCTGCTCGTCGATCGCCGGGGCGGGGCCCTGACGCTGCGCGACGCGTGCGCCTACCTGTGGGAGGACGAGCCTTTCACGAAGTCACAGCGGAGCTACTACCAGAACATCGTCTCCGACCTGCGGACGACGCTGCAGGAGGCCGGTGCGGGCGACGTGCTCGTGAAGTCGTGGAACAGCCTGGCCATCGCGCCGGGACTGCTCGACTGCGACTCGTACCGATTCCTGGAGGGCGACCCCATAGCGGTGAACTCCTACCACAACGACTACCTGCCGGAGTATCCCTGGTCCGAGTTCTCCGTCGCACGCTTCGACGCCGCTCGCCGCGAGCACGGATAACGGCTCGTGCGTCTTTCTTGCAGGTACGATACGTGCGACAGAAGGGGCCCGGCCTTCGGTATCATGTCCGGGTGGCTGGCATGTGCGCGTTCGCCGCGTGTCGGCAGCCCCACGGGCCCATGGCGCAACGGTTAGCGCAGGGGACTCATAATCCCTGGGTTGGGGGTTCGAATCCCTCTGGGCCCACCATGTTTTCGTAGTATAGGCCGGGGCGCTCTCGAGCGTTTCGGCCTTTTTCGTATGAAGGGCGTGTGCCTCCCATGATCGTTCAGGCAGATAGGCTCGCCAAGTCGTTCGGCGCGCAGGATCTCTTCTCGAACGCGTCGTTTCAGATCAACGCGCGCGAGCGCTACGCCCTCGTCGGCCCCAACGGTGCCGGCAAGTCGACGATGCTCAAGATCATCATGGGGAAGGAATCGCCCGACGAGGGCAACGTCTACTTTGCCAAGGGAGTGAGCGTCGGGTACCTCGAGCAGGAGGCCATCGAGATCAAGGGGCGCTCTGTGCTCGAGGAGGTGCTCTCGTCCGCCAAGGAGATCCGTGCGCTTGAGAAGCGTGTCTCTGAGCTGGAGCACGCCCTGTCCGACCCGGCGAACGAAGCCGATCACGAGCAGCTGCTCGAGGAGTACGGCCGCGTTCACGAGCGCTTCGAGGCGGCTGGCGGCTACGAGATTGAGACGCGCGCCAAGACGATCCTCACGGGCCTCGGCTTTCCGATGGACGACCTCTCGCGCGACGTCGCCGAGTTCTCCGGCGGCTGGCAGATGCGCATCCAGCTCTCGAAGCTGCTGCTGCGCCACCCCGACCTCATACTGCTCGATGAGCCGACAAACCACCTCGACCTCGCCAGCGTCAAGTGGCTCGAGAGCTTCCTTACGAGCTACGACGGCGCCATCCTCATCGTGAGCCACGACCGCGCCTTCCTCGACGGCATGGTTAACCACGTCGCCGCGCTCGAGCACGGGCGGCTCACAACGTACGTCGGCAACTACTCCGCCTACATACGCCAGCGTGAGGAGCATATCGAGCAGCTCAGGGCGGCAAAGGCCGAGCAGGACCGCGAGATCGCCCACCTGGAGGAGTTCGTCGAGAAGTTCCGCTACAAAGCCACGAAGGCCCGTCAGGCACAGGATCGTCTCAAGAAGCTTGAAAAGCTGCAGGCCGAGCGCATCGTGCTTCCTGAGGAGCAGAAGAAGGTGCACTTCCGCTTTCCCCAGCCGCCGCGTACATCTGACCTTGTCATCGAGCTTAAGGGTGTGTCAAAGAGCTACGGCGAAAAGCATGTGTACAAGGACGTTGACCTCAAGCTCTACCGAGGCATGAGGGTTGCGCTCGTCGGCCCCAACGGCGCTGGCAAGTCGACGCTCATGAAGATCATTGCCCATGACATCGAGCCGGATACGGGAACCCGAACGCTCGGGACGAACGTGAGTGTTGCGTACTACGCGCAGCACCAGCTCGAAGAGCTTAACCTCAAGAATACGGTTATGCAGGAGATGGACCGCTCGGCGACGGGCTGGACGTCCTCCGAGGAGCGGCAGCTGCTCGGTGCCTTCCTGTTCAAGGGCGATGACATCGACAAGAAGGTCTCCGTGCTGTCCGGTGGCGAGAAGGCGCGCCTCGCCCTGGCAAAGATGCTCGTGGCGCCCACGCCCCTGTTGTGCCTCGACGAGCCGACGAACCACCTGGACATCAACTCCGTCGACGTGCTCGAGGACGCACTGCGCTCGTTTGACGGCACCATCGTCCTCATCACGCACGACCGTCACCTCATCCGCGCCGTCGCGAACGTCATCGTCGAGGTCAAGGACGGTGGCGTGACGGTCTACGAGGGAGACTACGACTACTACCTGTGGAAGTCGGAGCAGCTCGCCGCGGCCCAGGACGACGCTCCCGACGCCCCTGGCAAGGCTCGCCCGGGTCAGGGCAAGGGCGCCGCCCCTGCGCCCACGTCGGCGTCTGCCGTGCTCTCCGAGGATCGCTCGGGCCACAAGTCAAAGGAGCAGCGCCGGGCCGAGGCGCAGGCGCGCGCCGAGATCAACAAGCGCCTGGGCACGGAGAAGCGCAAGCTCGCCAAGCTTGAGAAGGATATGGCTGCGGCTCAGGCACGCTACGACGAGCTCGTTGCCCTCATGGCCTCGGAGCAGCTCTACGAGGACAAGGCTGCGTTCGACAAGGCCATGGCGGAGTATTCGACGCTCAAGCCGCGCCTTGCCAAGCTCGAGGAGGAGTGGCTCGAGCTGTCCGCGCTCATCGAGGAGGAGCAGGCCAAGATATGATGAGACACGCGCTGTCGGTTGCGCTGTACGTGCTCGCCTGCGCCCTGCTCGTGGGCAGCCTCCTCATGCTGCTGCTCGTTGTCACGCTGCTGTTTGCGGGCGTTGCGCTCACGCTGGGCATCACGCCGCTCGCCATTGAGATTACGCGGGCGATCCCGGCATCGCTTGCCATGTTCGGCGTCGTCGCGTCGCCGTTTGGCGGCGTGTTCCGCACCGACTTCCTCATCGTGGCCGTCGTCCTGCTCGTTGCCGCCAAGATTGCCCATCGCCTAGCAAAGGGGCTCTCATGAACAACCTCTCGCTCGAGAACATCCTCATGATCCTCATCCAGCTCGTCGTCGTGGTGTTCTCCATCATGGTGCACGAGGTGTCTCACGGGTACATGGCGTACCGTCTTGGCGACCCCACCGCCAAGCGGGCGGGTCGTCTGACGCTCAACCCCACGAAGCACCTCGACCCGTTCGGCTCCGTGCTGCTGCCCCTGCTCATGTCCTTTGCGGGCGGACCCGTGTTCGCCTACGCTAAGCCTGTGCCGTACAACCCTGTGTACTTCAAGCGACGCAAGCGCGACGAGCTGTTCGTTGCTTTTGCCGGCCCGGCCTCCAACCTGCTCATGGCGTTCGTGGGCGTCGGCATCGCCCAGGGCGTCCAGCTGCTCGCCCCCCACGTGAGCTACGGGTTTGTCGACGTGCTGAGCTGGATCTACACGGTTGGCTACGTCATCTGCCTCGTCAACATGGTGCTGCTGTTCTTCAACATCATCCCGCTGCCGCCGCTTGATGGCTCGTCCATCATCGGTGCCGTTCTTCCCGAGCGCTACATGAACACGTACTACAAGGTGAAGTCGTACTCGATGTTCATCCTGCTTGTCCTGCTGTTCCTCGTTCCCATGATCACGCCCTGGGATCCCCTGGGCTGGTATATGCGGCACACCGCCTACGCTCTCACGTTCACGCTCATAGCGTAAACGTGAGAGTGAGGGTTTTGATTCGCTGGTTGTTTCGTCATGAGATAAAGGTCGAGTGGAGGTGGAGACTTGGGCTACAGCGTATCGACTCAGGGGTTTGAGGGACCCTTTGACCTGCTGCTGCAGCTCGTTGCGCGTCAAAAGGTCGACATAGGCGCTGTCTCCGTCTCCGACATCGCAGGGCAGTATCTCGACGAGGTCCGGCGCATGGGCGATCTCGACCTCGAGGTCGCGAGCGACTTCGTGCTCGTGGCATCGACGCTTCTCTACCTTAAGGCCGTCTCGCTGGCGCCCTCAGACGAGCCCACGGCGCGTGCGGACGACGACGAGCTTGGGGAGCTCTCGGCCGACGAGCTGCGCGATGTGCTCGTTGCCCGCCTCGTCGCGTACCGCACGTTTCGTGGCGCTGCCCTGTCGCTGGGCGCGCGCGCCGAGGCCGAGGGCCACATGCACGCGCGCACTGCCGGGCCCGGCCCCGAGTTCTCCGGGCTCATGCCGGATTACCTCGAGGGCGTTCCCCTGCCGACGCTCGCGACGATCTGTGCGAAGTTCCTGGCGCGCCGCGAGACGTTTCTGCTCGAGAGCGAGCACATCGCCGCGAAGCGCATCCCGCTCGAGGTGCGCGTCGAGCAGGTCGACCGCATCATCCGCAGCCGTGGCCACATGACGTTTACCGAGCTCCTCGACGGTGACGTCTCTGTGGAGGGGCGCGTCGTAAACTTCCTTGCCCTGCTTGAGCTGTATAAGCGCAACTCCGTGCGCCTGACGCAGGAGGAGCTGTTCGGCGCCATCCTCATCGATCCCGTTGAGGGGGCGCGGGCGTTCATCGCCGCGGAGAACGCCGGCGAGCTATCGAGCGCCGGAGAGGTCGCTGCGGACGGGGGAGACGCACCGGGGGAGCAGATGGCTGGCGACACTGACGGTTTTGTAGGGGAGGGACGCTGATGGAGGAGCTTGAGGCCCTGGGGCCCGATGACGTGCGCGGGGCGCTCGAGGCGATGCTGCTCGTGTCCGTCGACCCGGTGAGCGCCGCGACGCTGGCAAAGGCCGTGGGCGTCACGCCGGGCCAGGCGCAGGAGGCGCTCGCCCGTCTGTCGGCCGAGTACGCTGACGCGGGGCGCGGCATCCAGCTGCGCGAGGTGGCCGGTGGCTGGCGCCTCTACACGCACCCGGCCCACCACGAACTCGTCGAGGCATACATCCAGTCATGGGACACGCACCGCCTGACGCAGGCGGCTCTGGAGACCCTGGCCGTCGTGGCATACAATCAGCCGGCGACGCGCGAGGGCGTGCGCGCCGTGCGCGGCGTCAACTCGGACAGCGCCATCTCGTCGCTCGTCGACAAGGGCCTCGTGCGCGAGATGGGGCGCAGCGAAAGCGGTGCCATCCTGTACGGAACGACGCAGGCGTTTCTCGAGAAGTTCGGCCTGCGCTCGACGCGCGAGCTGCCGCCGCTCGAGCAGTTCGCCCCCGACGAGGAGACGCGGCAGCTCATTCGCGACCGCCTGTCGGGCCAGCGCTCGCAGGCGACGCTCGACGAGCTGGACGAGGACGTGTCCGACGAGGACGACTGGCCCGAGCCCACGGGCGAGCAGGCGGGCGTAGACGAGGGCGTGCCAACGGATGGGCCCGACGAGGAAGGGGAGCCGCGATGATGCAGGAGCGCGACGAAAGGCGGGGCGGGATGTCCGCCGCCTCTGACGAGCAGACGTGGCCGGAGGGCGATCGCCTCGTCCCAATGCGCCTGCAGAAGTTCCTCGCCAGGGCAGGCGTCGCGTCGCGCCGCGGCTCGGAGGATCTCATGACGGCCGGGCGCGTGTGCGTCAACGGGCGCGTCGCGACGGAGCTGGGCACGAAGGTCGACCCGCGCACCGACGTCGTCGAGGTGGACGGCATGCGCGTCAGCATCGCCGACGGTAGCGCCTACCTCGTGCTCAACAAGCCGAAGGGCGTCATCACGACCATGGACGACCCGCACGGGCGCGACACGGTCGTGCCGTATGTGCCCACACAGCGCTTCCCGGGCCTGTTCCCCGTGGGTCGGCTCGATATGGACACGACGGGCGTGCTCTTGTTCACGACGGACGGAGATCTGGCCGCGCGACTGCTCCATCCCAGCTCCCACGTCGTAAAGACGTACCACGCGGTCGTGAGCGGCCACGTCGAGGAGCGCGACCTCGACCCGATCCGCAACGGCATCGAACTCGACGACGGCCCCTGCGTGCCTGCGCGTGCCCGCACGCTCAGCGAGCGCGAGGCAGAAGACGTCTCGCGCGGCGGCCTGCAGCGCGACGAGTCCGCCGTGGAGATCGCCATCACGGAGGGCCGCAAGCGCGAGGTCAAGCGCATGCTCGGCGCCATCGGCCATCCGGTGCTCGAGCTGAACCGCGTGAGCTTCGGGCCCATTACGGCGCAGGGCCTCGAACTTGGGTCGTGGCGCCTGCTGAGCACGGCCGAGGTCGACGCCCTGCGCGAGATGACGCGCGGCAAGGGCGCCCGGACGTGGGGCTCATCGGCGTCCCGATAGGTCTTCCCGCACCTCCTCACCTGCCAACCTTTTTGAGCAAGGGACGGTTATCAACCCATGATCGTTGCCATCGACGGGCCTGCCGGCTCGGGAAAGTCCACCGTGGCGCGCCTCATCGCGCGCGACCGCGGTTTCACGTACCTTGACACGGGCGCCATGTACCGCGCCGTCGCCCTGCTTGCCCTGCAGCGCGGCATCGACCTTGACGACGAAGATGCCGTCATCGCGGTCGCCCAGGCGGAGCCCGTGAGCTTCGGGCGCGCCGAGGACGGCGGCCAGAGCGTCTCCATCGCGGGCCAGGACGTCACGGCCGCCATCCGCACGCCCGAGGTCGACGCAAGCGTGTCGCGCGTCGCGAGCATCCCGGGCGTTCGCAGCGAGATGGTGCGTCAGCAGCGGGCGCTGTCCGGCACGGACGACGTCGTGGCTGAGGGGCGCGACATCGGCACCGTTGTGTTCCCGCAGGCACAGGTGAAGGTATTCCTGACGGCGTCTCCCGAGACGCGCGCCCACCGTCGCGCCGACCAGCGTCGAGCCGACGCGGCCCAGGCGGCGGAGCCTGTCGATGAACGCGCCGTGCTCGAGGCGATCCTACGCCGCGACGAGGCCGACTCCAACCGCGCCACCGCCCCGCTGCGCCCTGCGGAGGACGCCGTGCACGTCGACTCGTCGGCCGCGACCATCAACGAGGTCGTCTCGCGCATCGGTGCCCTCATCGACGCGGCTCGCGCCGCCGAGGGTGCGTCCTGCTTGCCTGAAAGGGGCTGATGCGACGATGGAGGCCGAGAGCAAGAAGGCGTTTTCCTCGCTCGATGACTACTACGAGAGCCCGGTGCGCGATTTCCCGCTGACCGGCCGCATCCTGCTGCGCGTAGCCGTTGCGGTTGTCACGCTGTTCAGCAAGCTGTACTGGCGCTGGACGTCCGAGGGCCCGAACGGCTTTGCCGGCGTAGCGAAAGACGCGCCTGGCCGCGTCGTCGTCGCCAACCACGGCTCCATGTTCGATCCGGTCGTGCTCATCCTCGACGCCGTGGCACACGGGCGCGTCCTGCGCCCGCTCTACAAGAGCGAGTTTGACAAGAGCGGCTTCGTGACGTGGTTCTTCAGCCGCGTCGGTGCCATCCCCATCAAGCGTGACACGGCCGACATGAAGGCCATCAAGCGTGCGGTGGCGGCGTTGAAGCGCGGCGAGGACATCTGCATCTTCCCCGAGGGCACGCGCATCCGCGACCCCCACGCCCGCCCGCCGCTGCACGGTGGCTTCGCGATCATCGCGCAGATGGCCAAGGCGCAGGTCGTGCCCGTTGCCATCGACGGCAGCGACGAGATCTGCCCGAGCGGCAAGGGCTTCTCACGTCCTGCCAAGGTTCGTCTGCGCTACGGCGAGCCCCTGACGTTCGAGCAGGTGGGAGGCGGTAGCCGCCGCGAGCAGGCCGACGCCATGGAGCAGGCCGCCATGCAGCGCGTCTACGAACTGCGCAGCGAGGTGCGGCTCGCGCACGGCAAGGATGCCGCCCTGCCTTCGGGCAAGGCGCAGGAACAGGGGAGCGCTGCAGGAGCCGACGAGGACGGGGCGCGGTGATGGGGCCGGGCAGGCAGGGGGATCGTCCGGGAGTCGCGGAGCCCGACGAAGAGGGCGCGCGCCTCGGCATGGAGGTGCGCGTTGCCGCTCAGGCAGGCGCCTGCTACGGCGTCGAGCGGGCGCTGCGCATGGTCGACGAGGCCGTCGGGCAGGCGAGGGACCGCGGGGACGACACTCAGGTGCGCACGCTCGGCCCGCTCATCCACAACCCGCAGGTCGTCGAGCGCCTGGCGAGCTCGGGCGTCGTGGCCGTGGCCTCGCCCGACGAGCTCCCGGCCGGCGGTGTGGCCGTCATCCGCAGCCACGGCGTGTCCCCCGAGGTCGTCGACGCCGTACGCGCACGGGGCTGCTCCGTCGTGGACGCGACGTGCCCGCACGTCAAGAAGGCACACGAGGCGGCGCGCCAGCTCGCCGAGCAGGGCTACCAGGTGCTCATCGTCGGCGAGGCGGGCCATCCCGAGGTCGAGGGCATCCTGGGCAACGCCGGCCCCAATGCGCTCGTCGTCGACGACGCGGCCGCCCTTGACGGCGTGCGGCTCGGCCCGCGCGTCGGCATCGTCGTGCAGACGACGCAGTCGGCGGCGCTGCTGGGCGCCGTCGTGGCGGCCGTAGCGACGCGGGCCCGCGAGACGCGCGTACTCAACACGATCTGCTCTGCCACGGCAAAGCGCCAGCAGGCGGCGACGACGCTCGCCCGCGACGCCGACGTCATGGTCGTCATCGGCGGCAAGAACTCCGGCAACACGCGCCGGCTCGCCGAGGTCTGCTCTGGCGCTTGCCCGCGTACGCACCACATCGAGGCGGCGGACGAGCTGGACCCAGCGTGGTTTGCCGGCGCGCGTCTCGTCGGCGTGACGGCCGGCGCCTCGACGCCCGCCGAGCAGATCGCCTCCGTCTGCGCCGTGCTCGAGGCGCTACCCGGTGCCTGGCGCGCATGAGAGAGGTTACCCTATGACGCCGCATGACCCGCGCACGACGGGCCCCTACGAGCCCTCCGAAGCGCTCGCCGAGTTCGCGGCGACCCCTGAGCCGCCCACGCCCACGGGCTCTGACGACGCCTCCCGCCCCCGTGGCAGGCGTGACCCATGGCGCGGCGCGACCATCGCCTCCGTCGAGCCCGGCGGGCCCGCGGCGCAGGCGGGTCTGGAGCCTGGCATGCGCGTCACGCACGTCAACGGCGTCGAACTGCGCGACATCATCGACTGGGACTGGGAATCCGATGGCTTCGACGTCGAGCTCGACGGCGTCGCCTACGAGGGCACGCCCGATGAGTTCGAGTTCACGTGCGACGTCGAGCGCGACTACGGTCAGGACTGGGGCCTGAGCTTTGATGGCGTCGTGTTCGACGGCATGCGCCTGTGTCGCAACAACTGCACGTTCTGCTTCATGAAAATGCTGCCCAAAGGCATGCGCAAGACGCTCTATCTGCGCGACGACGACTATCGCCTCTCGTTTTTGCAGGGCAACTTCGTCACGCTCACCAACGTGACCGATGCCGACGCCGAGCGCATCGTCGAGCGGGCCCTCTCGCCGCTCAACGTCTCGCTGCACGCCGTGTCGCCCGACGTGCGCGCCCGGCTCATCGGGCGCAACGCCGCCCGTGGCATCGAGGTGCTCGAGCGCATACTCGCGGGCGGCATCGAGGTCCACGCGCAGATCGTGCTCGTACCCGGCGAGAACGACGGCGACGAGCTGCGTCGAACGCTCGACTACGTCGAGGCTCGGCCCCTCATCACGTCGCTGGGCATCGTGCCGCTCGGCTTCACGCGGTTCCAGGACACGTTTTCCGCCTCGTACTCAAGCGACCCTGCCGCGGCGCGCGCCGTATGCGAGCTCGTGCGCCCCTATCAGCTGCGCAGCCGCGCGAAGGAGGGTCGCACACGCTACCAGCTCGCCGACGAGTTCTATCTTGCGGGAGGTGTTGAGCCGCCAGCCGCCGAGGAGTACGACGGCTACCCGCAGTACTACGACGGCATCGGCATGGTGCGCTCCTACCTGGACGAGATGGTCGAGGCGCGCGCCGATGCGAAGCTGGCGGATCGGCTCGCGCGCGGCGCGGAGGAGCTGCGCCGCCGGGGCCTGACGCTGCTCATGGTGGCGGGGGAGGCCGCGGCGCCGCTGGCAGGTCGCTTCGCCGAGCGGCTGGGGCTGGGAGGCGCCGCCCGTCCCGTCGCGGTCGAGAACCGCTACTTCGGCGGCAACGTCGACGTCGCTGGCCTCCTGACGGCGACCGACGTCCTCGGTCAGCTTCCGGAAGATCTGTCAGGCCGCGTCGTGAGCGTTCCGGACGTCATGCTGAACGCGGACGCCCTCACGCTCGACGGCGTGCCGGCCTCCGAGCTGCTTGCGTCCCTGGAGGACCGCGGGGCCGCCCGGGCGTTCGTATGCCCGACGACGGCGCTCGCCCAGGCCCGAGCCATCTGCGACGCCGTCGAGGCGCTGTAATCGCATCCAACGCGGGCCTGCGCAGATGTGGTGCCCGCGTTCCTGCCTGGCAGCCCGGCACGTTTCAGCATGCTATCCTATCAAGCATGTGCGCCCTTGCCGTCGGCAACGCCACCGCACCTGCTCCGGCCCGGCGCACGCACTTCACGTCAGCACGTCTGTGAGAGGACTACCGTGGCAAAGCCAATCGTAGCCGTGGTGGGTCGCCCCAACGTGGGCAAGTCCACCCTTGTTAACCGTATTTCCCAGCGCCCCGAGGCCATCGTGCACGAGACCGTGGGCGTCACACGCGACCGCACGCTGCACGACGCCAACTGGAACGGTGTCGACTTCACGCTCGTCGACACCGGTGGCATCGAGCCGGGCAAGTCTGACGACGCCTTCTCGCCCAAGATTCGCGAGCAAGCCGTCATGGCCATCAACGAGGCCGACGTCGTCATCTTCATCGTCGACTCCAAGACGGGCATCACGCACGAGGACTCCGTCGTCGCCGACATCCTCAAGAAGTCAAAGCGCCCCGTCCTGCTCGCTGTCAACAAGTGCGACTCCATCAAGCAGGACGCCTACGCCTACGAGTTCTACGGCCTGGGCGTTGGCGACCCCCGCCCCATCTCCGCGACGCAGGGCAACGGCGTCGGCGACCTGCTCGACGAGGTCGTTGCGCTGCTTCCCGACTTCGAGGATGACGACACGGACGACATGGTGCGCGTCGCCATCGTCGGCCGCCCCAACGCGGGCAAGTCGTCGCTGCTCAACCGCATGACGGGCGTGCAGCGCTCCATCGTCTCCGACGTTGCCGGCACGACGCGCGACCTCGTGGACTCCATCGTCGAGCACGACGGCAAGCGCTACCGCCTCGTCGACACGGCCGGCATGCGCAAGCGCACGACGATCTCGGAGGACCTCGAGTACTACTCCTACGTGCGCTCCGAGCGCGCCATCGAGCGCGCCGACGTCGTGCTGCTCGTCATAGACGCCACCGTCGGCGTCACGGAGCAGGACCAGCGCCTCGCCGGCATGGCGAACGAGGCCGGCTGCGCCCTTGTCATCCTGCTCAACAAGTGGGATCTCGTCACGACGGCCGAGCGCCGCGAGGAGCTCGAAGAGGACGTCGTCGACCGCCTGCACTTCGTGACGTATGCCCCGTCGCTGCGCATCTCCGCCATGACGGGCCGCTCCGTCGAGCGCATCTGGGGCCAGCTCGACACTGTCGTCGCGCACCGCGCCCAGCGCATCCCGACGCCGGCGCTCAACAACATGCTTACGGAGATGCGCGAGTTCGGCCACACGGTCACGCAGGGCAAGCGCCACCTCAAGATGACGTACGTCACGCAGACGGGCACGGAGCCGCCGCAGTTCACGTTCTTCGTCAATGCGCCCGACATGATCAACAACAACTTCGAGCGCTACCTCGAGAATCGCCTGCGCGAGCGCTTCGACCTGAGCGGGACCCCGATCCGTCTCAAGTACAAGAAGAAGGACTAACGCGCTATGGAGGGATCCGGCGACGTGCTTGCCTACGTGATGTGTGCGCTCTCATGCGTGCTCGCCTATCTCATCTGCGGTTTTCCGAGCGCCTATGTCGTGGGCGAGCGCATGGCTCACCTCGACGTGCGCACGGTCGGCTCGGGAAACGTCGGCACGACGAACATCGCGCGCGCCGTGGGCAAGCGCGCCGCCGCTCTGACGCTGCTGCTTGACGTGCTCAAGGCCGTCGTAGCCGTGTTCGTGGGCTACGGCCTCATCGGGCTTGTCGGCGTCGGCGACCTGGATGCCGTGCGCCCGGGCGGCAGGCTCGACTGGGCGATGGCCCTCGTGTACGCCTTCGGCATCATCGGCCACGTGTTCACTCCATACCTGCACTTCAAAGGTGGCAAGGGCATCGCCGTCGGCTTCGGAGGCGCCCTGGCGCTCATGTGGCCCGTCGGCCTGTCCCTGCTCGCCCCGTTCCTCGTGTTCGCCGTGCTGACGCGCTACGTGTCGCTCGGCAGCATTGTGGCGGCCCTGTCGCTGCCGCTGCTCAGCTGGCTCATCGAGCGCCCGTCGCCGGCGTTCATTGTCACCCTGTGCGCAGTCTCTGCGCTCGTCATCTGGTCGCATCGTGCCAACATCGTGCGCCTCGCGCACGGCGAGGAGCGCCGCTTCTCGTTTAAGAAGAAGGGCGAGCCCGTGCCCGTCGACCCTGGCACGCCTGCCTAGGCCAGCGCGAAGGCGCCGGCCCGTGACGAGCGAAAGGGGAGGTAGACATGGTTGACGTGCAGCGTGAGAGCGCGGCGGCGTGCCCCGATCCCGTGCGCTGTTGCGTTATCGGCGCCGGCTCGTGGGGCACGGCCATCGCCCGCCACCTAGCAATGCGGGGGCATGACGTGCGGCTCTGGTCGCACGGCCAGGCCGTGGCAGACGGCGTGAACGAGGCGCATCGCAACCCGCGCTACCTCAGCGACGTCGATCTGCCCGAGACGATCACCGCCTCGTGTGACCTCGCCTGGTGCCTCGAGGGGGCCCGGGCCGTTGCGTATGTCGTGCCGTCGAAGAACCTGCGCGAGATCGCGCGGCTCAGCGCGCCCTTCCTGGCTCCCGACGCGGCGTGCGCCGTCCTGACGAAGGGCATCGAGCCCGGTACGTGCGAGCTCATGACGCAGGTCGTCGCCGATGAGGTGGGCGGCGCCGAGCGCGTCGCCTGCCTGTGCGGGCCCAACTTCGCGGCGGAGGTCGCCCGCGGCGTCCCGAGCGCGGCGGTCGTCGCGTCCCAGGAGCGCGACGTGGCGCTGCGCCTGCAGTCCGTGTTTCACGCGCCGCGCTTCCGCACGTACGTTTCCGAGGACCCTGTGGGCGTCGAGACGTGCGCGGCCTCGAAGAACGTCATGGCCATCGCCTGTGGCATCGCCCGCGGCGTCGGCGGCGGCGATAACACGGCCGCCATGCTCATGACGCGCGGCCTGGCCGAGATGGGCCGCCTCGTGGCCGCGACGGGCGGCGACCCCGTGACGTGCATGGGCCTTGCCGGAATGGGCGACCTCGTGGCGACGTGCACGTCAACGCACTCGCGCAACTACACGTTCGGCCTCGGCTTTGCCGGCGGCGAGAGCGTCGAGGCGTACATGGAGCGCACGCACATGGTCGTGGAGGGCTACTACGCCTGCGCGAGCATCTCGCAGCTCGCGGAGCGCGCCGGTGTGGAGCTGCCCATCGTGCGCAGCGTCTACCGGCTGCTCTACGAGGGCGCCACGCTCGACGACGTCATCGACGACCTGTTCGCCCGCGCGCCGCGCGACGAGTTCTACGGCTTCGGCGCGCCGCGCGCCTAGCCGCCATCCGCAACGCGGGTGCGCCGCACAGTCCGGCCGCACCTGCCCTACCGTGAGGAGATGGTTGTGGTGGAAGCGCGAGAGACTGAGCGCGTGCTCATGGCCCCGTCCATCCTGTCGGCGGACTTCCTGAACCTGCAGCGCGACGTCGCGCGGGTGGCAGCGGGCGCCGACTACATCCACGTCGACGTCATCGACGGCCACTTCACGCCGAACCTGACGATCGGGCCCGCGTTTGTCAAGGCGCTCAAGGGCACGTTCGACACGCCGCTTGACGTCCACCTGATGGTCGACAACCCCGAGTCGACGGTCGACTGGTACCTTGACGCGGGCGCCGACCTGGCGACGGTGCACGTCGAGGCCCTCGTTCACGGCAACCGCATCGTCCACCACATCCACGAGCGCGGTGCGAGGGCCGGCATCGCCCTCAACCCGGCGACGCCCATAGCCGCCGTGCGCGAGTATGTCGAGATCGCCGACCTCATCCTGCTTATGAGCGTCAACCCCGGCTTTGGCGGCCAGAAGTTCATCGGCTCCACAACACGACACATCCGCGAGCTCACGGCCCTGTGCGACGAGCTGGGCGCCCGTCCGCTCATCGAGGTGGATGGCGGCATCGGCCTGGCGACGGCGCCCGAGGTTGCTGCTGCCGGCGCCCGCGTGCTCGTGGCTGGCAGCGCCGTGTTCGGGCAGAGCGACCCCAACGCCGCCATGGAGGCCATCCGCGCTGCAGCCGAGCGAGCGCTGTAGTCGTGGAGGGGACCGAGGGCATGAATGACCAGGTGATCCGGCGCTACTTCGACAACGCGGCGTCGTGTCTGACGACGGACGTCGCCCGCGCCGCCGCCGCGGCGTTCGACGCCCAGCCGTGGGCAGGCGCCAACCCCAACTCGCTGCACAGCGACGGGCGCGCAGCGTTTCGCGCCCTCGAGCAGGCGCGCGCCTCGCTCGCCAGCAGCTTGGGGGCGCATCGCCCCTCCGAGGTCGTTTTGACGGGCGGCGGCACTGAGGCGAACAACATGGCGGTGCGCGGCCTGGCCCGTGCGGCTCGCGAGCGCTCACGCGGCCAGCGGTCTCGCGTGCTCGTGAGCGCCATCGAACACGAGTCCATCCTCGAGCTGAAGGGCGCGCTTGCCCGCGACGGCCTGACGCTGCAGACGATTGCCGTGACGAAGCGCGGCGAGCTCGACCTCGGTGACCTTGAGCGCAAGCTCGGGCCCGACGTCGCCTGCCTCAGCGTCATGGCCGCCAACAACGAGACGGGCGTCGTCCAGCCTCTCTCCGACGTCGTGCGTCTGGCCCGCGGCTGGAAGGTGCCTGTGCACACGGACGCCGTGCAGGCGTTCGGGCACGTTGAGCTGCCGCTTGCCCAGCTGGGCGTCGACGCTGCGAGCGTCACGGCGCACAAGCTCGGAGGCCCCGTCGGGATCGGCGCGCTGTGGCTGCGTGCGCGCACGCCGTTCGAGCCGCTGACGTTCGGCGGCGGTCAGGAGGGCGGCCTGCGCCCCGGCACGGTCGACGTGCGCGGCGCCTGCGTGTTCGCGCAGGTGGCGGCTGACGCGCTCGCTCACCTCGACGAGCGCCGCGCCGCTGTGTCCCGCGTGGCCGACGTCCTCGTGAGCGAGCTGTGCGAGGGCGACGCCCCCGTCGCGCGCACGACGGTTCCCGGCCTTGCAGACGTCCCCCACCTGCCGGGAACGCTGTCGCTCATTGTGCCCGGCCACCAGACGCAGGGCCTCATCCTCGCGCTCGACGACGCTGGCTTCTCTGTGGCGGGCGGTTCGGCGTGCTCGTCGGGCTCGCTTGACCCGAGCCACGTGCTGTCTGCCATGGGCATCGTGCGCGACGACGCGCTGTGCGCCCTGCGCCTGTCGTTTGACGAGCGCATCACGTGCGACGACGCTCGCGCGCTCGCGTCGGCCCTGCGCGAGGTGTGCTTGGGGGAGGGGAGGTAGCCCATGCCCCGAGAGCTGGTGGACTGCCACACGCACACGCGCTACTCAGATGGGACGCCCACGGTCGGGGAGAACGTCGCCCGTGCCGCCGAGCTCGGCCTGACGACGATCGCCTGCACGGACCATTTCGTGCTGCCGCCCGACATCGACCCACGCTGTGAGGTGTCCGTCCCAGCCGGCGACGTGGACGCCTATTTCGCTGACGTCGCGGCCGCCCGCGCCGCCCATCCCGATGTTGACGTCGTGCTCGGCTGGGAGTGCGACTATTACGACGGCTGCGAGACCTACATCGAGCGCTATCGAGGCGACGCGACGTTTCTGCTCGGTTCCGTGCACATGATCGACCGTCGCTGGATCGACGACGGCGACGACTTGTCGTACTGGGATGAGCGCGGCACGACCTATGTCTGGGAGCGCTACTTCGACACGTGGTGCGCTGCCTGCGCCTGCCCCGTCGGCTTCTCGTCCATGGCCCATCCCGATCTCGTGCGCAAGTTCGGACGCATCCCCGACGACGCCACGCTGCTGACGCGCCTGTTCGACGCCGCCGCCTGTGCCGCCCGCGACGCCGGCGTGCACGTCGAGGTGTCATCTGCCGCGCTGCTGACGGTGACGCACTCGTTCTATCCCACGTCGGCCCTCCTGGCGCGCTTCTGCCAGGCGGGCGTGCCTATCACGGTCGGCTCGGACGCGCACCGCGTCGAGCGCATCGGGGACCACGTCGCGGAGCTGTACGACTATGCGTGGACGGCGGGCTACCGCAGCGTCGACGTGCCTACGTCCGACGGCGGCTGGCGAAAGGTCGAGCTATGAGCGAGCCCAACGTTTCCCTGGCACCCCAAACGATCGGCGAGCTCGAGCGGGCCCTGCTCGAGCGCATCCCGAGGCGTGACGCCGAGGAGTGGGATCGCGTGGGCCTGTCTGTCGGCGACCCGTCTGCGCCGCTTGAGGGCGTCGCGTGCGCGCTGGACGTCACGCCCGAGAACATCTGCGCCGCTCGCGAGGCGGGTGCAAACGTCCTGCTGACGCACCACCCCGTCTGCCTCGCCATGCCGGGGCGCATCTGCCCCCAGCGCGCGGGCACCCCTACGCCGGCGTCGAGCATCTGGGAGGCCGTCGAGGCGGGCGTCGGCCTCATCGCGCTGCACACGAACCTAGATCGCGCTCCGCAGGCCACGCTCGCGCTGCCGCGCCTGCTGGGCATGGACGCGCGTCCGGGTATCGAGCGCAACCGCCCCGCGGGCTGTGGCAGCCTCGGATCGGTCGCCGAGGTGGGTGAGCCCATGACGCTGCGAGAGCTCGCGGATCGCTGTGTGCGGACGTTCGGCCGCGTCGCGCAGTGCTTTGGCGACCCGGAGGCCTCCGTGCGTCGCGTGGGCTTCTACACGGGCAGCATGGGAAGCGAGGGCTGCGCTGATATGGTGGCTGCCGCCGTTGACGTGGCAGTCTGTGGCGAATGCGGCTATCATCGTGCGCTCGACCTCGTCGCAGGGGGCACTGCGGTTATAATCCTTGGCCATGACGTCTCGGAGCTGCCGCTGGTTTCCTGCCTGCATGAGGTAGCCCTGAGTTGCGGCGTTGCTGAGGACCGCATCAGCGTCCTCGCCGAGCCGCGCCGCTGGTTCTAACAAAACGCATATCGCCGCCCATCTCGGCCACGCGCCGGATCGGCCCGCACAGAAAGCGAGAACACGATGGAAGAGGCACGCGCACTTCTCGAGCTCCAGCAGGTCGATCTGGCCATCATCCGCGACCGCCGCTCGCTCGAGGCCATCCCCGAGGGCAAGCAGGTCCAAGAGGTGCGCGCCAAGCTCAAGGAGCTCGCCCGCCGCACGACGAAGATTCGCGGCCTGCTGAAGGACCAGGAAATCGAGACGCAGGACAACGACGAGAAGCGTCGCGACATCTCCTCGCGCGTCGAGGAGGTCAACCGCATCAACGCGGAGACGACGGACTTCCGCAAGGTCAAGAACAATAACGCCGAGCTCGACCGCCTTGCCAAGCGCCTCGAGAAGGTTGACTTCATCGCCGGCAAGCTCAACGAGGAGACGCAGCGCCTCCAGGGCCTCATGGCGCAGGCGGAGGACGTGCGCACGAAGCTCGAGGAGAGCGAGCGAGCGCTCGTCGAGGCGTTCAAAGGCAAGGCCGAGGGGGTGCGCGAGGACCTGCGTCGCCTCATGGGGGAGCGCGAGAGCCTCGTGGCGTCTGTGCCTCCGGCGCTGCTTGCGCAGTACGAGGCGAGCTGCAAGTCCCACGGCATGATCGGCGTCGCAGAGCTCGAGCAGGGCATGTGCAGCGGCTGCCGTGTGCAGCTCCAGCCGTCGCAGATCGACGCGCTGCGCACGGGCCCCGACATCAGCACGTGCCCCGTGTGCGGCCGCATGCTCGTCGTGCGCACGAGCGTTAACTAGCGCCAAGCGGCATATTTTCGTCTGTGGATGCGGATCGACCTGCGGAGATTGTCCCTTCAGGTTGACCCGCGTTCTCTCTGTCTCGTACAATCGCAGAAGCATTTGTGTGACAACCTCGTTAACGCGAGTTTTGATAGAGCTTTGAACGTAAGCGGGTCTCTCAAAACTTCAGATCGCATGACGCGGGTCCCACGATGCCGGATGTCCTGATCCGGCTGAACCTTGCCGGCTGGGCGTTCGTTCGCCAGCACCTGAAACGTAGCCGGGAGGTATGACCATGCCAGATGTACTTCTGATCGCGATCGCTGCCATCGTGGCGCTCGCTGTTGGCGTCGTCCTCGCCCTGCTGTTCGCAACCTCGTCTTCCAATGGCAAGATCAAGCGCGCGGGCGCCGAGGCGTCCCGCGTCATCGACGATGCGCGCAAGCAGGCCGAGGCCGTCAAGAGCGAGGCCGAGACGGCCAAGAAAGAGGCGCTCATCGGGGCCAAGGAGGAGATCCTGCGCCAGAAGCAGGCCGCTGAGGAAGACGAGCGCCAGCGCAAGGGCGAGCTCCGCAGCATGGAGAGCCGCCTCATGCAGCGCGAGGAGTCGCTCGACCGCCGCAGCGACGCGCTTGACAAGCGCGAGCACCAGCTGGCAAGCGAGGCGGGCGCCATCGAGAAGAAGACGCGCGAGGCGGACGAGATGCTGGGCCGCCAGCAGGCCGAGCTCGAGCGCATCTCCGGCCTGACGGTGGACGACGCCCACGCCGAGCTGCTCGACCGCGTGCGCGACGACGTGACGAAGCAGGCTGCGAACATCATCCGCGACTCCGAGCAGCGCGTGCGCCTCGAGTGCGACAAGACGGCGCGCGACATCCTGTCGACCGCCATCCAGCGCCTGGCGTCCGACCACGTTGCCGAGGTCACGCTCACGACGGTGCACATCCCCTCCGACGACCTCAAGGGCCGCATCATCGGCCGTGAGGGCCGCAACATCCGCACGTTCGAGCAGATGACGGGCGTGAACCTCATCATCGACGACACGCCCGAGACCGTGCAGCTCTCCAGCTTCGACCCCGTGCGCCGCGAGATCGCCCGCGTCACGCTCGAGAACCTCATCGCCGACGGGCGCATCCACCCGGCACGCATCGAGGAGCTGTTCAACAAGGCGACCGACCAGGTGAACGCGAAGGTGCTCGAGGCGGGCGAGTCCGCGTGCTTCGACCTCGACATCCACGACCTGCACCCCGAGCTCGTGCGCACGCTCGGCTCGCTGCGCTACCGCACGTCGTACGGCCAGAACGTGCTGTCGCACTCCATCGAGGTCGCGCAGCTCTGCGAGATCATGGCGTCGGAGCTCGGCATCGACCCGGCACCGGCTCGTCGTGCCGGCCTGCTGCACGACATCGGCAAGGCTATCGACCACCAGGTCGAGGGCCCGCACGCCGTCATCGGCGCAGAGCTCGCCCGTCGCTACGGTGAGAGCCCGGCCATCGTGCACGCCATCGAGGCGCACCACAACGACGTTGACCCGTCCACGGTGCTCGACGTGCTCGTCCAGGCCGGCGACGCCGTGAGCGCGGCCCGCCCCGGTGCCCGCCGCGAGTCCGCCGAGAGCTACGTGAAGCGCCTCGAGAAGCTCGAGGAGATCAGCAACGCGCACAAGGGCGTCGAGCGCACGTACGCCATGCAGGCCGGTCGAGAGATCCGCGTCATGGTGCGCCCGGAAGAGATCTCCGACGCCGACTCCGTCGTGCTCGCGCACGACATCGCGACGGAGATCGAGGAGAAGATGCAGTATCCCGGCCAGGTGAAGGTCGTCGTCATTCGCGAGAGCCGCGCGACGGACATCGCGAAGTAACGCCGTGGCAGATGAGCTTTTGGGCGGTGCGCGCTCCCAGCAGGAGGGAGCCGCACCGCGCCCTGTGTCTGGGAGCCTGCTCGACTTTGTGGCCCAGGTGTCAGGGGAGGGACAGCTGCGCGTTGAGGAACGCCTCGGTGACGGCTTCGTGCGCTTGCGCGTGGCTGAGGCCGAGCGACGTCAGGCAAAGCACGACATCCGATGCGTCGAGGACGTCGTCATCGAGATGCTGCGTAACGCCCGCGACGCCGGGGCGCGTCACATCTACGTAGCGACGACGCGTGAGGGCGACGTACGCACGCTCACGCTGCTCGACGACGGGTCTGGCATCCCGAAGCACATGCACCGCGCCATATTCGACGCCCGCGTCACGTCGAAGCTCGAAACGATGACGATGGATCGCTGGGGTGTGCACGGTCGCGGAATGGCGCTGTACTCCATTGCGCAGAACGTTGAGGATGCCCGCGTTGTCGCGTCGGCGCCGGGCCTCGGATCCTCCCTTGCGGTACGCGTCGACTGCGCAAAGCTTGCGGAGAAGACGGACCAGTCGAGCTGGCCGTCGCTGGGGCGTGACGAGGACGGCGTGACATGCGTTGCGCGTGGGCCCCACAATATCGTGCGCACGCTCCTGGAGTTTGCTCTTGAGGAGCGTGACCGCGTCAGTGTGTATCTCGGCACGCCCACGGAGATCGCTGCAACTCTGTTTTCGGACGATCCCGCTCACGTTGACGTGCGCGACCTTGTGTTCTGTCGTGACGTCGAGGCGCTTCCCGTCTGCTCGCGCCTGCGCGCAGCGGGCGATGCGGGAGAGCTTGTCCGCTGCTGCGCCGACATTGGGCTCGACGTTTCGGAGCGTACGGCGCACCGCATCCTTTCGGGTCAGATAGGCGCGCTTGCCCCGGCGCTCTCTCGGCTTGTGGCGTCTGCCAACGGCGAGGCTGCGCCCGTCGATTTGCTGCGTGATCGTCGGGGTCTCAAAGTCACGAAGGCCGATTTGGCCGAGTTCTCGCGCGATCTCGAGCGCGCCTTTGCGGCGCTCGGGGAGAAGTATTACGTCACGCTGCGTGGCGAGCCGAAGATCCGTGTCACGAGGGATCGTGTGACCGTCACGTATGACCTCGCAAAAGAGGATTAAAGCAGTACACTTGTACGGTCGCCTGGCGTCTCACGCGGATGCCTGACGGGCGGCACCACAGAAACGCAATCGCAAAACGGAGCATCTATGGACTACCTGAAGGTATCGAGCAAGTCGTCGCCGGCGAGCGTTGCCGGGGCAATCGCGGGGCTCATCAAAGACGGGCAGCCTGTCGAGATCCAGTCCGTCGGCGCCGGTGCCGTCAACCAGGCCATCAAGGCTGTGGCTATCGCGCGCGGCTTCCTCATTCCAGCGGGCATCGATGTCGCATGCGTTCCGACGTTCCAGGACATCGAGATCGACGGGGAATGCCGCACGGCCATCCGCCTCTCCGTCGTCCCTCATACGCTCACTGCCCCGGCTCTCTCGCAGCTCGACGTGGCGTCCGACGCCTCCTCTTCCAGTGCCTCCCGTTCTGTTTCCCCTGCGCCGGTTGCTTCGCTTGCGGCCGCTGCGGCTATCGCCTAGACAGGATCGGCTATGCTGACTTCCAACGAGACGTCTCAACCGCTCGCCGGCACAACGTATGTCGTTCGTGCCTTTGGCTGCCAGATGAACCTGCACGACGCTGAGCGCGTCCGTGGCATGCTTGAACAGGCTGGCTCGTTGCCAGTCGAGGAGTATGCCGACGCTGATATCGTCGTGTTCCTTACGTGTTGTGTGCGCGAGGCTGCGGATACGCGTCTGTACGGCCAGGTTGCCACGATGCGCACCCTTCCCCCGCGCCCGGGCTCCGAGCGTCGTGTTGTCGCCGTGGGCGGCTGCATCGGCCAGCGCGATGGCGAGGGTCTGTTCACGCATCTTCCCAATGTCGACGTCGTGTTCGGAACGCACACGCTCGGTCGCGTCGTGGAGCTCATCACGCGCGTGTTGGATGGCCAGGACCATCTCGCCGCCCTGCTCGATGCCGACGCTCCGGGAGAGGCGTCTACGGACTTGCCGACGCAGCGCGACACGGATTTTCACGCATGGGTTCCCATCACGTTTGGCTGCAACAACTTCTGTACGTACTGCATCGTCCCGTACGTGCGTGGTCGCGAGCGCAGCCGCGCGTTTGACGAGATCGTGACTGAGGTGAGCCATCTGGCGCAGGAGGGCTGCCAGGAGATCACGCTTCTGGGCCAGAACGTCAACTCGTACGGGCGCGACCTCTACGGGAGCCCTCGCTTTGCTGACCTGCTGCGCGCTTGCGGCCAGACGGGTATTCCGCGCATACGCTTCGCTACGAGCCACCCCAAGGACCTGTCGGACGATACGATCGCCGCCATGGCGCAGACGCCTGCCGTTATGCCTGCGCTGCACCTGCCGGCTCAGTCCGGCTCGTCGCGCATTCTCAAGCTCATGCACCGCACGTATGACCGTGATCGCTATCTGGAACGCATCGATGCCGTGCGGGCCGCTATCCCCGATATCGCGCTGTCGACAGACATCATCGTGGGCTTCCCGGGCGAGACGGAAGAGGACTTCCTGGAGACGCTGTCACTCGTAGAGCGCGTGCGCTATGCCCAAACGTTCACGTTTATCTACTCCAAGCGCGAGGGCACGCCGGCGGCAAAAATGGTCGACGACACCCCACGCGAGGTCATCCAAGGACGTTTTGACCGTCTGGTTGATGTCGTGCAGCAGTGCGCGTTTGAGGCAAACCAGCCTGAACTCGGCGCGACGGTTGACGTCCTGTTCGAGGGTCTTTCCAAGCGCGACTCGTCTGTGCTCTCGGGTCGCAGCCCGAAAAACCAGACGGTGCACGCTCCCATCCCTGCCGGCCGTCATGCCGACGAGTTCATCGGGCGCATTCTTCCCGTCCATGTCGACGAGGCACGGACGTGGTATCTGAAGGGACAGCTCGTTGATGGGCGGAACTGACGCTCGTTCGACGTGCGGGCTGTCCGTCGCCGGCGCGTGCGACGTGGTGGCTCCGCAGGTTGTTGCTGTTGTGGGCCCTACGGCGAGCGGGAAGTCGGCACTGGCTGACGAGCTTGCTGTGCGACTAGGCGGCCCCGTTGTTTCTGCGGATGCCATGCAGGTGTATCGCCGCATGGACATCGGTACGGCAAAGACGCCCGTTGCCGAGCGCAGGGCGCCGCTGCTGTGCATTGACCTTGCCGAGCCCAATGAGACGTATTCCGTTGCCTGCTTTATGTCGCAGGCACACGATGCAATCGATACGGCGTTAGAGGTGGGGCGTGTTCCCGTGGTGTGCGGCGGGACGGGTCTGTACGTGCGGGCGGCGCTCGAGGACATGGACTTTCCTTCGGGCGAACAGCTCGACAATCCCGTGCGCGCCCGTTATGAGGCACTGGCCGCCGAGCTGGGCCCAGACGCATTCCATGCCTTGCTAGCGCAGCGTGACCCAGCCAGCGCGGCCCTCATTCATGCGAACAACGTACGACGCGTTGTTCGCGCGTTTGAGCTGCTCGAACAGGGCACGTCCTATGCCGTACAGCATGAGGGACTTCACGTGCGCGTCGACAGGCACCCCACGCTCATGGTGGGTCTCGAGATGGATCGCGCCCAACTCTACGAGCGCATTAACGCGCGAGTTGAGCGTATGGTGGAGACAGGCCTCGTCGATGAGGTGCGTGGGCTCGTGGCGGAGGGGCTTGCCGATTCACTGACGTCGCGCCAGGCGATCGGCTACCGAGAGATTATCGCGTATCTGGCAGGGGAGTGCTCTTTGGCACAGGCGGTCGATGATATTCAGCGTGCCTCGCGACGCTACGCAAAACGCCAGCTCACGTGGTTCCGTGGTGATCCACGCGTGCGCTGGATTGACGCTTCTGGGTATACATGCGAGCAGATGGCTGACATCGTGGAACAGTGGATGGCGGTCGGTATTTCAAATCATGCGGGGGTGTAGGCCGACCAGTAGGTTGGGTCATTCGTGCCGCTTTAGGCGTGCGGCGCGTGAAGGGAGCGCGTTGTGCCAGCAGAGCGTCCTATTTCGACGTATGTGCCGCCCGAGCGAGCTGTGCTCGTCGGAGTTGATCGCGGCGTAGGGGAGTGGGATATCGAAACGTCCATGGACGAGCTCGAGCGTCTCGCTGAAACGGATGGTGCCACGACGGTGGGCAGGCTCGTGCAGCGCCTTGATCGTCCCATACCACGCACATTTATCGGAAGCGGCAAGATTGAGGAGCTTCGACAGCTCGCTGAGAGCCTCGAGGCTGACATCATCATATTTGACGATGAACTCAGTCCCTCGCAGCAGTCCAATATCGAGCGTGCTGTAGGGCTCAAGTTTAAGGTGATCGATCGAACCGCGCTCATTCTGGATATCTTTGGTCAGCATGCCAGTACGCATGAAGGTGAACTTCAGGTTCAGATGGCGCAGCTACAGTATCTCTACCCGCGTCTGAGGGGCATGTGGGCTCACCTTGCAAAGGACAAGACGCGCGGCGGCATCGGGTCGCGCTTTGGCCAGGGCGAAAGCCAGCTCGAGGTCGATCGTCGACTTATTCGCAATCGTATGTCGACGCTGCGACATGAGCTGAGCAAGGTTGCGGGTAACCGAGAAGTGCAGCGCAAAGAGCGCTGGAGCTCGTCGATGTTCCGCATCTCTCTTGCCGGCTACACGAATGCAGGCAAGTCAACGCTGCTTAATAGGTTGACAGGCGCGAACGTGTACGTGCGCGATCAGCTGTTTGCGACGCTTGACCCCACAACGCGCACGCTTGAGCTGCCGGGTGGCAGGGCCGTGACGTTGACGGACACGGTTGGCTTCATTCAGAAGCTCCCAACGACGCTTGTTGAGTCGTTCAAGTCGACGTTGTCGGAAGTGAGCGGTGCGCACCTCATTCTGGAGGTGGCGGATGCGACGGATGAGAATTGCGACAAGCAGCTCCGCGCCGTTGATGAAGTGCTTGGCCAGATTGGGGCCGAGCACGTGCCGCTGATCGTTGTGTACAACAAGGTGGATCTGCTTGATGAGGAGGCACGTGCGGCGCTGCAGCATCGCCATCCCCAAGCGCTGCTTGTCTCGGCACAAACGGGCGAAGGGGTAGGCGGGCTCGTCTCTGCCATTGCACGCGCCGCAAGCTCTCAGGATGAAACGATACAAGCCGTCGTGCCATACGGCGAGGGCATGCTTATCAAGGCGTGTCACGAAAAGGGGCATATGGTGTCGAGCGAGTATGCCGAAGATGGTGTGCATCTCACCGTTATTGCACCGCCGGTGCTCGCTGCGCGCCTCAAGCGGTATCAAGTTTCCCCATCCGAGATAGCTGGTGCCTCCGAAGGGGTGGCAGACGAAGGAAGCGGGGCACACGGCGAGGGCGTGGCTTAGATACAGAAACAGGCCTGTGAGCCGGGGAGATCCTGCAGCAGGCCTGCGGGTCCGCGAAATCCATGCAGTTATCGCGGTTCACCTAACTGTCTGCTCGCCCAGATATTCGTATCTAGGCGAGCAGACAGCGTGAAACGTCAGGTTTACATAGCGGATTACTTCCGGAAACCTACAGCGAGCGAATAAGCGCTACGACGCGACCAAGAATGACGGGGTCAGTGGCATAGATCGGAGCCATAGTGGGGTTTTCGGGCTGAAGACGAATGCGATCTTCTTCGCGATAGAACGTTTTAACAGTGGCACCGTCTTCGACCATGGCGACAACGATTTGGCCGTTAGTTGCGTCACTCTGCTCACGGACAACAACAAAGTCGCCATCAAAAATGCCTGCCTGAATCATGGATTCGCCTTTGACGCGCAGGACGAACGATGCTGCATCCCCGACCAGCGCCTGAGGCAAAGTGAGCGTGCCTTCAATGTTCTGTTCCGCCAGAATAGGCTGGCCAGCGGCGACGCGTCCGACAAGAGGAAGGGCAATAAGCTTTGCTTCGATAGCGGGTGTGCCGTCAGGCTGTTCGGTGTGCGCGATGATCGGCGCAGGAGAGGAGCCTCCTTGACCCATGATCTCGAGGGCGCGCGGCTTGGAGAGATCTCGCTTGATGTAGCCCTTGTCTTCGAGGACTTGAAGATGAGTATGCACAGTGGATGGACTGCTAAGTCCAACGCCGTTTGCTATTTCACGAACGCTGGGCGGATAGCCCTTTTCGGCAACTTCGGAGCAAATGAAGTCGTAAATCTGCTGCTGTCTTGTCGTGAGCTTCTTTGCGTCCATGGTGTTGCCCCTTTCGGCGCTGCGTTTCGATCAGTATAGGCGCTTCGACCGCAAAAAGCAAACACGTGTTCCGCAAACAATTGTTCGATTTTCTCTTGCCTAGAACATTCGTTCGGGCTATTCTAAGGCCGAACAGACGTTCCACCGCATTTCTGTCGCACCCCCAGCACAGACTGGGGATGTAACGAATCGTGAGGCAAGGAGGGCGACACCATGGACACCAAGAACATCGCAATGACTGACGAGGCCATTATTCCGACGACCATCGCTGAGGTTCCGTTCATGTACGACAATCTGGCTCGCCAGCTCAATGTCCGCAGGGATGTTCGTAGCGGTGGTTTGCGTGTCGTTGAGGGCGGGCTTGCCTGCGGGCAGCGCAGGCTTGTTCGGTCTACACACCGTAGCGCTTCTTCGCGTCGCGGCGGAGTGGCCGAGGCCATTCTTGCTGTCGTTGTTGTGGCGCTCTGCGTTCTCGCTCTTCTTGCATGGGCTCTTGATGGGGAGCGCGCCTACGCTGCTGCCACAAGCGATGCAACGTTCGAATCGATCAGCGTTGAGAACGGCGCGTCGCTTTGGTCTATATCCGCGGCCC
The DNA here is from genome assembly GCA_018368455.1 of Coriobacteriia bacterium. NCBI lineage: Bacteria > Bacillati > Actinomycetota > Coriobacteriia > Coriobacteriia bacterium. The sequence continues at coordinate 138,956 of JAGZEG010000001.1, forward strand.
ATCCCGTGGATGGTCTTTCCACCGAAGACGTGATCTCCCTTATAACCGAGCGCAACGGTCTGTCGGGTACGGTTCTCCAGCCTGGCCAGACGATTCTCGTTCCTGTTTCGAGGTAGTCTGCATTAACGACGATGCGCTAAAACTAGCGCGCTTGTGCGCCTCTCTGCGCTAAGTCGCACCCTTTGGCTTTTCGACGGATGTTCCGAGCCTGCTCGCTTCTTGGGGGTATCATGAGCGATTGGAATTATGCCATGAACCCACGAACCTGCATCTATTGCTGGGCGGGAGGATCCCATGACGACCGAAGATACCTCGGGTGCGCTCTCATCTGTCCCTAATGTTCTGCGGCGTGTTGACCGGAGGACGGCTATCAAACTGATGGCCCTTGGAGCGGGGCTTGCTGTCTTGAGCGGCTCCCTGCGAAACGCTGCCTTTGCCGATGAGCCTACGGCTTCGGCGGAGACGCTTGCTGCTCTCTCTGGAGCCCAGGCGGAGTACGACGCCGCCATGGCTGAGCTTTCTTCGCTTGGCCAGCAGGTTGAGGAGGCTCAGTATCAACTGAGCCAGACACAGGCCTCGCTGGACGAGACGAATGCCCGCATCGCAGATCTTGAGGTTTCTATCGAGCAGAAGCAGGGTGAGCTCTCGGCTGCTCAGGATGTCCTTGCGGATCGCATGTCCGCAAGCTACAAGGTCGGTAAGTCCGACATGCTCTCCATCATCCTCAACGCATCCGACTTCGAGGACTTTATCAATCGCGTGTTTTACGCCAACAAGGTGTCGGACTCCGATGCCCAGGCCATCCAGACGGTGAAGGATCTCAAGGCCGAGCTTGAGCAGCAGCAAAACGATCTTCAGGCACAGAAGGCAGAGCAAGAGGCCCTGCTTGCTCAGCAGGAACAGGATACTCTGAACCTGCAAAACCAGGTTGCTGCCATGCAGGACTATACGAACAGCCTTTCTCAGCAGGTTACTGACCTCATGGCTCAGGCGCAGGCTGAGGTTGAGGCCGCTCGTGAGGCACAGCGCCAGGCATATCTTGCCCAGCAGGCTGCCGAGGAGGCGGCTCGACAGGAGCAGGCCAATAATGGAGGCTCCACGGGCGGAGGCGATTACTCCGATGGTGGCTCTGCGGGCGGCGGTGACTATTCCGACGAGGAGACCGGTGGGGGAGACTACTCGGGAGGTGGCTCTTCTTCGGGCGGTACGGGCAACCATGCCGGCAGTGTTGTCGACGCCGCTTGGGGATTCATCGGTGTCCCCTACGTGTGGGGCGGCACGGACCCGAGCGGTTTTGACTGCTCTGGCCTCGCGCAGTACTGCTACGCTATGTGCGGGTACTCCATCGCCCGTGATACGTACGGGCAGATCGCCCAGATCCAAAGCCTGGGTAACTGGCGCTCTGACATGTCGTCACTTGCTCCTGGCGACCTTGTGTTTCCGCATTCTGGGCATGTCGGCATCTACTGTGGTGGTGGCATGATGATCCATGCCCCTCAGCCGGGCGACGTCGTGAAGTATGCGTCCGTTTATGCCTTCATGGGTGGCGGAAGCCCCATCTAATTCGCGATGCCTCATGGCGGGCGCTGCGCTCCGGCCTATCTGGCCGGCGTTGCGGCGCCCGCTTTTGCGTTTGGAACACTGTGCCTCGTACGGGGCACTTTTCTGTCTTTCATGGTATCCTGCCTGCTGATGTTTCGTCCAAGGAGGATGCATGCGGTGCCCAAAGTGCGGTTTTGAAGAGTCTCGCGTTATTGACTCCCGCCCATCTGAATCGGGAGATGCCATCCGCCGTCGGCGCGAGTGCCTCAACCCTTCCTGCAAGGAGCGTTTTACGACGTATGAGCGTCGTGAAGAGCTGCCTTTGCAGGTTCGGAAAAAGAATGGGATGCTCGAGGCTTTTGATCGCGAGAAGCTCATGAAGAGCCTCGTTACTGCCACGGTCAAGCGTAATGTCTCGGTCGAGACGCTCAACGAGTTGATCTCGAGCATTGAGTCTGAGCTTCGCAACGCTTTCAAGACCGAAGTGACGTCGCGCGAGCTGGGAGACATGGTTCTGCGTCGTCTTCTGTTGCTCGACCGCGTTGCGTACGTTCGTTTTGCCTCTGTCTATCGTGATTTTAAAGATCTTGAGGGCTTCTATAACGAGTTGGCACATATCGGCGAGCAGGAGTAGATGCATGGCAGGAGAATCGGAGCGCGAGGTGGAACTCGTCTCACTTCGCGTCAAGCGCCTTGATCGCGAGCTTCCCCTGCCGGCGTACGCATACGCAGGTGACGCGGGACTTGACCTGCTGAGTGCCATATCGGTGGACATCCCTGCAGGTGAGCGGGCTCTTATTCCGACGGGTCTCGCAATCGCCATTCCTGACGGATATGCCGGCTTCGTTCAGCCCCGTAGCGGCCTTGCCGCGAAGAAGGGCCTCTCCATCGTTAACACCCCCGGCCTTATCGATGCGCATTATCGTGGTGAGCTCAAGGTCATCGCGATCAATCTCGATCCGGTCGAGCCTATACACATCGATCGTGGCGACCGCATTGCTCAGCTCGTTATCCAGCGTGTGCCTGTCGTTGAGCTGGTCGAGGTTGATGAGCTTGACGAGACTGACCGTGGCGCCCACGGCTTTGGGTCAAGCGGCGTGAGATAAGCTTCGTCCAAGGTGGGTATACATCATTGAGGACAATCACGCGCCCTGCCTTTACTGACGGGGCGTTTTTCTTGATGCGAAGGGAGCCTTTATGGCGGAATCGGATACTCAGACGGTAGCTTTTGATCTTCTCGTGATCGGTGGCGGACCCGCTGGTCTGTCTGCTGGTGTGTATGGTGCACGCTCCGGCCTGTCGGTCTGCATTCTCGAGCAGTCGACTCCGGGTGGCCAGATTGCGATCACGGACGAGGTGGACAACTATCCTGGTCTGCCGAATCTTTCTGGTGGCGAGCTCGGCATGAAGCTTGCTGATCATGCCGAGGCGCTGGGTTGTGCTATCAAGTACGACGTGGCGGAGTCGCTCTTGGTGCGAGATGACGGGATGTTTGCGGTCACGACAGGCATGAGCGGCACGCTTAACGCGCCGGCTGTCATTTACGCGGCTGGTGCGACGCCACGCCTGGCGGGTTTTGAGGGCGAGCTGGAGCATAAGGGGCGCGGCGTCAGCTACTGTGCGACATGTGACGGCATGTTCTACCGTGGCAAGGACGTTTACGTTGTCGGAGGAGGAACTGCCGCCTGCGAGGAAGCGCTGTTCCTGGCCCGCATAGCGCGCAGCGTCACGATGGTCGTGCGTCGTGACGTACTTCGCACGACGCCGAAGCTGCGTGCTCAGGTCGAGGCAAGCGAGGCCATCACGCTGCGGTATAACACTCGCATCGTCTCGGTTGCCGGCGAGCCTCTGCTCAAGAGCGTCACGCTGGAGGATACCCAGACGGGGGCGACACAGGTCATCGAGCATGCCGAGCCGTTTGGCGTCTTCGTGTTCGTTGGACACGACCCCGCAGTTGATCTCGTGCGCGACTACGTGGACGTTGTGCCCAACGGCATCGTGACGGATGCGTTCATGGCAACGAAGACGCCTGGCTTGTTCGTGGCTGGCGACGTGCGCGACACTGTGCTCCGTCAGGTCATCACTGCGGCCTCCGACGGTGCCATTGCTGCTACGAGTGCTCTCAAATACCTGGAGTCTCGCGCGTAAAGAGAGCCTGTCTGTCCAGATTGCCGCCCTACTTTGGAGCCGCCCCGCGTGCATTTCGCACGTGAGGCGGCTCTTTTTGGCTGAGAATCCCACTCGTGTATATCGTACTTGCGTGGGTGGTTGCATGCCCGAACTTACGCGTGTCCGTGACCTGCATGTTCTTCAGGCTTCGATGAGTCGCCCTTCATTGGCCCATACACGCGCGGCATTCTTGCCCATAACCTGCCTCTTCGCGTGCAGCCTCACCGCCATTGTCGCGCTATTCAGCCGTCGGGCATCTAGCGAAACGGAATACGTCGGTTCTACGGACGGCCTGCTTACGCGACGCCCATGTTCGCGATCTCGATCGCCGAGTTCGTGCTCGAGGCCGCACCGTCGATGGCGGAGGCGACGTCGCCCCCGTTGAAGACGCTCTCGAGGGCCGACTGCAGGTCGGTGCGCAGCTGGGGGAGCTGAGAGCAGAGCGGGCCGGCCGTAATGCCGTTGACCTTGGACTCCTGCAGCTGCTTGGCAGAAACCTCGAGCTGCGGGTACTCGCCGTAGATGCTCTTCATCGAGTCGGTGTCGTACGCCTTCTGGCTGATGGGGTAGTATCCCGTGTCGCCTGCCCACACGGCCTGGACGTCGGCGCTTGTCGCATACTGGTAGAACGCCATGACGCCCTTCTCGACGTCAGCGGGCAGGCCGTCCGCCGTGCATAGCGCACCGCCGCCCGCATAGACGCCCTGGCGCTCCGCGCCCTCGGAGATGGGCAGGTAAGCGATGCCCACCTCGAAGTCCTTCGCGTTGTTGATGACGGAGCGGGCGATCGCCGAGGTGTCGATGTACATTGCGATCTGCTGCTGCGTAAACGCCGTGTTCGTGTTCGTGCGATCCGTGCCGAAGTTCTGGAGCTGGCCTGCGTCGATCAGATCCTTGACGAAGGTGAAGATCGTCGTGATCTGCTCCTGGTAGGCAACCTCCGTGGCGCGTTCCTTGCGGCCGTTCTCGTTGTTGAGGACGTAGCCGCCCATGTTCGTGACCATCTGGTCGAGTGCATACCCATAGGCGAACATGCCCATCGGCTTGACGTCCGCGTTCTGCCCCGCAACTTTGGCGGCAGCGTCCTTGAGGCCCTCGAACGTCGTAGGGAAGTCGGTAACGCCAGCGTCCTCGAACATCTTCTTGTTGTAGTAGACGACGGGCGCAGAGGAGTTGAACGGCATCGCGTACATCTTGTCGCCGACGGTATAGAAGTTTACTGCCTGCTCGAGGAGGTCGGAAGCGTCGAAGCTGTACGCGTCGATGAGGTCGCTTGCCGCCTTGATCTTCTTGGAGTCGATCATCGCCTGGAGGTTCTGCTCGCCGATCTGGATGATGGCCGGGGCGTCGCTGCCACCTGCCATGTTAAAGAACTTGCCGGTGGACTCGTCGTAGGTGCCCTGGTTTGACTCAACCACCTGATAGTCGCTCTGGCTGTCGTTGAACCCATTGACGATCTTCTGCAGCGCCTCCTGGTTCGTGCCGTTCATAGAGTGCCAAAAGTTGATCGTAAGCTTGTCGGCTGCCTGCGCTTTGCTCGTTCCGAGCATGCCGCCGATGGTGGCCATACCGGCCGCGGCTGCCATCGTGGCAAGGAAGGAGCGGCGCGAAAGAGAAGTGTCAAGCATCAGTACCATTCCCTTCATGGACGAAGAAGCGATTGCCTTTTAGATATGTCGGTCTGCCGGTGAAAGCGAGCGGCGAGCCTTTGCCCAGCCGGCGTGAACCCTATTTGAGCGCGCCCTTTGTCATGCCTTCTTGCAGGCGCTTCTGGCCCACGAAGATGAGCAGAAGCGTGGGGATCGAGGCTATAACGGCGCCTGCCGCCATCATTCCCAAGTCGCTAGACCCGTCGGTGTTGTTGAGCCGGCGCAGGCCGATCTGTATCGTGCGCACGGAGTCGTCCGTGGTAGAGAGCAGGGGCCAGAGGTACGCGTTCCAGTTGACCAGGAAGAAGTAGATGGCCAGCGTCACGATCGTGTTCGCCACCATCGGAACGACGACCTTGTAGAAGAACCGCCAGTCGCTCAGCCCGGCGACCTCGGAGCATTCCTTGAGCTCGTTGGGGATCTGCATCATGTTCTGGCGAAACAGGAATATCCCGAACGTGGATGCCAAGCCTGGGATGATGAGTCCCTGGAACGTGTTGAGCATGTTCCAGCTGCGAATCGTCTGGAAGTTCGAGACGATGAGCACTTCCGAGGGGATCATCATCGTTGCCATGATGAGGGCAAAGATGGCGCTGCGGGCGCGGAAGCGCTTGAAGACGAGGGCGTAGGCGGCGAGCAGCGAGAAGAGGATCTGGAGCACCGTCGACAGGACGCCTGAGATGACTGAGTTGCGTATGAACAGCCCAAATGGCTGGTTCGTGAACGCGTGCACATAGTTGTCGAGGTACAGGGACGTGGGCAGGTAGTTGCCACGCGCAATCTCGGAGGACGGGGTGAACGAGAGCGCGAGGGCAAAGAGCATTGGCATGAAGATCAGGAGCGCCGCCACCGTGAGAATGACGTAGGAGAGCACTTTCCCTCCGCGTGCTTCTCTCGTCTTTGCTCGCATCATTGATAGGTCACCTTGCTCTCGGTTAGCTTTGTCTGGAGGAAGGAGATCGCGAAGATCAGGATGAAGAGAATCGTTCCCTCTGCCGCCGCCATTTGGTCACGGCAGAGATCGCGCCTAGCGCAACGTGCTGATCGGTGAGCCACCCCACGTTTTCCGCGCCAAACAGGTTGACGATCTTGTTGAGCAGGCCAGAGGACGGGTTGAACAGCAGGCTCCAGAACACGGCGGCAGAGGCAACGGAGATGCCCATCGTTGAGGAGAATATCGTGCGAAACAGGCCCATGCCTGGCCCATCTTTGGCGGTGAGCACGGCGAGTAGCAGTGCGATGACGACGGTCAGCGGCACGGTGACGACGACGTAGATGAGCGTGTTCACGAGCGTCTTCACGTAAGTGGCGTCCTTGAAGAGGACCTGGAAGTTGCCGAGACCTACGAATTTGACGAGCTCGCCCGTGTTTGAGGTTGCGAAAAGGCTCATGACGAGCGTCTTGCCGAAGGGGTAGATGACGAATATCGCGAAAATGAGCAGAGATGGCAGCAGGTAGATGACCCAGCTTGGCGCGATGCGTTGCTTTCCTGGCAGAGGTTGCGCCGCGCACCTGGCGTTCTTTTCCTTCATGGTCTCAGCACGCCTCACTCTCGGGACAGCTCGCACGATCGCCTAAGCGCACGGCGGGACGCAGCAAGGCTCCGGTCTCGCTGTCAAAGAGGTGCAGGTCATCGGCATCGATCGCGATACCTACCGACTGACCGTCGAGCTGGTGCTGTCCCTGCCAACGAGCGGTGAACGTCTCCTGGCCCAGCGTGAAGTCGAGCCGGGTTTCGTTGCCGAGCATCTCCGTGGCGAGAAGCGGTGCCGTGGTCGTGTCCGGCGTCCCCGCTGCGGCGCATCTCACGAGTTCGGGACGTATGCCTGCCGTCCAGCGCTCGCCCTGTGGCAGGCGCCCGCGCTGGTCTGCGCTCAAGGGGAGGCGCATGCTGCCGGAAAGAACTAGAGAGTCCCCATCCAGTTCGGCGGGGGTGAGGTTCATCTGGGGAGAGCCGATGAAGCTCGCGACGAACGTGTTCGCTGGCGCGTTGTACAGATCGAGCGGCGATCCGACCTGCTGTATCTTGCCGCCGTGCAGCACCGCGATGCGGTCGCCCATCGTCATGGCCTCGACCTGGTCGTGCGTCACGTACACGACGGTGAGCCCGAGCTTGCGCTGGAGGCGTCGGATCTCAACGCGCATCGTGGCGCGCAGCTTGGCGTCGAGGTTCGAGAGCGGCTCGTCCATCAGGCAGATGGGGGAGCGGCTGCACACGCTGCGTGCCAGGGCGACGCGCTGGCGCTGTCCGCCCGACAGCTCTCGCGGCTTGCGGTTGAGTAGCTCGGTGAGTCCCAGCAGCTCGGCCGCCTCGTCCAGGCGACGCTTTCGTTCGGCCTTGGGAACTTTCTTCACGTCGAGCCCGAACAGGATGTTGTCTCGCACGCTCATGTGTGGGTAGAGCGCGTAGCTTTGGAACACCATGGTGAGGTCGCGTTCCGCCGGGGCGAGATCGTTGGCGAGCTTTCCGGAGATGCGCAGCTCGCCGTCGGTGACGCTCTCGAGGCCGGCGATGATGCGCAGCAGCGTGGACTTGCCGCAGCCGGAGGGGCCTACGAGTATGAAGAACTCGCCCTCCTCTATGGCGAGGTTGATGCCTTCCAGCACGTTTGCCTTGCCGTCGTAGGACTTTACGAGGTCAATCGCTTCGATCTTCTTTGACATGACTTTGCTCCCTTGCGCACGCTACTGCGCGCGTGACGCCCAGGCTCCGAAGAAGTGCAGCACGTTCAGATCGTCCTCTCGATCACTGCCGTGCTGCCCGTGCCCGTTGTCGGCGATGTGCGTCCCGTGGTCTGTTGCCCAGCACACGAGGGAGTCGTAGCCTGCCCATGACTGCTCCGCCTGTGTACATAGGCGGTCGAAGGCGGCGATGTGGTGCTTAAGCGCCGCTGTTGCGGGGGCGGACTCGGGATAGGTCTTGTGCATGACGTCGTCGAACTCCTGGTTGTAGACGACGACCATGTCGTAGTCATCCGAGGCGATGAGCTCGCAGGCGCGTTCTGTGGCCTGCTCGTCGTAAGGCTCGATGAAGCGGGTGACGGGCTTTTCGGAATAGAGCACGTCCATGCTCGAGTCCTGCACCGCAACCAGGGCACAGCGCATCCCTGCGTCGTGGACGCAGTCAAACAGGGACCTGTGGGGAAGGGGATGCTTCTCGTATGTCTCGATACCGTGCTCTGCAGGAGTGAGGCCTGTGTACATCGTCCCAAAGCACACGGGGGTCACCGAGGGGAGCATCGTTCGCACGGGCAACGCGAGCTGCGTGTGGGCGATGACGGGCGCAAACCATTCGGCGTGCTTCTGGTAGTTCCACATTCCCGTGGCGTCGGGGTTGTAGATAAGGCAGCGCTGAACCTTGGACACGCCGCGAGCATTTAGAAGCGTGCGGATCAGACTGTGAGGCTGTGCAGAGACTGCCGGGGCATCGATACCCAGGGCATCGCAGAGCGTGGGGGTGAACTGCGCCATTGAGATTTCGTTAAGCAAGGCGTGATCCTTTCCGATGAAGTACTTCGGAATTCTAGGAGTACGACGTCTTGCGCAGCGCACTGTCGTGTAAGGCCCCGTGGCCCCACGGTAAGCGAACCGTAATATGCCCCGGCGGACTTCTGGGGGCGCAGGGGCGGGGGAGCGCCGCTACCGTGTGCGCAGATACGATGCCGTGAAGTCCGTTTTCATTGTCATATCGCGCTGATACTGATTTTGCCATAGGGCATTTCTTTGAGCAGCTCCATGAGGGCATCGACGATGGCGCTGCGGGTCAGGCTGGGAGTCGAGTTTGGCTTGCGCATGGTGTTCGCCCTAGTGTGTGTCGGCTCGGTGCGGCAATTCGTGGTGGATTTCGCGAACGGCGAGGGGCGCGAGCTCAAGTTGTAGGCTAGCTACCTTAATAGACATTCGTAGATAGCATCCGTCAGCTCTTTGTCTGGCGACGCCCCTCCCGTCTTTGTCTTCGCCCTATATCATCTTGTCTGTCCCGGTCCCGGAAAGGGGAGTGAGACATGACGAGGGGAAAGGGGCGCCACCTCAGGCAGGACGGGCGCAACGAGATCGAGGGGGGCCTGAGGGCCGGCGAGAGCGTGGCGTCGATCGCCAGGGGGCTCGGGGTCAGCTGGGACTGCGTCGCCAGGGAGATCAGGCGCAGGAGAGTCAGGGAGTCTCGGCGCTACGCCCAGGCCGGCCCCAGGAACACCTGCCTGCACTCCGAGACGTGCGAGGTGAGGGACCTGTGCGGGCTGGGGTGCGCGCAGAGGTGCGCCTCGTGCGCCAGCGCGTCGTGCAACCCGATGTGCGAGCGCTTCCAGGAGCGGCCGGACTGCCCCAGGACCCAGAGGGCGCCCTACGTATGCAACGGGTGCCGGGCCCGCTTCACCGTGGGGTGCGGCTGGCCCCAGTGGTTCTACGACGCCAGGGATGCCGGCGAGGCCGCCAGGCTCGAGGCCACCTCCTCGCGCAGCGGGATCGACTGCACCGAGGAGCAGCTCAGGGAGATGGTCGCCGTCGTCAGGCCCCTGCTGCGCAAGGGGCAGAGCCTGGAGAGGATCTGGCAGACCCACGCGGGGGAGTTCCCTGTGAGCTCCCGCACGTTCTACCGCTACGTCAACCTGGGCGTCCTGCAGATCTGTAACCTGGAGCTTCCCAGGAAGGTGCGCTACAAGCCGCGCAGGCGCAGGCCGGTCGACGCGCCGCCGCCGTTCCGCCCCAGCCTGCTGGGCCGGACCTGCGCCGACTTCCTCGCCCTGCCCTCCGAGGAGCAGGCCTCCGCGGTGGAGATGGACTGCGTCGTTTCCGCCAGGGGGTGTCCGAAGACCATCCTGACGCTGTACTTCCGCAGGAGCTGCTTCCAGCTGATGGTGCTGATGTCCAGGCACACCCAGCAGGCCGTCAGGGAGGCCCTGGACCGCGTCGAGCTGGCCTGCGGGGCCGGGGGCTTCGCCAGGTGCATGGGGACGCTGCTGACCGACAGGGGCTCGGAGTTCCTCGACTGGGCGGGCATCGAGTCCTCGGTGGTGGAGGGCGAGCGCAGGTGCTCGGTGTACTACTGCGACCCGCTCAGGAGCCAGCAGAAGGCGAGGTGCGAGAGGGCACACGTCGAGCTGCGCAAGGTCCTGCCCAAGGGCAGCAGCCTCGCGTCGCTCGACGACGGGGCGCTGGGGCTGGTGTGCTCGCACGTGAACAGCTACGGCCGGCCGGCCCTGGGCGGCGCGGCGCCGATCGAGCTGGCGTCCTCGCTGCTGCCGGCCGGCCTGCTCGAGGAGTTCGGCGTCAAGAGGGTCGAGCCCGCCGAGGTGACCCTCAGGTCTAGCCTGCTCAGGGAGGCGGGCCTGGCGTAGCGCGACGGGATATGTGACGGCTCGGGGCCGGGACGCCGACGATGCGACCTAACCGTGTCAGGACCGCGCGCCGGGGCCCGGAATCGTGTACGATTGGGGCGTCGGGAGGCGCCCGGGAGGGCCGTGCCGGCGGCGTCGACGGAGCTAGGTCGCACGCCCGCGGGGCTCCTGCCTGCGCCTGTCAGACAAAGGTCGTGCCTTCACTCGGGGTCCACGAAAGTCCGACCTTCGGTTGTCATTTAACGTAGGCTAGCGGTATAGGTAGGTTCTTTGCTCCCCTCTGTTATTCCGATAATATATCTTATGTAACGTAATTACATCTCACATCCTGTGCCGCAACAGCAGCCGTGCCGTCATGGCGCCAAAACGCGGTTATGCGAGGTTTTGTAAAACTGTGCTCTCAAATTGGGCGCAAACTTCGGCTGTGTGAGGTTTGCGGGAGTTGCTGAGGCTGCAAGATTTGACGTCTCATGGAGAAGCTGCAGGTAGATGAGCTATGGGGACTTTGATGCGTGCAGTTTGGGCGCCTGTATCGCCACGCAAACCTCGCACAGCCGTCGATCGCGCCCATTTTTAGTCTACGGATTTGCAAAACCTTGCACAACCGAAAGAAATGCCCATCGAGTCAAAAATAGCGGGAAGTCCGACATCATTCAAGATGGTGTCGGGCTTCCCGCTGCTTTAAGGCTTGTCGTCCTAGTGCATGCAGGCCTGGTCAAGCGACATCTGGCGCAGGTCGCCATCGATGTACTTCTTGATGACCTCGCTCACCGTCGCCGCCTCGCCATCGATGTAGACGGAGGCGCCGTTTTGCGTGAAGGCGCGGAACGGCGGTTGGCCCATGCCACGCACGATAATGGCGTCGATGCCCAGGCCCAGCGCATACTGGATAACGCCGCCGCAGCCCTGGGTGTCGTGATCGACATTCTTGAAGACCTCGACGTTCGTGACCTCGCCGCCTTCGATCGTGACGATCGTGAAGTAAGCGGAGTGGCCAAAGTGGCCACTTCTCGTGCTTTGCAGGCCAAGGTTCGAATCGCTGGGTACGGCAACGCGCATGGTGTCTCGTCCTTTCCTGTGTGACGTACAACGTGTGAATCCTAGACGGCTTACGGCAGGGATTGCGTTCTCTCCCCTTGCGTCCGGCAGACCTGCTGCTCGCCGAGTCCGCATCGCTCGCAGAACGCGCAGCGGTTGCGAATCTGGCAGTCGCAGGCTGAGTGCGAGGCCGCTATCCAGCCCTGCATCTGCGAGAGCGCCTCGCTCAGGGTCGTCTCATCAACGGCGTAGTGAATGTGCCGACAGCGACGCACGCCCACGACGAGACCGCACTCCTTGAGTATCGACATGTGCTGTGACACGGCTGGCTCGCTGATCCCGAGGGCCTGGGCCAGAGAACGGGAACAGTGATGCCTCTCGAGCAAGAGGAGGAAGATACGGTAGCGCGTGGGGTCGGAGAGCGCCTTGAAGAGCTTTTGCATGTCTGGCATGTGTTCTCCTCCCCTCTCTTACCGTAAGTGCCATAGTTAAGCCGTCACTTAACGTGTATATCATCGCAAACGTGGGACTTAAGTCAATACTTAACTAGCGAACTTGTGTGTACTTGCATAGGAACGGCTTGCGCGCTATTTGTCAGCTCTTGGATTGCAGCTCTTTGTTCTGGCTGTGGTAGGCATCTCGACAGGCCGCTATAACGCGCTTGACGGCCTTGGGGTGGCGGGTCGTTGCGACTCCGCTCGCACACGGTGACTCGTCGCAAGGTTCGCACTCTGCTTCGGTCCGGTAATAGGCACCGCACGTGACCGGGGGCAGGTCAAGAGGGACGGCGACGAGCGGCGGGCACACCTTTGAGATGGAGCTCCCGGTGAAGAGCGAGACGGCGCTTCCTCGCAGGCAATCGGAGATGAGCTGTTCGGTGAAGACGGACTCCTTCACGATGCTGTCCTCTGCGAAGAGGCGCGCCCTGTCACCAAGCTCAGGCAAGTCGCGGTAGTCGGCGCCAGCGTAGACGAGTGTGCCGTGCAGCGCCGCGAGGTCGAGGTGCTTTCGCGAAGCAAAGGAGCTTTCTGGCGAGCATGTGCAGAAAAACGGTTCGCGGGCGAAGGGCTCGAACGAAAGCCCCCTCTCGTCAAACCGACGAGAACGCCACGTGAGGAAGACGTCGATCTCTCCGCGCTCGAGACGCTCGGGCGCGTGGGCGTAGTCGGTCTCGATGAGCGCCACCTCGATGCGGTCCTGTGTGGAGAGAGCGCCTGCAGCCTGCAGTACGAAGGGGCTCGCCTGCCACCAGATGCCGATCGACACCCGTTCCCCGGCCAGCTCTTCGCTCCCCTCTCCCCCGGCACGGGCTACCTCACGCGCCTGTGTTTTGCCGTCGTCCAAAATGGAGAGTGCTCGCTTTGCCGCCTCGTAGAGCCTGAGCCCGGAGGCGGTAGCGTGCACGCCTTGATTCGTGCGCGTGAGCAGGGAACAGCCGACCTCTTCTTCAAGTCGACCGATGCGATGCGAGAGCGAGGGGACGGAGAGGAAGCTCACCTGGGCAGCAGCACTGAGGCTGCCCAGCTCGACGGCGTCGACAAATGAGCGGAGTTGGTCTTCGGTCAAAGGATTGCCTCCTGTGGCCTGCTGTCAGAGAGTTACGACGCGTGGCCTGTGCTGATATCTCTTTTGCAGAGCTTATGGCGCTCGCGATGTATCGCTTTAGAAAAAATCTAATACGCGCTTTAGTATACTCGATATATACATTTTCTCCACAGTCTCGTACACTTAAAATGTCGCGACAATTTGATAGCTCTCATGATACCTGTCCATGAGGATTGCTGCCTCTGTTTGGCATTTTCTGATGGTCTGGGTATCTGTATTCAAATAAAGGGGATGGGGTTCTCTATGTCTGATACGACCATTTCTCGTCGATCCCTGCTCGCCGCTGGCGCGTGCGCGGCTGTCGCAGGCGTTGGTCTTGCCGCCACGAAGGCATTTGCTGCCGACGACGTTACGGCGCTCAATGCCGCCGACGTCGCGTGGACGGAAGAGGCTGACGTCGTCGTCGTGGGCTTCGGCGGTGCCGGCGCGGCTGCGGCCATCGAGGCTACGAAGGCTGGCGCCAGGGTCGTCCTGCTCGAGATGCTCGACATCGCAGGTGGCTCCACGATCGCCAACGGCGGCTTCATCATGATGGGCGGCACGAAGCTCCAGGAGAAGTTCGGCCTGGAGGACGACGTCGAGAACTTCTACAACTACATGGCCGCCGCGGCCGGTGCCAACGCGTGCCTCGACCACATCAAGGTCCTGTGCGACGCCTCCCCCGCCCTGTACGACTGGTGCGTCGAGTGCGGCATGGACTTCGAGAGCGGCGAGTGCGACACGGAGCACCATCTTGGCGGTTACAACGCCGGGTTCTCGCTGGGCTACAGCGGCAACGAGATGGCGCGCAACTTCGCGGCGGTCGCCAACCCCGTGCCTCGCGGACACATGCCGCAGCCGAACTCCTCGGGCTTCGACATGTTCACGGCCCTGTCGAACACGGTTGAGTCCCTGGGTGTCGACGTGCGCATGGGCACGCCTGCCAAGCGCCTCGTCGTCGACGAGACGGGCCGCGTGTGTGGCGTCATCGCCGAGGGTCCCGATGGCGAGCTCGCTATCCAGGCCACGAAGGGCGTCATCCTCACGGCGGGCGGCTTCACGAACAACCCCGCGATGATCGACGAGAACTTCGCCCTGCTCAATCGGCGCGGCGCCGGCCTTGTCGCCGCTGGCAACGAGAACGGCTCGGGTATCCTGATGGGCCAGGCCGTCGGTGCGGCGACGCGCGGCATGGGCTGCTTCCAGATCGGCGCGACTATCTCGACGCTCAACGACGCCCTGCCGCACTGCATCCTGGTTGACGAGAACGCCCGCCGTATCGTGGCCGAGGACGAGTACAACGCGTTCATCGGCAAGGCGCTCGCCATGGCACCGTCGGGCAGCTGCTACCTGATCATCGACGACCAGTACGCGACGGAGGGCGGGGCTGCGGACTCCTACGGCGAGCCCCTGGCGACGTGCGACACGATGGATGAGCTCGCCGCGGCGACCGGCCTGAACGCCGAGGTGCTCGCCTCGACGGTCGCGTTCTACAACGAGTCTGCCGCCCAGGGCCTCGACCGCGAGTTCGGCAAGGATCCCAAGTACCTCACGCCGCTGGAGCAGGGCCCGTTCCACGTGTTTGCCTACGGTATGGACCGCTGCTACGTCGGGTCGCTCGGCGGCCTGAAGATCGACACGGAGTCCCACGTCATCGACCTTGACGGCAACGTCATTCCTGGCCTGTATGCCGCCGGCCGTAACGCAGGCACGATCTACGGCTGGTACGTGGGCAGCGGCAGCTCCATGGCTGACGTCCTGACGTTCGGCTGCATCGCCGGACGTAACGCCGCCGCCGGGAAGTAGGCTCTTCTGGGGCGGTCCGTTAGCTTTGTTTGATGGCGTTGCTTGTGGGGCGCGGGCTAGCTTGCCTGAAGGCGGCTAGCCCGCGCCCTTTCTGTTATTTCCTGCGAACCAGTAACGAGACGCTGACTAGGGACGCGGATGAGTGCTTGGGGAAGTCGATCCTGCGTCTTGCAGTCCCGCGCGCCATTGCTCGCGCAGCCTGGAAAGCGTCTCGTCGGTCTGCGTGATGCGTCCCACCTTGAAGTCGCGATGTCCCTGTTGGAACGTGGCTCCCAGATCTGCCCTGCGCACGAGCGCTTCGTATGCCTCGATGCTCATGACGGCGAGGTCTTCTCTCCCGTCTTTCGTCACGTACACGGGCTCCGGTCGCTTGTGGCAAAAGCGGGATACCTTGTCGTACTCATTGCACAGCTCGGAGTTGGAGATGACGGTGGGCATGGCGTGTCCTTCCTTGATGAGCTCGGGGATTGTGCGCTCCTAGCTAGCGCACGGGCTCATCCTTTTCGTTCTCACACGGCTCCTGCTTGACGCCGCCGCAACGCTTTGCCCAGCCCATGAGGGCGTCTTTCTTCCAGATGCACAGGCCGCCCACGACGATGACGACGGCGAAGATGCCGATGATGAGCGGCCAGTTCGCGTCGGTGATGCTCGAGCCGATGAGCGTCGAGGCCACCATGCCGGGGATGCGCGCGATGGTGGACAGAAGCATGAACGTGCCGAGCTTGATCTTCGTGAGCGGTACGATGTACGTCAGCACGTCCTTAGGCATGCCCGGGATGAGGAACAGGATGAACACGAGCGTCTCGAGCTTGGAGCTGTCGTTCAGGAAGCTGAAGCTGTCGAGCTTGTCTTGGCCGAACAGCTTGACGACGAACTCGTGGCCCAGTTTGCGCACGATGATAAACACGCCTGCGGAGGCGATGAAGCAGCCGAGCAGGCACAGCGCCAGTCCGGCCCACGTGCCGTACATTACGCCGGCTGCCACCTGCACGAACTCGCCTGGGATGAAGGCGATGATGATCTGCGCGACCTGGATACCCAGCAGCAGAAGAAAACCGAGCGGGCCTAAGCTGGCGACCCATGCCTCGAACTGCGCCATCGTCTCGGGATCGCCAAGCATGCGGATGTACGGCATGACCGCTATCGTGATGGCGACGGCGAGCGCAACGACGGCGACGATGACACCGACGAAAATGGCGATGCGGGCGCGCTTCGAGAGCTTCGAGAGGTCGAGCTTCTTCGTCTTTTTGGCGGGGCTCATGGGACGAGCGTCACTCCTTTGCTGAGGCATTGACTTGGGATGTGGTGGGCGCATCCTCTGCCTCACTGTATACCCGTTCAGACTGGTTGACTTCCGATCTGCTCTGCCGGGTCGTGCTTTGCTTGAAAATAGGGCGTGCATCCATCGGACGTCCATCAGGGGTTACAATCACGTTAAGGGAGGCATTCTTCGTTCGTATGCCGGTCAGCCCATAACCAAGGAGGAACCCGTGGATCCCAACAAGCGCCCTGACGACATGGTTCGTATCACGACGCCTGAGCTTGCCCAGGCGTTCATCGAGCAGCAGGTGGCCGCGTGTCGCGAGCAGATCGGCGATAAAAAGGTTCTGCTCGCACTCTCTGGCGGTGTGGACTCCTCTGTCGTTGCCGCGCTGCTCATCAGGGCCGTGGGCAAGCAGCTCATCTGCGTGCACGTGAACCACGGCCTCATGCGCAAGGGCGAGTCCGAGCAAGTTGTCGACGTGTTCCGCAACCAGCTCGACGCAAACCTCGTGTACGTGGACGCAACCGACCGCTTCCTCAACCTGCTGGCCGGCGTCTCTGAGCCCGAGGCCAAGCGCAAGATCATCGGTGCCGAGTTCATTCGCGTGTTTGAGGAGGAGGCGCGCAAGGTCGGCAGCGAGGTGAGCTTCCTGGCTCAGGGCACCATCTATCCCGACATCCTGGAGTCCGACGGCGTCAAGGCCCACCACAACGTCGGCGGCCTGCCCGACGACCTGCAGTTCGAGCTGTGCGAGCCCGTCAAGCTGCTGTTCAAGGACGAGGTGCGCGTCATCGGCCGCGAGCTCGGCCTGCCCGAGAGCATGGTGGAACGCCAACCGTTCCCTGGCCCCGGCCTGGGCGTGCGCTGCCTGGGCGCCATCACGCGCGACCGTCTCGAGGCCCTACGCGAGGCCGACGCCATCCTGCGCGAGGAGTTTGCAGCTGCCGGCCTGCAGGGCAAGGTGTGGCAGTACTTCGTGAGCGTGCCTGACTTCCGCGTGACGGGCGTGTGCGACGGCAAGCGCCTCTACGAGTGGCCGGCGTTCATCCGCGCCGTCAACACGGTCGACGCCATGACGGCCGAGGTGCCCGAGCTCGAGTGGGCCCTGCTCAAGAAGATCGGCGCCCGCATCTCCGCCGAGGTGCCCGGTATCTGCCGCGTGCTGTACGACCTGACGCCCAAGCCCTGCGGCACCATCGAGTTCGAGTAGGCAGACTGTCTGGGCTGCAGCTGGCTTCGTGAATCAGGCGACTGTTTGCTATGCATATTGCCCTAAGTCCCTGTTTTTATTTCGCAAGTATCCATACGCGTTTTCCAAGGGTCGGCGTGTCCATTCTGTAAAAGGATGGGCACGCCGACCCTCTACACTTCCCGCGAGCGTTCGACGAACGTACGAAGACGCTCGTCCTCACGGCTTTTGAGCCATACGAAGCCAACGTTGTATTCTCGTATGAGGTGCCTATTGGGCTGGACATCGAGCAGATAGATTGTCTCGCCGTTGAGGTCCCCAATCCCCACCTGGTCTTTTGAGGCTAGGGGGTGCTCGCGTGCACAGACGAGGTAGAACGCGATAGGGTGCCGTCGGGCAAATTGGACGTCTTTGAATTCGGCCAGCGGTTCGATGGCGCTTACCATGATGTCGGCTTTGCCCTCCGCCAGACAGCTCAGATTGTCGGGCGGAGGGCACATAGACGGTATCAACTTGGGTATCGGAATATACCTGCATGGCGAGGTTGACGAGCGCGGAAAAATACTCGTCGTCATGGGCTGTAATAGAGGGAAACCCAATCGTTAACTTTTTGCGAGGTTGTAGGGCTTCGAGCTCTCCCATCATCTCGCGCTCGATTTCTTCGATGCGTTTAAGGTGCCTGTAGACGACTGCTCCTGGTTCCGTAAGTAGATGCGCCATATCGAAGGCGCAACGAAGGCAACGAAGATGAGCGAAAGGTAAAGAGGGCCCCTCTCCGCATGTGGAGAGGGGCCCTCTGATACTCACTGCCAGTTGCATCTCGATTATTTGGTACGACGCCCGCTGCACGATGCAGGTCGGATGTTAAGAGGTTACATGCTGGCCGGGCTTGCCGTCTTGTTCCCTCCCTGGTCGAGGGGCTCCTCTTGTTTGTGGGAGCCAAGAAGCCCCTCCCGCTCCCCTTGCGCCTGCAAGATGTCGACTATTTCATGGCAGGCGGCAACGAGGCGCTCCCGATCCTTCTCAGCGAACTCGTCGAGCCTGGCCTTGAGGGCAGTGCGCGCCTGAGCGTCATGCTCGGCGAGGCATGCCCTGCCCTTGTCGGTGAGGGATATCTCAACGACGCGACGGTTTGCCGACTGCCGCTCCCTTGCCACCAGCCCCTCGTCCACTAGAGGGGCGACAGCTCTCGTCGCCTGCTCTTTCGAAGCGGCGAGGTGCCTGCTCATCTGCGTCATGCTCATGCTTCCGATGACGGCGAGCCCCATCATCACGTCGAGCTGACTTTTGGTCAGCGTGTCGCGTCCGGCCATCACCAGATGACGTGCCAGGTGGTCGAGAGCCACCGTCGCCCTGATGACGTCACGCTCGGGCCCACCGTCCTCCCGCGAGGCCTGCCGTTCGAGCCCCCTTTCACCCATGCGTGTCCTCCTCCCCTCAGCCTGCCGTTGCAGCTTGCATGCTCGTTAGCTCCCCAAGCGAGGATTCTATGAATATGATTGATTATTATCAATCATGGAAATCATACTGCCTAGTCACAAACCATATCGCATCGGGAGGGGTGTATGAGTCTGGGAATTACAAAGAAGCAGCTGATCATGGTCATCGTGTTGTTGTCGGGCACGTTCACCGCAGTGCTGAACGCGACCTTGCTAACGCCGGCGCTGCCGACGATCATGGTGGACATGGGGGTGGCGTCTACCACCGTGCAGTGGCTCACCTCGGGCTACGCGCTGGTGGAGGCGATCGTGATCCCCCTGTCGGCTTATCTGATGGGGCGCTTCTCGACGCGAAGGCTGTTCGTGGGTGGCATGTCCCTGTTTGCGGCGGGCAGTCTCGTTGCGGCCATCTCGCCGAACTTTGCCGTGCTGCTGGCGGGTCGCATGATGCAGGCCGCGGCCACGGGCGCCATCATGCCGATGGTGTCCAGCGTCATCCTGCTGGTGTTCCCGCGCGAGCGCCGCGGCAGCGCCATGGGCATCATCGGTCTCATCATCGGCTTTGCCCCAACGATTGGCCCGTCGTTGTCGGGCGTGCTCGTCGACCTGGTCGGCTGGCGAATGATCTTCGCCATCATTACGGCACTCTCGCTGCTTATCGTCGTTGTGGCACTCTTTGCACTCGAGGACTTCGGGGAGTTCAAGCGCACGAAGTTCGACCTCGTCTCCGTCATCCTATCGTCGGTCGGTCTGGTGTGCCTGCTCTATGGCTTGTCCTCTATCAGCTCGTCTGCCACTCTGGTCGTGCCGATTGCACTCATCGCCGTCGGCGCCATCCTGATGGCCGTGTATGCGCGCCGGCAGCTCACGCTCGACGAGCCTATGTTGCGCGTGGGGATCCTCAAGACGCGCAACTATCGCATCGCGGTCTGCGTGATCGCCCTGTTCCAGATGGGCCTGATCGGCATGGAGACAATTATGCCGCTCTACATCCAGGGCGTGCTCGGCCAGTCTGCAACGGTGAGCGGCCTGACGCTTCTCCCCGGTGCTCTCATTGGTGCGCTGACGGGTTATTTTGCCGGCCACCTGTTCGACCGGCTCGGCGTACGCAGGCCCGTGCTCATCGGCTCGGTCATTATTGTGATCGCTGCCTTGGGCTTCACCGCGCTGCGTGTCGACACCCCGATCCCGATTGTCGCGATCACTTATGCGTGCATGCCGCTGGGCATCCAGTTCACGATGACACCCATGAATACCTGGGGCGTCAACTCGCTGGCAAACGAGGACATTCAGCACGCGCAGGGCACGTCAAACACGATCAACCAGGTGGCGGGTTCGTTCGGCACCGCCCTACTCGTGTCGATCTCGGCGGCCGTGTCGTCTTCTGCCTCTGATCTATCTGGTGCAGAGCAGGCTTTCGCTGGCTACCACATGTCGCTGGTCTCGATGGCGCTTATCGTGATTGCTGCTGCCGTCATCATCGTGGTGTTCGTGCGTGATCGGGAAGCTGGCGCTGCGAAGGGGGCCTCCACTGCCGAGGTTCGCGCCGCACGGCCGGGCGGGCTCTCGGTTCGCAATGCGATGAACGCCACGGCTCCGTACGTCACAGTCGGTGCGACGGTGGGCGATGTCCTCAACATCATGGCATCCACCGAAACATCGGGCGTGGCGGTTGTCGACGAGCGGGGCGCGCTGGTGGGATATGTGAGCGACGGCGACGTTGCTCGTTACTTGGGCCGCAGCGACAAGAGCTACATGAACCCCTCGGCCAACGTCTACACGATCATCCAAGACGACGATGACCTGCGCGGCCGCCTGGCTGAGCTGGCCGCCGTCGACGTCATGAAGCTCGCAACGAAGCGCGTCATCACCGTCGACGCCGACCTGCCGCTGGACAAGGCGTGCACCGTCCTGGCGGAGCGCAAGATCAAGAAGGTTCCCGTCACGAGCGACGGCGTGCTTGTGGGCGCCCTGAGCCGGCGCAACGTGGTCCACTGCCTGATGGCGGAGATGCCGGATGGAGCAACAATGAGCTAGCCGCTGAACCGGGTGTTTTCGGCCGCGCCTGTCGTGCTCAAAATAAGCCCCCTACCTGGGACGTACTCCGTTTCCGCAGGTAGGGGGCAAATCTTCAGCTCCTAAAGATATGCGTGTCGTGCGGCGAGGCCTACTTCTTCCGGCGGTCCTCAACGTGCTTGGCCTTGCCGGTCGTGCGCTCGATGCTGCCGGGCTCCACGAGCTTGACCACAGCGCTGACCTGCAGCGTCTCGCGCAGCTTTGCGGCGACGTGGTCGCGGAAGCGATCCATCTTGGCCACCTCGTCGCTGAAGTACGCCGGCTTGACCTCGAGCATGAGCGTCATGCGATCCATGCCCGACTCGTTGTCGAGAATGAGGCGGTAGTTCGTTGATGCGCCCTCGACGTGGGCCAGCACGTCTTCGATCTGGCTCGGGAACACGTTCGTCCCGCGCACGATGAGCATGTCGTCGCTGCGGCGGCGCACCTTCTGCATGCGGGCGAGCGTCCTTCCGCAGGCGCACGGCTCCGTCGTGACACGCGTGAAGTCGTGCGTACGGTAGCGCAGCACAGGGATGCACTCCTTCGTGAGCGTCGTCAGGACAAGCTCGCCCTCCTCGCCCTCGTCGACAGGCTCTCCCGTCTCGGGGTCGACGACCTCCCACAGGAAGTGGTCCTCGGCGATGTGCTGCTGGTCGCGGCTGCTCAGGCACTCGCCCGACACGCCGGGGCCCATGACCTCCGTCAGGCCGTAGTTGTCCGTGCACGTGATGTGCATGCGGCTTTCGATCTCGGCCTTGAGCGCAGGCGTGCACGGCTCGCCGCCGAACAGGCCGACGCGCAGCGAGCTCTTCGACCAGTCGTAGCCGAGCTGCTCGCCAACCTCGCAAATGTGCATGGCGTACGTGGGCGTGGCGATGAGCACGGTCGTCTGGTAGTCCTGCATCATCATGATGTGGCGTTCCGTGGAGCCCGAGCCGGCCGGGATGATGAGGCAGCCGAGCTTCTCGAGGCCTTGGTGCAGGCCAAAGCCGCCCGTGAACATGCCGTAGCCGAACGCCATTTGCACGCGATCCTTCGCCGTGACGCCGGCCATGGAGGCGAGACGACCGATGCACTCGGCCCAGACGTCCATGTCGTGGCGGTTGTATCCCACGACGACAGGCTTGCCGGTCGTGCCGCTCGACGCGTGCAGGCGGATGGCGTCGTCGACGGGGATGGCGAACAGGCCGAACGGGTACGTGTCGCGCATGACCTTCTTGTCCGTGAACGGCAGCAGGCGCACGTCGGCGAGCGTCTTGATGTCGGAGGGCTTGACGCCGCGCTCGTCGAGCTGCTCGCGGTACCACGGCACGCGCTCGTAGACGTAGCCAACCTGGTGCTGCAACCGCTCGAGCTGCAGCGCGCGGATGGTCTCGCGATCGGCGCACTCTATCTGGGGCATCAGGATGGGCATGGCGAGAACGGTCCTTTCTGGAACGCGATTGCGTGCGGGTTCGAGGCTATTCCTTCTCGGCGGAGGCGACCTGCTCGAGGCTGACGAGGTCGATGCCCACGCCCAGGGCGAGCCTGCGCGCCTCGTCGAGGTCCTCGACGCACAGCGCGACGAACGTCGAGATGAGCGAATAGGAATAGACGAGGTTCACGCCCGCGCCGGACAGGCTGTCGAGCAGGCGGTTCAGGTTGCCGGGCACGTTATCGAGGCGCGCCACGAGTATGGGCTTGGCCTTCGCGGCGTAGCCTGCGGCGTTGAGGGCCTCGAGCGCGGCGTCGGGACGATCGGTGACGAGGCGCAGGATGCCGTAGTCGTTCGTGTCGGAGATCATGAAGCCACACACGTTGACGTTAGCGGACTGCAGCAGGCGGCAGACCTCCGCAGCGCGTCCGGCGCGGTTCTCGATGAAGACGCTGATCTGGATGATGTCGCTTCCCGTGGCTTCCATGGGGTCCTCCCCTACCGGCCCGTATAGGCCGTGTCGAATGCGAGCAGGTTTGCCTCGACCGTCTTGGGGGGCACGCGGCCCTCGATGGCGGCGTGCCAGGCGTCGAGCTCGATGGGCAGGTGGCGCGCCGCCGCGCCGAGCAGCGCGACGTTTGCGCAGCGCGCATTGCCGGCCGCACGGGCGATCGCGTCGGCGTCGACGATCTCAACGGCGTTGCGCCCGAGCTCTCGTAGCAGGCCCTGGGGGTCGGCCGGCATCTGGGCCATGCCCGACAGCACGCTCATGGGCTCCGTCACGACGTCGGCGCACACGAGGTGGCCACCCGGCGCGAGGAACGGCAGGTTGCGGATGGCTTCGAGCACCTCGAGCGACAGCACGACGTCTGCCGTGGCCGGCCCGCACACCATGGAGGAGACGGCGCGCCCGAAGCGGACGGTCGTCGAGACGGATCCGCCTCGCTGGGCCATGCCGTGGATCTCGGATACCTTGACGTCGTAGCCGGAGCCGAGCGCCGCGCGTGCCAGCAGATCGGCTGCCAGGATCGTTCCCTGGCCGCCCACGCCGCACAGCACGAGCGAGACGGGGCGATCAGGGAAGGACGCGGCCTGTGCCGCCGTGGACGTGTCGTTTGTCATGATGGCCTACTTCCCTTCCGCGACGGCCGCGATGGCATTGAACGCGCAGTACTGCTCGCACTGGCGGCAGCCCGTGCACAGGCCGGCGTCGATGCGCGCATGCCCCTCGGCGTCCGTGCTAATGGCCGGGCAACCCAGGCGCAGGCAGGCACCGCACGCGCGGCAGGCGGCGAGGCTGACGACGCGCTGCGTCCCGCGGATCTTGTACTCGACGATGCACGGCGACTGGCAGATGACGACGGAGAGCTGGTCCGTACGGCTGGCCGCCCCGCGCAGGGCGGCGCGCACGGCGGCGGCGTCGAGCGCGTCGACGACCGTGACGTCGGCGATGCCGGACGCCTTGAGCACGGCGGGCAGGTCGAGCTCGTGCGAGGGCCTCCCCTGCAGCGTGATGCCCGAGACGGGGTTGCCCTGGCCGCCGGTCATGGCCGTCGTGCGGTTGTCGAGGATGAGGATGTTGCCGCAGCCGGCGTTATATGCCGCCGACAGGGCGCCCGACAGGCCCGAATGCGCGAACGTGCTGTCGCCGATGACGGCGAACACGGGGCGCTTGCCGCCGGCACGCGTCGACTCGTCGCGTCCCGCCCTGGCGTCCAGCTCGCGGGCGACCTCGAAGCCGTGCGCCATGGAGACGGACGCGCCCATGTCGATGGCGGACTCGAGCGTCGCGAGCGGCGGCAGCGCGCCGAGTGTGTAGCAGCCGATGTCGCCGAGCACGATGGCTCGCATGCGCTTGAGCTCGAAGAACGGGATGCGGTGCGGGCAGCCGGGGCAGAGTGCCGGCGGTCGGGCCGGAAGCTCGCCGAGCGCCTCGTCGATGCGTGCGATGCGCGTGGCCGACGTCCAGGCGTCGACGAGTGCATCGCTTGCCTCGGTTGCGGGAAGCGAGCCGGACGCCCCGGCACCCTGAACGCCCAGAGCGGCGGCGATGAGGGCGGGCGACAGCTCGAACGCGCGGGGCAGCGGATTGGGCCAGGCGGCAGGCTCGAGGCCCATGGCGCGGATCTCGCGCTCGTAGTAGTCGTTGGCCTCCTCGACGACGTACACGTGCTCGACCTGCGCGAAGAACGCGGCGATCTTGGCGGCAGGAAGCGGGTAGGACAGGCCGAGCTTCAGCGTGGACGCCTGCGGGCACGCCTCGCGGACGTGCTGGTAGACGGCGCCCGAGCACACGAAGCCGATGCTCGTGTCGCGCAGCTCGGCAACGTTGAGCGGGCTCGCCTCGACGTAGGCGCGCAGCACCTCGACGCGCTTGTCGGCGTCGAGCCGGCGCGGACGGGCGTAGGCGGGCATCATGACCCAGCGGGATTGCTTCGTCTCGTAGGGCAGCGGCTCGACCTGCTCGCGCTCGCCCAGCTCGACGGCCGTGCGCGTGTGCGAGATGCGCACGGTGGAGCGCACCATGGCGAGCGTGCCGAGCTCCTCGGAGAGGCGGAAGGCCTCCTTCGTCATGGCGAGCGCCTCTGCGGAGTCGGCGGGCTCGAACATGGGCACGCGGGCGAACGAGGCGTACACGCGGCTGTCCTGCTCGTTTTGCGAGGAGAACATGCCGGGGTCGTCGGCGGCGAGCAGCACGAGGCCGCCGGAGCAGCCGGCCAGCGAGATGCTCATGAGCGGATCAGCTGCCACGTTGACGCCGACGTGCTTCATCGTCACGAGGGCGCGGCGGCCCGCCATGGACAGGCCCAGGGCTGCCTCGAGGGCGACTTTCTCGTTGATGGACCACTCGGCATAGGTGTCGGGCAGCTTGGCAAAGGCCTCGAGCGTCTCGGTCGACGGCGTGCCGGGGTAGCCGAAGCCGGCGGAGCAGCCGGCTTCCCAGGCGCCGCGGGCGATGGCCTCGTTGCCGGAAAGAAGAACGGTAGACACGTGCATCCTCTCCCTCTCGAACAGGCGTTGCGGGAGATTGTACGTCACGTGTCCAGCGTATCGCGCGCCAGCCGCTCACCTTCGCCGAAGAGGCAGGGAGCGCGCGGCCTATACCGGGGAGCCGCCCCCGAGAAACTCCTCGACGGGGTCGATTTGGATGAACATGCCCGGATAGGGCGCGTCGATCATCTGGTGGTTGCCGATGTAGATGCCGACGTGCCCGTCGTGGGGGAACACGAGGTCGCCGGGCTGCAGGTCGTCGACGTTGTCCCGCCAGTTGCCCAGCGCGTTGATGTCGTCGATCTGGTCCCATGTCGTGCGGCCGATCTCGTAGCCCTCCAGGGCGTAGCAGTGCTGCGTGAAGCCCGAGCAGTCGTAGCCGGCATACGTGGCGTAGTTCGAGTCGTCTCCGCCCCAGACGTAGGGGATGCCCATGCAGGCGTAGGCGTTCTCCACGACCGACCCCATGGACTTGCCGGGCGTCGGGACGCCGTTGGCCTGGCCGGCTGCACTCGCGTCAGCGGCTTTCTGGCGGGCGGCAGCTGCGGCCTGGAGCTCGGTCTGCTGGGCAGCAAAGAGCTGCTTAACCTGCTCGGACAGGCCTGTTACGACCTTGTTCGACTCCTCCTGCTGCGTCTGTAGCTCGGCCTGCTGGGCCTCGAGGCTCGCCTGCAGCTCGGCCTGCTGGTCCTGCTGGGTCGTGAGCGTCTGCTCCTGCTGCTCGAGCTTCACCTTGAGGTCCTTGATGTCTTCGATGGCGTCGACTTGGGAGTCCTGGATGCGCCCGACGTAGAACGAGCGCGTCACGAAGTCGTTGAAGTCCGCGGACTGCAGCAGCAGGTCGAGCGTCGAGACGGCGCCGGACTTATAGCCGATGACGAGGTAGGCCGCGAGGGCGTTCTGGGCCGTGTCGAGGTCCGTCGTCGTGGCGTCGATGTCCGTCTGCGTCTGGGCGATGTCCTTGCCCAGCTCGTTGAGCTGGTTCGTTGTCTCGCTGAGGTCGTACTGCGTCTGCTCGAGCTTGCGGCCTATCTGCTCGAGCTGGCTGCGCGCCTCGTCGTACTCTTTCTGCGCTGCAGCCAGCGCTTCCGTCTCGGCGGCGCCGCGCTCGGCGGGCTCTGCCAGGGCGACGCGGGGGGCCAGCAGTGTGTCACACCCGAACGCCTTGGCGACGGCGAGCGCGACGGGGGCAAGGGAGAGGCCGGCGGCGTATGCGATGACGTCACGCCGAGTGAGGGTGCGATCGCGCCCGCTGTCCAGCGTCGTGTCGAGCGTTCGTGTCATCTGTGCTGCCCCCTCCTCCCTGCCTCTGCTGCGTGCGGTTTCTCAGGCCATTCTCTCTGCGTCAGGCGCGTGCTTATACGGGACTGCCGCCGCCGATGAAGGCGTAGACGGAGGCGTACTCGACCATGCGGCCCTCGTAGGGGGCGTGGATCATCATGCCGCCGCCGCAGTAGATGCCGACATGGCCCTCGTGCGGGAACACGAGGTCGCCCGGCGAAAGCTCGGACATGTCGTAGCGCCAGTTGCCCAGGCCCTGGATCTGGGCGATCTGGTCGTACGTCGTGCGGCCGATGGAGTAGCCGCACATGGCGTAGCAGTACTGCGCGAGGCCGGAGCAGTCAAAGCCGCTCGGGTCTGTGCCGCCCCACACGTAGGGCGTGACGCCGACGTAGTTCCACGCGACGTCGACGGCGCTTCCGACGTGGTTGCCCGTGCCGCCGTAGCTCGGCTCCTCGTAATCCGGTTCTGGGTCAGGCTCGGGCTCTGGTTCGGGTTCCGGCTCTGGTTCGGGCTCAGGGGTCGGCTCAGGCTCAGGCTCCGGGGTTGGCTCCGGTTCGGGCTCGGGCGTGGGCTCCGGATCGGGCGTCGGGTTGACGGGAGTCGTCGTGTCCGCGCTGCCGCCCGTCGTGCCTTCCGAGCTCTCGTTGCTCGAGCCACCGCTCTCGGACGTGCCGGCGTTTGTCGAGCCGTTCGCCACGGGGTTGTCCTGCACGACCGAGTCGAGATACTCCTGATATTGGGACGCCTGGTTCTGCATGGCCTCCTGCTGCGCTTGCCCCATGAGGTCGACGACGTCCTGGGACAGGCTGCCGGAGTAGCTCTGCATGGCGTCGACCTGGTCCTGCAGGGACTGTGCGTCGGAGAGCTGCTGGTTGTAGAGCTGCTCCTGCTCGCTCTTCTTTGCCTGCAGGTCGCTCTCCTGCTGCTCGAGCTCCGCCTTGAGATCCTTGACGGTCTGGATAGCCTGGGCGTCAGCGTCGGAGGTCTTGCCTGCGTAGAACAGGCGGTTAGCGAGATCCTCGAAGCTCGTGGCATTGAGGATGACGGACAGCACGTCCGTGCTACCGGCCTTGTACGCGGCGTCGACGCGGTCGGCCAGGACGTCCTGGGCGTCGGAGAGCTCGGCCTGCTTCTGCGTGATGGACACCTGGAGATCATCGATCTGGGCGTTCGTCTCGTCGAGCTGGGCCTCCGTCTGGCTCAGAGAATACTGGGCGAGTTCGGCCTTCTGCGTGAGCGAGCTCAGCTGTGACATGGCTTCGTTATAGGCTGCCTGAGCGTCGGAGAGCGCGGCCTGCGTCTGCTCGGAGGTGCCCTCAACGGCCTGGGCGGCGTTCTGCATGCCGAGGCCGAGGGCACAGGTGGCAACGCCCATCGCGGCGACGCGCACGAACAGGCGCCGGTCCAGAGGGCGGGCGGCGATGGATGCCTGGGTGCGTGGTGCTGGGGTGCGCGTGTTCATGACGTTCCTTCTCTCCGGTGGTGTTTTTGCTGCGAGGTGAGAGCGGTGTGATGCGGTGGGCGGGCGCTATACGGGACTGCCGCCGCCAAGGAAGTTCAGGTAGCTCGAGATGGACGAGAGCGACTCCGTTGTGACGCCCGAGGCGGGCAGCGAGTGCACGACCATGCCGCCGCCCATGTAGATGCCCACGTGGCAGACGGCGTCGGAGCCGTAGTAGCCGAAAAACACGAGGTCTCCGGCGTTGAGGCCGCCCGCTCCGACGAGGTGGCCGTTGCCGGCGACGATGGCGTACTGCGAGCCGGACTGGTGCGGGATCTCGATACCCATGGCGCGATAGGCCACGGTCGTGAGGCCGGAGCAGTCGTAGGCACCCGGGCCCTCGGCGCCCCACACGTAGGGCGAGCCGAGATACTGCAGGGCCGCATCGACGACGCCGCCCACGGAAGTGCCCGGCATACCGGACGCAGCTGCGGCTGCCGCCTGGGCCGCTGCCGCCTCGGCGGCGGCTTGGGCCTGTGCGTCGATTTCGGCCTGGCGCTGGGCGAGCAGATCGGCAACCTGGGCGTCGAGGCTGGCCTTGTACTCCTGCGCGGCGGCGAGCTGATCGTTGAGCGACGCAAGGTCCTGTTCCTGCTGGGCCTGAAGCTCCTGCTGGGCCTGCTGCTGAACGACGAGCTCATCCTGGCTTGCCTGCAGCGAGGCCTTGAGGTCCTTAACCTGCTGGATGGCCTGAGCGTCTGCGTCGGTCAGCTTACCGGCGTAGTAGAGGCGGTTCACGAAGTCGTTGAAGTCCTCGGCGGACAGGATGACGTCGAGCAGGCCCGTGGGTCCGGCCGTGTATTCGGCCGACATGCGGTTGGCGAGCGCGTCCTGCGCCTCTGCGAGCTCGACCTGTTTCTCGTCAATCGTGACCTGTAGATCGGCGATGGCCTGGTTTGTGGCCTCGAGCTCGGCCGTCGTCTGGTCATACGCGGTTTGCGCCTCGTAGAACGCGTTGTTGAGGGCGTTGATCTGCTGCTGCGCCGCATCGGCCTGGGCCTGAGCGTCAGCAAGGGCTGCCTCGGTCTCGGGCGAGGCAGAGTATTCGTCGGCAAAGGCCGGTATGGTGGCGCCGCTCCATCCAAGCGTCATGATCAGAAGGGCGGCCGTCGCTGCGATGCGGGTGTGGTTAGGGTGCGTCAGTATCGCCATATGCGTTTGGGCCTTTCTACTCTCGCTGAACCATTCTAGCAGTGACGGCGGGAGCAGGCCCCATAAACCGGAAGACGCCCATAGCTGAATGAGCCTCCACAACCGCAAAGCTGCGGCACGGCTTTGCAGCGCGATGCGAAAACGGCCCTGCCCGGACGCATGCGCGCTCGGGCAGGGCCGTTGGGTGAAGCGTGGGTTTGGAACGGCTAGCGTGCGCTCCCCTGCTGCTCGGGAGCCTCGGGCTGCGGGTAGTTGAACTCGCGGCGCACCTCGCGCATCACGAGGGCGTCGCGCACGCTGTTCGTCAGCGTGAGCAGGCTTGCGAGCATGCGGTCGAAGCTCTCGCGCGTCTTTGCGTCGTCGAGCGAGCCTGCACGGCCGATGCCCGCCGAGAGCATCTGCTTGAAGATGGGGAGCTCACGGTTCGCCTGCTGCACGTAGGGGCGCAGGAAGCGCGGGTCCATGCCGTAGCGCTTCAGCTCGTAGGCGCTGCGGATGAGCGGGATGTCTCGGCCGTCGATGAGCGTGCGCCCCTTGGCGCCGCGCACGGGCATGACGATACCTGCGTCGACGAGCGACCGTATGAAGGCAGCAGGCACGGAGATGGCATCGGGCAGCTCCTCGAGCACGTGCTGGGCAGCGAGCATGCGCTCGTCCTGCTCGGGAAGCGTCGTGCCTGCCTCGCCGAGCTCGGGCAGGGCCGCGCCCTCGTCTGCGGCGTCAAGCTTCTCCTTGATGACCTGCAGGGGGTAGAAGCAGGTACTCTGCAGGCGCAGGACCGCCTCGAGGCGCTGGATGTCGCGCTCTGTGTAGACGCGGTAGCCGCTCTTCGTGCGCTTGGGCTTCACGAGGCCTTCGGTCTCGAGGAAGCGGACCTTCGAGACCGTGAGGTCGGGAAAGGCGGGCTGCAGCCGCTTGACGACCTTGCCGATGGTGTACGTGTCTGCCGATGCCATACGGGCTTACCCCTTGTGGATGTTCAGGACCATCTTGAACGTGCCGATCTGCAGGCTCGAGCCGCTCTTGAGCTCGCCGGACGAGACGATGGCACCGTCGACCCACGTGCCGTTGAGCGAGCCGAGATCCTCGACGAACGCGCGCCCGTCGCGCAGCGACAGGTGGGCATGGCGACGGGAGACCGTGCGGTCGTTGAGGAAGACCTCGCAGCTCGGGTCACGGCCGATCGTGATCTCGGGGATGTCGAGCACGAAGACCTCGCCGGCCTGCGGGCCGCGCACGATGATGAGCTCGGCCAGGCCGCCGCGGTCGTCGAGGCTGATGTTGGGTATGGTCGCGTCGGCGCTGACGAGGCTGAACGCCTGCGTCTTATCGCCGTCGCCCGGCAGGGGCGAACCGGAAACGTCTGTCATAGCGAAATGTCACCTCACTGGTCAGAAGGCATGAAGCCGAGGAGTGGTCAGATGTCGTCATGATACCCACGACAGACACGAGACGCTCAATCAGACCATGATATACGCTATGGCACGCATTGTGCGGACTGTCCGCTAAAAGGACATGGTGACGTACGACTATGGGAGCACGGGAGCGTCAGGCATGTTGAGCTGGGCGCGACGTACGGCGAGGTCGAGCTCGTAGAAGAGCTGCGACACGAACGGGCCGTACGTGTGGACGGGGCACGAGTACCAGTCTGCTGTGACGACGCGGTTCTGCACGGCAAGGCCGGCGCGCACCCACGTCAGCGAGCCGAGGCGCTCTCCCGGCATGGCGAACGCGACACCGTCGTTGGCTATCAGCGTCGTCGTCATGCCCGTTGACGCGCTCGAGCGCAGCGAAGCGTCGACGGACGTCGTGGAGCCCAGCATGCGACCGAAGCGGTAACCGCAGTTCACGTAGCCGAGCACGGGCGTCGAGGCCGTCACGAGCGTTGTGGCGGGGTACTTGCCGTACGCCCAGTCGAGCAGGCTCCACAGGTCGGCACGGCGAGCCTCCTCGGACTCGCACCCCAGGATGCTGAACCAGATCTCGACGTCGCCGCGAGACACGACGCCGACGAAGGCGCGGCCTGCCCCGTACGTGAAGCCTGTCTTGATGCCCTGCGCGCCCGGGTAGGCGTTGAGGATGGGGCTCGTGTTCGTGAACGTCGTGGGTACGCCGTTCACGCTGATCGTGATGGACTTCGTGCCCACGATGCTGCGGAACTGGTCTATCCCCATGGCGTGGCGGGCCAGCGTGACGAGGTCGGACGGCGTGGAGTAGTGGTCGGTGTCCGACAGCCCGTCCGGGCTCGTGTAGTGCGTGCCCGTCAGGCCGAGCTCCGCCGCCTTCGCGTTCATCATGTCGACGAACGCGGCCTCGGAGCCGGCGACGCCCTCGGCGATGGCAACAGCCGCGTCGCCGGCGGAGTGCACGAGCAGGACGCGCAGCAGGTCGTAGAGCGTGTGCTGCTCGCCGGCGACGAAGCCGGCGACCGTGCCCTGGTTGGAGACGGCATACTCGCTGATGGGAAACGTCGTGTCGAGCGAGACGCCGCTCTCCAGAGCGACGACGGCCGTCATGACCTTCGTCGTCGACGCCATGGGCATGGACGTCGACGCGTCGCGCGTGAACAGGACCGTTCCGTCGCCGTCCTCCACGATGGCCTCCGTCGCGTTGAGCGCGGGGGCGTCTGCCTCTCCGTAGGCCGACCAGTCGGCCGCAAAGGCGGGGGTCGGCTGGAGCAGGGTGCCGATGAGCACGGCAAGCGTGCACGCGAGCGCAATGAGAGCGGTGCGCGCCGCATGCGCAAACGTGCTGACGCCCTGCCTTCCCATCGTGCAGGGTGACGGGAAGGCAGGGGCGGAGGCAGGCGTGACGCGCATGCGGCGGCTCAGCAGCGACATGGAACTACGCGACCTCAGAGGGATAGATGTCGGCGGGCTCGATCGTCACGAAGCCAGCCGCACGAAGCGCTTGCTCCGCCTTCTCCCCCTCGTCGGCGCCGACCTTGAACACGTCGACGGCACTGCCGCGCGTCGGCTCGAGGAAGCAGTAGGCGTACTCGATGTTGGCGCCGAGCTCGTCAGCCGCGCGCAGGATGTCGGCGAGGGCTCCGGGCTCGTCGGGCACCTGAACGGCGAGCACCTTCGTGATGCTGGCGGAGTATCCCTGGGCGCGCAGCAGCTCGCGGGCGCGGTCGGGGGCGTCGCACACGATACGCACGATGCCGAACTCCGTCGTGTCCGCCACCATGAGTGCGCGCATGTTGATGCCGGCGTCGCCGAGCGTGCTGCACAGGGACAGCAGGCGGCCGGGCTTGTTCTCGAGGAAGACGGTGAGCTGGTTGATCATGGCGACTACTCCCCTCGCTTGTCGATGACGTGCTTGGCCTTGCCCTCTGAGCGCTCGAGCGTGTGGGGCTCGACGATCTTCACGACGACGGCGATCTGCAGGTTGCCCTTCAGCTCGTGGGCGATGCGCTCGCGCAGGTTCTCGATGCGGCGCACCTCGTCGATGGGGAAGTCCTCCTTGACCTCGACCTCGAGCGTGGCGACGTCGAGCGGGCCCTTCTTCGTGAGCACGATCTGGTAGTACGGCGTGAGCTCGTCAAAGCCGGCAAGCACGCCCTCGACCTGGCTCGGGAACACGTTGACGCCGCGGATGATGAGCATGTCGTCGCTGCGGCCGCGGAACTTGTCCAGGCGGCGCTCCGTGCGCCCGCAGGGGCACGGCTCGGGGATGATGCGGGAGATGTCGCGCGTGCGATAGCGCACGAGCGGCGAGCACTCCTTGGACAGCGTCGTAAACACGACCTCGCCCCACTCGCCGTCAGGCAGGCGCTTGCCGGTGACCGGGTCGATGATCTCGACGATGAAGTGATCCTCGCACACGTGCGTGCCGTGCTGCTCGCGGCACTCCGACGACACGCCAGGGCCCATGACCTCGGACAGGCCGTAGATGTCGTACACGTGGAAGCCGAGGCGCTTCTCGAGCTCCTGGCGCATCTCGTGCGACATGGGCTCGGCGCCGCACACGGCGCTGTGCATCTTGAGCGTGCGGGGGTCGACACCCATCTTCTCCATCTGCTCGGCCATGTAGAGCAGGTAGGACGGGGTGCAGCAGATGGCGCCGCTGCCGAAGTCCTGCATGAGCTTGATCTGGCGTGCCGTGTTGCCCGTCGACATGGGGAGCACGGTGCAGCCGAGCTTCTCGCCGCCGTAGTGGGCGCCCAGGCCGCCGGTGAACAGGCCGTAGCCGTACGAGACCTGCAGCACGTCGTCGGCGGAGACGCCTGCCTCGACGAGGGCGCGAGCGACGCACTCGCCCCAGATGTCGATGTCGTGCTGCGTGTAGCCCACGACGGTCGCCGTGCCAGTCGTGCCCGACGAGGCGTGGATGCGCACGGCGTCGTGCTGCGGCACGGCGAACATGCCGAACGGGTAGGCGTCGCGCATGTCCTGCTTGCACGTGAACGGGATGCGCTCGAGGTCGTCGAGGCTCGTCAGCGTGTCCGGATCGAACCCGGCCTCGTCAAAGCTCTTCTTGTAGAACGGGATGCGGTCGTACACGTAGCGCACGAGCTTCTTGAGACGCTCCAGCTGCAGCTCGTCGCGCTGCTCGCGGGGCATGGCCTCCAGTTCAGGCTGGTACATCGTGTCCATAGTGCGGTTTTCTGCCTTTCGCTACGGGGGTTGCGGGTCCGATGTCTACGGGCGGCTTGCGGCCATGAGGGCACGCGCGCCGCGGACGGTATACACGATTGCGGTGATAAACGAAAGGGCGACGCCGACATAGATGCCCCAAATGCCTAGAGAGGCCTCCTGGGAGCCCCATCCCGGCAGGGCGGCGGACTCGACGAGGCCGAGTCCGGGCACGGGGAACAGCCCGAGCAGCAGCACGGCGAAGCCGGACATGAGCACGAACGTCGCCGCCTTGCCGACGTAGGCCACGTCGATGAATATGCCGCGGGCGCGCCTGAGGATGAGGCCGCCCACGGCGAGGTAGACGTCGCGAGCGACGAGGAACACGGCGACCCACACGGGGATGAGGCGCGCGATGAACAGAGCAAGCACGCCCGAGAAGATGAGGACGCGATCCATGACGGGATCAAATCGCTTGCCGAACACGCTGACCTGGTGCGTGCGGCGCGCCACCTGGCCGTCGAGCCAATCTGTGGACGCCGCGATGATGAATATGACGATGGCGGGCGTCCTCAGCTCGCTTATGGGATAGAGCACGAGGAACACGATGGTGAGAAACAGGCGGCACAGCGTGATGACGTTCGGCACAGTGAGTATGGTGTGCAGCGGGTTTTCCGGCGTGCCGGGCTGGTGGCCCACGGGGCCGACCGTCGTGGCGGAGGTGCTGACGCTTGACTGTGTGGCTGCCACCGTGTGTAGCTCTCCCCCGCATGCCGATGCCCGGTGAGCGCCCGGGCGCCTGATTGACGTTCGTATCATAGACGAGTGGGGCACGGTTGCGCCAGGGCGGGCTCGTGAGAGGCTGGTTCGCACATAACCCACGAGAAGCGCACGAGTCCTGCTACGAAAGGCCGAGCCAGTCGAGCCAGATGGGCAGCTCGCGCGTCGCCTGGGCATAGCCAGCCGCATATGAGCGCTCGAGGGCGGCGCGATCCTTCGTGGAGCTCGTCACGGCCATGTCGTTGGCGTAGACGATGAGGGCATCGCCGCGTCGCTCCATGGCCTCGAGGGCGTCGAGCTCGGCGTTGTACCGCTCGGCGCGCGTGAGCAGGGCGTCTCGGACGTGGGGATAGCGGGCGTAGAGCCGGGCCGTCGCGTTGGTCGTGCGGTCGGAGGGGTTCTTGCGGTAGCCGCGCGGGCGGGTGAGCACGGCGAAGATGCGCGTGTAGCCGGCGTCGAGCGCAAGGTGCAGCGGGATGCCCCCGCCCTGGCCGAGCCCTCCGTCGTAGTACGTGGCGCCGCCGATCGTGACAGGCGGCATGGCGAGCGGCAGCGTGCTGGATGCGCGCACGCGGCGCATGAGGTCTTCGAGCGTGGGCATGTCGGCGCGGTGCCACACGACGGTCTGGCCTGTGTCGCGGTCGAATGCCTGGATGGCGAGCTCGGAAGCGCTGGCCTGGAACGACGCGAAGTCGTAGGCAAGCGGGCCGTCGGGAAGGCCGGCCTCCTCGTAGATCCAGTGGGCGGAGAACAGGCCCTTTCCGGAAAGGAACGTACGCATGCCACCGAAGTGGGGATCATCCACGAGGTCGACGAAGCTCGCCCGCGTGCGCCAGACGTCGCGCGACAGGAAGTTGACCGTATTGCTGGCACCGGCGGACAAACCGCAGACGAAGTCGAAGCCGATGCCCTGCTCGAGCAGCTTGACGGCCGTCGCGCATGTGTAGCTGGCGCGCATGCCGCCGCCCTCGAACATGAGGGCCACGCCGGGGACGCGCCTGGTGAGCGCCGCAGGCGTCCTTGTGTCGCTTTGGGCCATGGCGCACCTCCGAAGGGTCGCAGGATGCGGGACGTGAGCGCGAATACAAAAAAGCAGGGTAGCCAATGACTACCCTGCCTGCATCTTCATGGTCGGGCAAGCGGGATTTGAACCCACGACCCCTTGACCCCCAGTCAAGTGCGCTACCAAGCTGCGCTATTGCCCGTTCAAAGTGCGAGGGATAAATTACCATGTCGCTTGCTCTGTGGGAGTAGATAAAAACATCTTCACCGGATGAACACACGCGATATTTAAGCACGACCTAGTCGCTGGACTGCTGGACGCGCTTTTTTGCGAGGCGCAGGCACAGGGATGGCGAGAAGCCGCGGCCGGCAAGGAAGCGGGCGAGCTTCTGCTCGGCGTTGCGCTCGGGCACTGGCTTGCGTAGCAGGGCCTCCCAGGCACGCTGCTCCTCCGTGCCGTCGCTGAAGAACGCCTCGGGATAATCGGTCACGATGTGAGGGTCGATGCCCTCCTGGTCAAGTGCGCGCTCAATGCGCTGACGTCCCCATCCGGCGCGCAGCTTGACCCTGATGAACGTCTCGGCAAAGCGGGCATCGTCGACGAGCTGGCAGGATCGAGCGCGATCGACGGCACGGCGGGCCACTGCCGTGGGGAAGCCCTCGTCGCGCAGGGCATGCTCTATGTGACGCGTCGAGCGCTCTCGGGCACCCGTCATGGAGAGCAGCCGCTTCCACGCACACTCAGCCATGCAGGTGTCGAGCGCCTCGTCAAAGGCGTCGCGGGAGGCAAACACACGGCGTTGCTGGCCGAACGTCTTGGCGACCGACGCTGGTACGCTCGTCTGGATCCTCCCCTGCAGGTGGGGGCGGGATGGCGCGGGCGCGGGCTGGTTCGGATCGGGATCGCTCGCTGACGCATTCGTGCCGAGCGCCTCAAGGAAGGCGGCGACGGCCTGTATGGCCTCGGAGCGCCCGGGAGATGCCGGGAGGCACGAGGCTTCCTCTTCCGCCGTCGCCGGCTCGCACAGGACAAGTCCCGTTGTCGTGCGGCTGTGCGCGTCGAACGTCGAAGCGGGCGACGCTTCGGACAGCGTGGCCCATGCGGCGACGGCCTCGGATGCGGTGGCAGGGACCGGCCGCTCCCCTGCCTCCTGGGCGCGGGCGGCTTGCTGAGCTTGCGGGCTCCGGGCGCTTCGGGCTGGCGAGGGGCCGTTTGATGGGGAGGCTGGGGGGATGGGTGCTCCCGTCATGTGTTCGAGAAGGGCCCGGACGCGCTCCACTTCGGGAGACGTCCGGGCCCTGGCGTTGCGTGCCATGAAGCGGGCCCGCGCTACTGCTGCGCCTTGGGCGCGGGGTCGCTGGTCGGGAGCGTGGGCACCCCGACGGGTGCGTCATCGTCCTGGATGAGGCCGAGGGCGGCGCGGACCTTCTGCTCGATCTCCTGGGAGAGCTCAGGCGTCTGCTTAAGGAACAGGCGGGCGGCGTCGCGGCCCTGGCCCAGACGGTCACCCTGGTAGGTGTACCAGGCGCCCGACTTGTCGACGATGCCCTCGTCGACGGCCATGTCGAGAATGCAGCCCTCCTTGGAGATTCCCTCACCGTAGAGGATGTCGAACTCGGCCTGCTTGAACGGCGGCGCCACCTTGTTCTTGACGACCTTGACGCGCACGCGGTTGCCGATGATGTCGTTATTCTTCTTGATACTCTCGACGCGACGGATGTCGAGGCGCACGGAAGCGAAGAACTTGAGCGCGCGGCCGCCAGGCGTCGTCTCGGGGTTGCCGAACATGACGCCGATCTTTTCGCGCAGCTGGTTGATGAAGATGCACGTCGTCTTCGACTTGGAGAGCGAGCCTGCCAGCTTGCGCAGCGCCTGGCTCATGAGGCGTGCCTGCATGCCAACCGTCGTATCGCCGATCTCGCCCTCGATCTCAGCGCGCGGCGTCAGGGCCGCGACGGAGTCGATAACGATGACGTCGATGGCGCCCGA
Source organism: Coriobacteriia bacterium (assembly GCA_018368455.1). NCBI lineage: Bacteria > Bacillati > Actinomycetota > Coriobacteriia > Coriobacteriia bacterium. The sequence goes on from JAGZEG010000001.1 coordinate 176,721, forward strand.
ACGCACGAGCATGTCGCAGATCTCAAGCGCGTCCTCGCCGGTGTCGGGCTGGGAGATGAGCACCTCGTCGATGTCGACGCCCAGGCGGGCGGCATAGCCGGGGTCGAGCGCGTGCTCGGCGTCGATGAACGCCACGACGCCGCCCATGGCCTGAGCCTCGGCAAGGATCTCGAGCGAGAGCGTCGTCTTGCCGCTCGACTCGGGGCCGTAGATCTCGATGATGCGGCCACGCGGCACGCCTCCGATGCCCAGGGCGGCATCGAGCGCGAGCGCGCCGGTAGGGATGGCCTCGACGTCGAGGTCGTTTGCGCCATCGCCGTAGCGCATGATGGCGCCCTTGCCGAAGCGCTTCGTGATCTCGCTCGTCGTGAGCTCGATCATCTTCGTGCGCTCCTCGCCAAAGCTTTTGGCGTGAACCTCCTTGGCGGGGGCCTTAGATGTTGCCATGGGGTGAGTCCTTCCCTGCGTTGTTCTGTCGATGCATACCATAGACGAACAGCTGTTCGATGTCAAACGAGGGCCGCAAGACGAGGCAACGCTCATGCTGCGGGGGTCAGGGTGTGAGGCACTACGTCTCGCGGCCGTGCCCAAGTGTGGCACGGCGCTTCGACAGAAATATGACGGCAGGCATGCGGCGATCTGCCGGCACGCATACGAAGACCTGACAGCGCAGGTGAGGTGACGTGCTGCTCCGGTTACTCGGCACGCTGCGCAATGCCGCGCGACAGCAACTCGAGCGCGTGTGCCACGGTCTGGGTGCGCACCTGCTCGCGGTCGCCATCAAAGCGGCGCTTTTCTGATGTCACGTCGCCGCCACGCACGGCAAGGCCGAACCACACGGTGCCGACGGGCGTCTCGGGCGTGCCTCCGCCAGGGCCGGCGACGCCCGTCACGCTAACGGCGACATCGACGCCGAGCGTCGAGAGAGCCCCGCGCGCCATGGCGCAGGCCGTCTGAGAGGAGACGACGCCACGCTCCTCTATCGTGCGCCCCGGCACGCCGAGCACGCTCTGCTTGACGCTTGCCATGTACGAGGCGACGCCGCCTGCGACGACGTCCGACGAGCCGGGGACGGACGTCAGCGTCGCGCTGATGAGGCCGCCCGTCAGCGACTCCGCCGTTCCAAGGCGCGTCCTGCTCGTGCGCGCCTGGTTGATGACGTCGGCCGCCTGCACGCTCAGCTCGTGCGGCGTGGGGACATGCGTGTTGGCGTACTTGCTGGCCTCAAGGGCGGGCGCGCCGGAGTGAGCCTCGGCCTGTGCCGCCGACGCTCCACCGGTGTCCTCGGTGAGCAGGGGCCACGCCTTGGCGAAGTAGTCGACCATGGACCAGATCGTGAGCACGACGGCGATGATCATGAGCGCCCAGGAGAGCGGCTCCCAGACCCCTTGGATCGACGAGAGGGCCGGCGTGTCCTTGATGATGAACAGGCAGATGGCGACCATCGTCGTGAGCGTCTTTGCCTTGCCGATGCCCGAGGCCGCGATGACGACGCCGGCCGAGGCGGCCACCATGCGCAGGCCGCTCACAAGAAACTCGCGGCTCACAATGACGAGTGGCACCCACGCGGGCAGCGAGCCGAGCTGCACGAGCGCCAACATGGCCGCCATGACGAGGAGCTTGTCGGCGATGGGGTCCATGAACTTGCCGAACGTCGTCACCTCGTTGCGCGAGCGCGCCAGGTAGCCGTCGAGCGTGTCCGTCAGCGAGATGAGGGCAAACACGACGAGGGACACGAACCCCCTGACGTTGGGAGTGCCCCACTCCATGAGCATGAGCAGCACGAGCACCGGGATGCAGGCGATGCGCACGACCGTGACGACGTTTGCAGGCGTCCAGACGAAGCCGGACCCCTGCTGCGATGTGGCGCCGCTGCGCCCCGATGTCTGTGCCATGCGATCTAACCCTGCTTTCTCTCGCGTTCGACGATCGTGCCGAACAGCTCGTAGCAGGCCGCGTCGTCTATGCGCGCGGTCACGAAGTCCCCGAGGGCGACGTCGCCGTCAGGAGCCCCCAGGTGTATGACGCCGTCTGAGTCGGGCGCCTGGAACGCGGCACGCCCGATGAGCTCTGTCGTACCGTCCTCGTCTGTCTCGAAGCCGTCAACGAGGACACGGTACGTCTGGCCGATACGCTCGGCTGCCGAGGCGAAGCCATAGGTGTCGGATATGTCCTGCAGGCGCTGTGTTCTCTCGAGCTTGGTGTCGTCGTCGACCTGATCGGTCATCCGGGCGGCGCGCGTGCCCTCTTCCTGCGAGTACATGAACACGGCCGTGTAGTCGAACGCGGCCTGCTCGAGGAAGTCGCACAGGTCGTCGAACTCCTCGTCGGTCTCGCCGGGGAAGCCAGCCATGGCCGTCGTGCGCAGCGTGATGCCGGGGATCTCGGTGCGCAGCCGCTTGACCATGGCGAGGAACTCGTCTGTCGAGCCCGTGCGGTTCATGCGGCGCAGCAGCTCGTGCGAGCTGTGCTGCAGCGGGATGTCGATGTACTTCACGATTTGGGGCGTGTCACGGATCGTGGCGACGAGCTCGTCGGACAGACCCTCGGGCTGCAGATAGAGCACGCGCACCCAGCCGTCGTAGGGAGCCATAACGGCGGCAACGTCGCGCATGAGGCTGGCGAGCGTCGGCTTGCCGGGCAGGTCGCGGCCCCAGATGCCCGTGTCCTGGCCGATGAGCACGACCTCGCGCACGCCGCCCGAGGCGAGGTGGCGCACCTCGTCGAGGATGACGTCGCGCTCGCGCGAGTAGTAGCGTCCGCGGATGTACGGGATTGCGCAGAACGAGCAATAGCGGTCGCAGCCGTCGCTGATCTTGACGTAGGCGGTCGCCGATCGAACGGTGCGCAGGACGTGCGGCTCCCCTGCGGGAGCGCCCGGCACCTTTTCCGGCGCGTTGTCGAGAGGGCCCTCTTCCTCGACGCCGCAGACGCCGGCGAGTACGGAGACGATGCGGTCCTCGTCCTTGACCGGCACGAAGGCGGCCACCTCGGGCATCTCCTGCTCGATCTCCTCGCCGTAGCGCGACGGTATGCAGCCCGTCATGACGACGGGCGCGCTGATGCCACCCTCGAGGCGTTCGCCGAGCAGCTGCAGCGTGCACTCGACGCCCTCCTCGACGGCGCTCATGAGAAACGAGCACGTGTTGACGACGATGACGTCGGCCCCGTCCTCCTCCTCAACGGTCTCGAACAACGGGCTCTCGTCGACGAGCGTGCGCATGCGATCGGTGTCGACCTCGTTCTTGGCGCAGCCGAGCGTCACGAACTTGACGCGGCGCGGGCTTGCGGATGTGGGCAGTGCGGTGTTGCTGAGGGGCATCTGGGTTGCTTTCGTGACGAAGGGGAAAGGCTGCGGCCTAGCGGTAGTTCACGTACTGGAGCGGCTGGCCGTAGTCCTTGTCGCGCAGGAAGGCGATCGTCTCCTGCAGGGCGTCCTTGCTCGGTGACGTCACGCGGAGCTTGTCGCCCTCAACCGTGACCTTAACCTTGAACTTGGCGTCGCGCACATCCTTTGAGATCTTCTTGGCGAGTTCCTGGTCGATGCCCTCCACGATGGAGCCGACGAGGCGGACGGTGCCGCCGCTCGCTGCGATGGGATCGGACCAGTTCACGGCCGACAGGTCGACCTTGCGGCGCACGAGGCGGGTGTGGAAGATGTCGATGACCTGCTTGGCCACGAAGTCGGACGGCGCGGCGACCGTCACGGTCTTGTCGGCTTTGGACAGCTCGATGGACGCATGGGCGTCTTTGAGGTCGTAGCGCTGCGAGAGCTCCTTGACCGTCTGCTGATAGGCGTTGTCGACTTCCTGCATGTCGACGGACGAGACAACGTCAAAGCTCGAGTCCTTTGCCATGGCTGCTCCTTTCGAGTGCGCGCGGAGGCGCGGCGGTTGGTGGTGTCGTTACGCGACGGGCGTGCCGTCGTCGTAGTAGTAGTTCGGGTCGCCGTTCTGGTCGAGGTAGTAAGCGCCGCCCCACTCGTCATGGAGAATTTCGATGCCGTCCATGCCGGCGTACGTCCCGGCGGGCTGATCAGCCCCGTCGTCAGCGGGCACGTCGCCGCCCTCGTCTGTCGCCCCGTCCGTCGCTGTGGCGTCTGCACCGTCAGCCGCTCCAGCGTCAGCTGCGGGCGCGTCTGCCGGGGGTTGCTGGGCGGGATCGACGGTGGCCGTGAGTGTGTACGTGCCGTTTGAGGCCGTGGCCTGCACGGGGACGCCGTTGACGCTCAGGGCGACAAGCTCGGGGTTGGACAGCGTGACCGTAGCCGAGCGCGTGATCGTAAACGAGCTCGTCGTGCCGGGTGCGGACTGCGCGGCGTAGACACTCGCGCCGTCGACGTTGACTTCGATCCAGGGCGACGTCGCGGCATCAAGCGACACGAAGAAGTTGATGACAGAGTTGGCTGGCAGCATCGACAGGTTGAGGCCCGTGTCGAGCGGAACGTTCGACGTCGTCGAGCCTGCTGTACCTGTGGTCGTGCCCGTCGTAGTGGCGTCGGAGGCGGGTGTAGACGTGCCGGTCGTGTCGGAGCTGGCCGAGCCGCCGACAGGCGTCACGGGTATCGTCCCGTTACCTGTCGCCTGGCGCGTCGCGCACGACGTGACAGCGAAGATGACGAGTACGAGCAGAAGCGCGGCCACGATGCCAGCCACGATGAGGCCGAGCTGGCGATTCTCGCGGAAGTAGCCGGCGACGCCGTTCACAACTCCCATGACGCTTTCCATGATGGGAGGGCGGGGCTCCGTCTTCTGCGATGCCGGGATAGAGCGCGCTCCTGTGTGGTGTGCCGTGCCGCGGCCGCCGCCCGAGCCCCCCTCGTAGCCGTCGTCAAGCGTGACGACCTCGGTCTGGCGGGCGGGCTGAGCAGAGGAACGAGAGCGCGTGCTTGCATGGCCCCCTTCTGAGGGGAAGCGAGTGGGCTCGTCGTACTGGCGCTCTTCGGAGCTGCGGTGACGGGTGGTTTCTGAGGCGCGACCGGAACGCTCGTCCGCGTATGCGCTGCTGCGAGAGGAAGAGCGGCGCGAAGACGCCGGCGAATACAGGTCGCTGCGCGTGCCGTACGTCGAGGAGGCGTGCGACGACGATCGTGAAGAGGGCCGCTCCGACGTGTCAGCCTCAGCCTGCTCGTCATCGCCGTCGTGCCCGTAGCTATAGCTGTAGCGGTGCGTCAGCTTGCGCCCGCTGCCGCCGCGCGTGCCGCTGTTCTGCTCGCCGCGCGCCGCCTGGCTCGCCTCGCGCTGATGGCGGCGCAGCTGCGCCTCGTAGACGGGCAGGACGTCCTCGGGGTCGAGGTCGAGGTATCGCGCGTAGGAGGCGAGCGTCGCCTGCGCGTAGCCCTTCGGAGGCATGGCGTCGAAGTCGGAGCGTTCGAACGCTTCGATCATACGCGGCTGAAGCTTCGTGTCGTCGGCGACGCGCTTGACCGACAGTCCGAGCTGCGAGCGGCGCTCTGAGAGGATCTCTCCTATCATGCGCTGGTCCGCCATCAGTACTCCTCCTCAAACGAGTGCGTGCCTCTGATTGTGGCGAGCTCGTCCATGTCGCGGACGAGCACGTCGCGGGGCTTCGAGCCGCGGGCCGGGCCCACGACGCCCATCTCCTCCAGCATGTCCATGACGCGGCCGGCGCGGGCGTAGCCCAGCTTGAGGCGCCGCTGGATCATGGAGGTCGAGCCGAGCTGATTCTCGACGACGAGCTGCGCGGCTTGCCACGCGAGCGGGTCGTCGTCGTTGAGATCCGTCTCGCCGGAGGGGCTCGCGGAGCTGTCCGCGCCGGGCAGGTCCATCGTCATCTGGCCGTTCACGGCGCCCAAAGGTGCCATCCCCGTATCGTAGTCCGGGGCCGCCTGTGCCTTCAAGTGCTCAACGACGGCGGAGATCTCCCCGTCTGTGAGATAGCAGCCCTGGATGCGTCGGGGCTTGTCACCCCAAGCCGTCTGCAGGAACAGCATGTCGCCGTGGCCGAGCAGCTTCTCGGCACCCCTCTGGTCGATAGCGATCTGCGAGTCGGTGCCCTTGGAGACCTTGAGGCCGGCGCGGCAGGCGACGTTGGCGCGGATGAGGCCCGTGACGACGTCGGCGCGCGGCGACTGGGTGGCCAGCACCAGGTGGACACCGGCGGCGCGGCCCAGCTGCGCGATGCGCACGATGGAGGCCTCGACGTCCTTCTTGGCGACCATCATCAGGTCGGCGAGCTCGTCGACGATCATGACGACGCTGGGCAGGTGACGCAGCGGGAACTCCTGATCGGCCAGAGCCCCGCGGTCCACGAGCGCGTTGTAGCCCTTGAGGTCGCGCACGCCCAGGTTGGAGAACACCCGGTAGCGTCTGTCCATCTCCGTGACGCCCCACTGCAGTGCGGCCGCCGCCTGGCGCATGTCGGTGACGACGGGCATGATGAGGTGCGGGATGCCGTCGTAGTCCTTGAACTCGACCTGCTTGGGGTCGACCATGATGAGGCGCACGTCGTCGGGCGTGGCCCTCATGAGCATGGACATGACGATCGAGTTGACCATGACGGACTTGCCCGAGCCCGTCGTGCCGGCGACGAGCAGGTGGGGCAGCTTGGCCAAGTCGACGTGGACGGGTTTTCCGTTGGCGTCCAGGCCCACGGCGAAGTCGAGCGGGCCGCCATCGACGTAGGGCAGCACGTCGCCGAAGCACACGGCCTGACGCTCCCTGTTGGGCACCTCGATGCCGACGTAGCTCGTACCGGGCACCGGGGCGTAGATGCGCACCGACTCGGTGGCCAGAGCGCGGGCGATGTCGTCCTCGAGGCTCGTGAACTTGTTGACGCGCACACCCTCGCCGGGGCTGACCTCGTACGTCGTGCACGTGGGGCCGTAGATCCAGTCGACGACGTCGGCCTTGACGCGGAACTCGTTGAGCGTCTGCTGCAGGACGGTGCCCGTGCGCGCGATGTCGGCCTCCTGCTCCTTCGTGCGACGCAGACCGTGGGGGTTGCGCTTGAGCACAGCGGGGTCGGGCAGCTCGAACGGACGCGCGGGACGGGCAGCGTCGGGGTTGGGGGCAACGCGCACCCCGCCCGCCTTGGCGTCGGGGACGGGGGCATCCTCCCAGGGAAGGCCCTCTTCGGGCGCGTCTGACGTGCTGCGCTGGGGTGCGCGTGCCTGCTCTATCGCGGCGTTCTTCGCGAGTGTCTCCGTCGTGAGCGCAGTGACGCGCGAGGCGGCGCGGGCTGCACGGCCGGGGCGAACGTCGGGAGCTGCAGGCGCGGCGGGCTCGGCGGGGCTTGCGTCTTGCGCGGGCTCGCTCTTTTCGAAGTCGCTCTCGTCGAGGCCGAAGTCCGCGAGCGTGCGCGGGGCTCCGGCTATGACGCCGGGAACGGGAACGGGCCCGTCGGCAAGCTCGCGCTCGCGATCCTCGCCGGCGAGCAGGCCGTCGACGTCGTCCTCGGGGTCGTCGTCCCACCACGTTGCGTCGAGGGCTGGTACGGGGTCGGGGGACTCGGGCGCGCTCGCGTTGTTGAGGTAGTCGTAGGTCTCGCGGACGTCGTCGCTCTGGAGGAACGTCGTGTTGGCGCTCTCGGGAGCTGCGGCGTCAACCTGGTCGGAGAAGGCGCTGCTTTGAGGCGCGCCCCCGGCGAGCATCGTCGTGCGGACGTCGGTTGCCGGCGAGGCGAGCGAGGTCTCTGCGGGTGTTGCGCTGTTTGCGTCCGCCATGGGGGCGCTCTCCCCTAGCGGGGCGTCGCCGCAGCCGAACGAGCGGGCGGCCCTGCTGCGGGACGTGGCGGCGGGGCGTATGACGGACGTCGCTGCGTCGGCTTCCTGCTCGACGCCGCTCGACAGGGGGCGGTTCGGGTCAAATAGGGCCGTGGGGGCGTAGTCTGCCGGTACCTGGGCGCCGGCGCGGCCGAACCACGCCTGCTGCTGGTCGCGCACGCGCTGGGCAGCGCGCTCTTGAGCCTGCAGGCGTGACCAGGCGCGGCGCTCGCGCACGTGGAGCACGAGGTCGTCGATGGCTTGCGTCACGGAGAAGCCGATGACGATGATGCCCGCCAGAATGAGGCCGACGAGCACGACGATGCCGATGGGCTTGCCCGTCATCTCGAGCAGGGCCCAAGCGAGGCCGTTGCCGACGTATCCGCCTCGATCCGCCAGTACGTAGGCGTTGAACAGGACGGAGGGGTTCTCGACGGCGCCCGGCGTCGTGATGCCGAGCAGCGAGATGATGGCCAGGGCGACGAGGCCCAGACCGACGGCGGCGCGGCCGGGCATGATGCGGTCGGTCTGCACGAAGAAGGCGATGCCCCACAGCACGAGCGCGATGGGTACGATGACGGCACCGACGCCGAGCAGGGCGTGCAGCGCGTTGGAAACGGCGGCGGTCAACAGGCCCGTCGTGGGCGTGAGCACGGCGATGAGCAGCGCAACGCCGACGATGCCGACGATGACGCCGGCGATGTCGTGGTGCGTCTGCATGTCGAGCAGGCCGGGGCGCGGCGCGACCGGGGCCACGGGCGCGCTTGCGACGCGACGGGTGGCGGGGCGGGAAGGCGTCTTCGGTGCGTTCGCCCGAGCAGATGCCGTGCGACGCGCGGGGCTTGCAGCGTGCGAGCCCCGCGCGGTTCCCGTGCCGGTACGTTTCTTGGCGGAGGCGGCCGACGTGCGTGACGTCGTCGCGCGGCCCTGCGCTGTCGTCTTCCTCTGCGCCACCTAGCCTAGACCTCCACGATGAACGGGACGACCATAGGCCGGCAGCTGAGCGTGTCCCACAGATAGCTCTGCAGCGAGTCGCGCACGAGCTTGCGTGTCTCCTCGGGGTCGCGCGGGCCGGAGGCCTTGCGCTTGGCGAGCGACTTGCGCAGGCGGCCGGTGGCCTCGGCGATGATGTCGTCCGTGACGTCGAGCGAGACGCCGCGGGCCACGAGCTGCAGAGCCGTGAGCTCGCCGGTCTTGAGCTTGATGGAGGCGACCGCCGAGACGATGCCCTCCTCGGAGAGCTTCTTGCGATCACGCAGCACGAGCTGGTTCGTGTCGCCGATGTGCGAGCCGTCGACGTAGATGACGCCCGACTCGACAGTGCGGCCGCGTGTGATCTTGCCGTGGCGCATCTCGAGCGAGTCGCCGTTGTCCATGATGAACACGTTGGACGATGGCACGCCCATGGCCTCGGCGATGCGGGCGTTGGCGCGCAGGTGCATCGCCTCGCCGTGTACGGGCATGACGTTCTTCGGGCGCGTGAGCGCCATCATGAGCTTGAGTTCCTCTTGCGAGGCATGGCCCGAGACGTGGACGAGGCAGCGGTTCTTGTCGTAGACGTCGGCGCCGACCTTGGCGAGCTCATTCACGATGTTCGTGACGGCCTTCTCGTTGCCGGGCACGGGCGTCGCCGAGATGATGACGGTGTCGCCTTCCTGGATCTCAAGAGTGCGGTGTTCGCCGGTGATCATGCGCGACAGGGCGGACAGAGGCTCGCCCTGCGATCCCGTGCACAGCACGACGACCTTGTTGTCGGGCAGCTTGTCGATGTCGAACGCGTCGACGAGCTCTTCCTCGGGGATGTCGAGGTAGCCAAGCTCGCGCGAGATGGACGTGTTCGTGACCATGGAGCGGCCCGTGACGACGACCTTGCGATGAGCGGCGCGCGCGGCGTCGCACACCTGCTGCAGGCGATGGACGTGGCTCGAGAACGAGGCGACGAACACGCGGCCCTTCGCACGGCTGATGACGTCGCGCAGCGTCTTGCCGACCTCGGCCTCGGACGGCGTGAAGCCAGGTTTGACGGCGTTGGTCGAGTCGATCATGAGCAGGTCGACGCCTTTTTCCGCGAAGCGAGTGAGCGCTGCGAAGTCCGTACGACGGCCGTCGATGGGCGTCTCGTCGATCTTGAAGTCGCCCGTGTGCAGCACCGTGCCGGCGGGCGTGGTCACATAGATGCCCATGGCGTCGGGGATGGAGTGGTTCACGGCGAAAAAGTCGATGCCGATCTGTCCGAGCTGCAGGTGGTCTCCGGCGCGAACCTCGCGGAAATTCGGGTTCTTGATGTTGTGCTCCTGCAGCTTGCCCGAGACGAGGCCGAGCGTGAGCTTGCTCGAGAATATGGGCACGCGCGGGTTGAGGTCGGCTAACAGATAGGGCAGGGCTCCCGTGTGGTCCTCGTGGCCGTGCGTGATGATGATGCCGCGCAGCTTGTCCTCGTTTTCGAGGACATACGTGTAGTCGGGCAGCAGCAGGTCGATGCCGGGATGATTGTCGTCAGGGAACATGAGGCCGGCATCATCGAGGATCATGTCGTCACCGTACTCGATGACGGTCATGTTCTTGCCGATGCCGTCAAGACCGCCAAGCGGAATGACGCGCAGGGGCGTCGTAGATTTCTTTGCCATGCGTGGGCAAAACCTTTCTATGTCGTTGTGGCGATCCGCCCGTACCGCCGGCCCGACTCTCGCCCCATGCGGGACTCGCGGCTCTGCAGCGGCGGAGCGGGCGTGCTCGCCGTTACCGGACGCCCACCTCGGACAGGATCTGTGCCAGACGCTCGGACTGCTCGGGCGTTGCGTTTACCAAAGGCAGACGCAGGCCGCCGACAGGCCGACCGACAAGGCGCAGAGCCTCCTTGACCAGGGTGGGATTCGGGGCCTCGAACAGCCCCTTCATGAGCGGCTCAAGCCGCTCGTGCATACGATGGGCAGTGTCCATGTCGCCGGAAGCCGCCGCGTTGACCAGCTTGGCCATCTCGGCAGGGGCGACGTTGGACGTTGTGGAGATGACGCCGACGGCGCCGTACTCCATCATTTCGAGCGTACGGTCGTCATTGCCCGAGTAGAGCGCGAAGCTCTCCGGGACGCCGGCGAGCATGATGCGGTCGTGCGCGGGATTGACGGCCGCCTGCTTCATTGCGCGAATGTTGGGGCAGGCGTTCGCCAGGCGGACGAGCGTGGACGGTTCCATGTCCACGACGACGCGCCCGGGGATGTTATACACGATGACCGGCACGGGCGCCGCTGCGTCTGCAATGGCCTTGAAGTGCTGGAACATGCCCTCTTGAGACGGCTTGTTGTAGTAGGGCACGACAACGAGCAGGCCGTCGACGCCCAAGGCAACGGCCTCGCGCGCCAGCTCGATCGAGGCGGCCGTGCAGTTTCCGCCGACGTTGGCGATGATGGAACCGCGGCCGGCCGCGACGCGCTTCGCCTCGGCGAACAGGGCGAGCTTGTCGGGCGTCGAGATGCAGGGCGACTCGCCCGTCGTCCCGCACACGACGAGGGAGTCTGCGCCGTTGGAAAACTGGAACTCTACGAGCTCGGCAAATGTTGCGAAGTCAACGTTGCCCGCATCGTCGAACGGGGTGACGATGGCGGTGATGAGTCGGCCGAACATCGGCGATTCCTGCATGGCGAAACCTCCTCGAGCATGTGGGTCAAGCCGAGGCACGCGAGAAGCGTGCTGGCGAGTCGATGCAATCGTCCAAATGGTACCCCATGACCCACGGCGGTCGTGCTGGGCCGTTCGCGCCCGCACAATAAGAACGGGCGTGCGACGTTGACGCAGATGCGCGCCTCCGAAGTCCACGTTGCGACGGGCGTGGGACTTACCGTAAACTGTTTATGTCCATGTCTGCGCGAGAAACGAGGCCCGCTTGAAGCGCATCTGCCTGCTTGCCGTCGCCTGGATTGCCTGCGTGCTCGGATTTGTGGGGATCGTCATCCCCGTCCTGCCCACGACGCCGTTGCTGTTGCTGGCGACGTTCCTGTTCGCCAAGGCGTCCCCGCGCTGTCAGGCGTGGATCGAGAACACGCGCGCCTATAAAAAGTACGTCGTGCCGTTCAAGAACGCGGGAGGCATGACGCCTCGCGTGAAGGCGCGCATGCTCATCGTGTCGTACGTCGTGCTGGGCGCCTCCGCCTTTTTCGTGCGCAAGCCCCTCGTTTGGGCCATCCTGGGCGCCGTCGCGCTGTTCCTGCTCTGGCTCGTCGTGGTGCACCTCCCGACACTCGGCCCCGACGGCATAGCCCGCAAGCCCTTCTCCGGCACCGTCGTAACCCCGCGCCGCACCCCGGCCGACGACTCAGCCGAGTAGAAGCGCCTACCTTACCAGCACGCTCTTTATCACGCTACCTTGTAGCCGCGATCTCTCCCCGCGCGACGAGAGACGCCCGCATGGGCTCCGGGCTCCTCCTCTGGCGCAGTTCTGCAGCCGCGTCCTTCGCGGCGAAGCTGTTTGAGCACAGAGGAGGAGCCCGGAGCCCCCGCATGACGCCTGCTCGCGCGAAAAGGAGGGGACGCGACCTACAATCCCATCAGGCCTTCCAGCCCCACCGTGAACCCGTCGGGCAGCTCGGCGATGGAGCGGACGGCGAGCAGGATGCCGGGCATGTAGGCCGTGCGCAGTGTCGAGTCGTGGCGCAGCGTGAGTGTCTGTCCTGCTGCGGACATGATGACCTCTTGCGACGCCATGTAGCCGTCACCGCGCACCGCATGGATGCGCACGCCGTCGACGTCGCAGCCGCGGGCGCCCTCACAGCCGGCGATCTCAGTTTCGGAGCCGGGTCCGACGTTGACGGCTCCCTCGCGCCCCTCTGCGATCATGCGTGCCGTCTGAACGGCCGTGCCCGAGGGGGCATCCTTCTTGCCGTCATGATGCATCTCAATGATCTCGACGTCGGGGAAGAACTTTCCGGCCACCTTCGCGAACTGCATCATGAGCACGGCGCCTGTCGTGAAGTTCGGCGCAAAGAACAGCTTGGCTCCCTGTGCGGAGCAGCGCTGCCATGTGGCTCGCATGTCCTCGACGCCGACGCCCGTCGTACCGGTGACGACATGGACGCCGCGGCTCAACGCGCATTCTGCGTTGGCGAGCAAGGCGTCGGGCTGCGTGAAGTCGACGAGCACGTCGGGGCTCGTCTGGCTGATGAGCTCGGCAAGGTTGTCCGAGCACGTGAAGTCGCCGTCCGCGCAGCTGACGACCTGCCCGGCGTGCTGGGGCGCGAAGCATCCGACGACCTGCATGTCCTGCGAGCCGGCGACGGCGTCGACGATGCACGTACCCATGCGGCCCTTGGCGCCCGACACGATGACCCTGATCATGGCATGCTCCTTTTCGGCTGAGATCGTTTGGCATAGATCGTGCGACAGCTTAGCGCACGACGCTTCGCTACAATCGGGGACGCAGTGATAGTGAGGAAATAACGGGCCGATGGCCGGGGATATGCCGTCGGGTGACCCCTAGAAGCGGTGGCGCGTCCGGCGGAGAGAAACGAGGGGGCGGATGGCGCGAGGCGTTTTCGATGGGCAAACGACCCTGTCGAAGCTCGTGGTTGCATACGTCGTACTGACGTATGCGGGGACGTGGGCCTGTTGGGGGCTCTCTGCCCTGCTTTTGTATGCTGTCGTGCCTGCGCTGGGAGGCCTTGAGGCAGGTGGCCTCTCGGGGCTGTTGCATGCCTGTTCGGGCGCCCTGCGTCTGCTGGGAACGCTCTGTCCAGCCCTCGCGGCGTATGCGCTGCTCCCGCTTGTCCGCTCGTGCGGGCTGGCGGGCGTCGGTGCCGGACGGGCTGAGACGGATCTACCTGACAAACGAGCCGGCTTCTGGGCGTTCGCGTTCGGGGCGCGCGCCTCTCTGGGTGGCTGGCTGCTGTTTGCGGCTCTCGTCGTGTGGCGCTGGGTGATGTTTCACTCGGCGCTCGGCTTTCCTGAGACGCCGACTGCCGCGCTGACGAGTTTTGCGACGTCGCTGCCAGCGCTTCTTCTGGGTGGCGGCTTTGAGGAGATAGGCTGGCGCGGCGTGCTGCAGCCGGCGCTCGTGCGGTTGCTTTTGGGGGGGACGCACGACGGCTCGGGGCGTCGCGTTGTTGCGGAGGTGATTGCTCCCCTTTTCGTCGGCGTCATCTGGGCCTGCTGGCACTTACCCCTCTTCGCGATGCCCGATGCCTACCAGCATGGTATTCCGTTCCTGCCGTTCGTGGGCATCGCCGTCGCGTTGAGCTACTCGCTGGGCGCCCTGCGTGCCCTGACGGGTGGCTCCCTCGCATGTGTTCTCGCGCATGCGTGGTACAACGCGATGCTCGTGGCTCCGCTCGTTCCCAACGCGGCGTTTGGGGCGCTGCTCGCGGTGGAGGCGCTGGCGTGCGCAGCCGTTCTCGTATGGCGAACCGTCCGTGGTCCGTCGGCGAGGCAGTGCTGAGGCGCGTCTGTTCGGACGGTGGCCTTTTGTGGGCAAAAAGCCGAGCTGTGTATGGGGTGCTTTCTGTGTTGCGGCTAGCTTGCAGGTAAAAACGCAGGTAGAAGGCTTCCCTTCTTGTGGCGTATCGTAAGACTTTTCAGAGGGGCCATGCACGACTCGGCTATTTGGCCGCCCAGGGCCTCTGCTCGTACGGAGAGCAGCCGGGGATGGCGCGCCGTGCGATATGTTCTGGATGCGGTAGCCCTGCTGAATCGAATGACTTCTTTGGACGTGTTCTCGTCTGGCCTGCTGTTTCGGTGCGCCGATGGGACGGTTTGCGCGCGTGGCCTGCACGTTCGCTACAATGAAGACGTCTGCGACGCCTCGCTCGGCGCGTATGCCTGGCAAGGCGCCTGTCCCTTACCTCTTTTCGAAAGGTAGACGTCCCATGGAACTGATCGTCGCGAAGTCCTACGAAGAGATGAGTCGCCTTGCGGCCGACGTGCTCGCCTCGTGCGTCATTGCCAAGCCGAACTGCGTGCTCGGCCTCGCCACGGGCACGACGCCCATCGGCCTGTACACCGAGCTCGTGAACGACTATAAGGCTGGTAAGCTCAGCTTCAAGGACGTGACGACGTTCAACCTCGACGAGTATGTCGGCCTTGAGGGGACGCACCCGCAGAGCTATCGTTGGTTCATGCGGCATCATCTGTTCGACCACATCGACATCGACATCGCAAAGACGCACACGCCTGACGTCGCCTGCGCCGACGAGGCTGAGGCGTCTGCCGCATACGAAAAGGCCATCGAGCAGGCGGGCGGCGTGGATATCCAGCTGCTCGGCATCGGCAACAACGGCCACATCGGCTTCAACGAGCCGTGCGACGAGTTTGCGCGCGTGACGCACACCGTAACGCTGACGCAGAGCACGCGCGAGGCAAACAGCCGCCTGTTCGACTCCATCGACGAGGTCCCGACGCACGCTCGCACCATGGGCATCGGCACGATCATGCGCGCCCGCAAGCTGCTGCTCGTCGCCAACGGCCCGGCGAAGGCATCCATCGTGAAGCAGGCGCTCTACGGCCCCGTGACGCCGCAGGTCCCCGCCTCCATCCTTCAGTTCCATCCCGACGTCACGGTGATCGTCGATCCCGAGGCCGCCGCGGAGCTCTAGGGACGTTTCTTTCGCGGCGCCTTGCCTGGGGGCGTCGCGTTGTCGGGCCGGGCATCATTACTCTGTGCTCAAACAGCTTCGCCGCCAAGGGCGCGGCTGCAGAACTGCGCCAGAGCAATGATGCCCGGCCCTTTTGTATGCGCCCCAAGCTCGGCGCCGGAGCGAGCGAACTGGGAGCGCGGCCGGCCTCGCATCTTTGGCTAGAAGAAGGGCAGGACCTTCCGAGCGCGAGGTCTTGTCCTTTCTTTTTGTTCTCTTCCTAGCCTTGCGCGCCGCCTGCTGAGGGGCCCGACGCGCACGCAAGGGCTCGCCCCTATTGTCCTGGCGCAGTTCTGCAGCCGCGTTCTAAGCGGCGAAGCTGTTTGAGCACAGGACAATAGGGGCGAGCCCCCAGGAGGACTATCCCGGCCCCTACCTCAAAAGGCGACCGCGCATCACCACGTGGCGCACCTCGAGCGTGTGCTGGTCGAGCAGGACGGCGTCGGCGATGCGGCCGGGTGCGATGGACCCGCGCTCGGCGGAGAGCCCCAAAGCGCGCACCGGGTTGACGCAGGCGGCTTTCACGGCGCTGGCTAGCGGGATTCCCATGTCGAGCACGGCCGTGCGCAGGCACGTCATGAGGTCGCTGACTGAGCCGGCGAGCGTTCCGTCGGGCAGCGTCGCGCGCGGGCCGTTGACGGTGAACATCTGACCGCCGAGCTCATAGGTGCCGTCGCTCAGGCCGCAGCAGCGCAGGGAGTCGCTGATCATCACGATGCGGTCGTCGCCGAACATCTCGAACGCGAGGCGCACCATGGCGGGATGGACGTGGACGCCGTCGCAGATGAGCTCCGCCGTGACATCGTCACGCTCCGCACCGGCGGCGATGGGGCCGGGCTTGCGGTGGTGCAGCGAGGGCATCGCGTTGAATAGGTGCGTCATGTGGCGCGCGCCCGCATCAAACGCGGCGGCGGCACAGACGTAGTCGGCGCACGTGTGGGCAAGCGAGACGCGCACCTCTTCGCTCGCCTTCGCGATAAACGAGAGGTTGCCGGGCTCCTCCGGCGCGACGTCAACGAGCTTGATGAGCCCGTTCGCGCTGTCCTGCAGCTCGTGGAACTCCTCGAGGCTCGCAGGGCGGACGTATGCGGGGTTCTGTGCGCCGACCTTGCCCGGCGATATGTAGGGCCCCTCCATGTTGATTCCGACGAGCTGCGCCTCGCTTGCCGAAGGAGCGAATGCGGCTGCGTTGGCCAAGGCGGGAAGCAGGTGCTCCTTGGGCAGCGTCATCGTGGCAGGGCAGATGGTCGTGACGCCGCGCGACGCCTCGTAGGCGGCAATGGCACGCAGGCCGTCGGCGTCTGCGTCGCACAGGTCGTGGCCCTGGCAGCCGTGAAAGTGCACGTCGAGCAGGCCGGGGATGACGTAGCAGTCGGTGGCGTCAAGGTCGATCCCAGGCTCCGCATGCGAGTCAGCCTGCATGAGGGTCGCGACGCGCTCGGCCTCGCCTGTCTCCGTGTCACAACGCCCCTGCGCACGCGTGACAGTGCCGAACCTCCTGCCCTGTATGGCGACGGATGCGGGGCGAAATGCTCCCCCGTCGAACATAAGACCGCCCGTGATACTCGTTACCTGGGCCGGATCTGCACCACTTGCCATCGACTGTGGTGCCTGCATGTCATTGGCCATAAAACGCTCCTTTGGGTTTGCGACGCCGCAGCGTGCGGAGGGGATGCGGCGTCGTCTTGCTTGCGGTATATAGTCACGCGGCCAGTCTATCCGGATGTGAGTTGAACAGGCGGCGCGACAAAACAGCGCCCAAAGAAAAAGCTCGCCCTCGTCTTGCGAGGAGCGAGCTCCGGACAAGCCTGTGTGCGGTAAGGCGCCTGCTACGCCATGGCGGCGGCGAACCAGCTCGTGATGCTCGTGGGATGGGTGATGGCCGTGCCGACGACGACCGACCAAGCTCCGGCGTCCAGGGCGTCCTTGGCGTCTGCGGGGC
Organism: Coriobacteriia bacterium; assembly: GCA_018368455.1. Classification (NCBI taxonomy): domain Bacteria; kingdom Bacillati; phylum Actinomycetota; class Coriobacteriia; species Coriobacteriia bacterium. The sequence goes on from JAGZEG010000001.1 coordinate 194,002, forward strand.
TGTGGACGCGGCCCTCGCACACGACGGGGAAGCCGGGGAACTCCTCGCATGCCTGGCGCAGCAGGGGCAGGTCGGGGCCGTCGGCCATCGCGCAGTCGATGGCGGCCACGCCGTGCGACAGCGTCGTCGACACGAGGTCGCAGCCCGCCGCGACGCCGCGACGGATGTCCTCGATCGTCGCGCAGTCCGCCATGATGAGTGCGTCGGTGCGCTCGCGCAGCCCGGCGACGATCTGCTCGAACGTCTCTCCGCTGGGACGCGGGCGGTCCGTCGCGTCGAGGGCCACGATGTCGCAGCCGGCGTTCACGCAAGCAAGGGCGTGGCGCAGGGACGGCGTGATGTAGACGCCTTCGTGACCCTCCTTCCACAGGCCGATGACGGGCACCTCGACGCGGCCCTTGATGGCGGCGATGTCGGCCAGGCCCTGGCAGCGGATGGCCGCGGCGCCGCCAAGCTCGCAGGCGCGCGCCATCTGGGCCATCGTCTCGGGGTGGCGCAGGGGCTCGCCCATGTAGGCCTGGCAGCTCACGATGAGCTTGCCCTTGAGCGATGCGATGAGCTGGTTCATGGGACTCCTCTCACATGGTCGACCGCGCAAGAGCGGGGTCGACGGAAAGCGGTGCGATCGACGGAAGAACGGCGTCGGGTCCTATTTGCGAAGGCCTGCGCGGCGTGTGTGGCGCTCCTCAAGCCTGTCGAGCAGGTTCTCCGCCGCGCCGAGCAGCGGGGCGTTTGCCCCAAGACTGGCGTCAACGACGCGCAGGCCGCTCACGGCGCTCGTCATCTGCGCCTCCATGCCCTTGCGCAGAGCCTCGCGCCACAGCGGGCCCGACTTGCACACGGAGCCGGAGATGACGACGAGGTCGGGGTCGAAGATGTTGGCCCACGAGATGATGCTCTCGCCCAGGCTGAAGCCAGCCTGTTCGATGACGCGCCGCGCCAGGCGCTCCCCTTCCGCGGCGCGTGCGGAGATCTCCGGGCCGCTCAGAGCCTCGCCGCCGCCTGCTCGGTAGCAACGCTCTATGCCGCTGCCCGAGGCGATGGACTCGAGGCGTCCCGTGATGCCGCCCTCGCACGAGACGTTGCCGGCCATGGGGTGCAGCGAGCAGCCGAGCTCGCCCGCGAAGCCGTGCGCGCCGCCCATGATGCGGCCCTCGAACACGAGCGTGCCGCCCAGCCCCGTGCCCACGGCGACCATGATGCACGTGTGCGAGCCGGCTGCGGCGCCATGGCGTGCCTCTCCCAGGCCGTGCGCCTGCACGTCGTTCATAACGGCGACAGGCAGCTTGCAGGCGTCCTTGAGACGGTCGCCGAGTGGCTGGCCCATCCAGCCAGGCATGATGTCGTTGGCGTAGGCGATGGTGCCCGTCTGAGCGTCCACGCGCCCCGCCGTGCCGACGCCCACGCCGATGACGGGACAGCCGTCGAGCTCGGGGCAGCTTGCGACATCGGCGAGCAGACCGCGCGCGACGTCGCAGATCGTCTGCGTCACTGCGGCGCCCCCGCGCTTCGCTTCCGTGGGAATGGCGCGGTTCAGCAGAACCGTGGGCGTGGCTTGGCGGTTTTCGTAGCGCACGATGGCGCCGCCGATCTTCGTTCCGCCCACATCGAGCGCCACGACGGCAAAGGGGGACTCGAAAACGGCGTTCGCGGCCTTCCCTTCCTGCTGTGCCGCAGGACGGGTTGAGACGTCTGTCTGCATGCTTCTCCCCTCGCATAGTTCGGGGCCCGCCTCCCGGCTGTCGTGTCGGAAGGCGGGCCCACGTCACGTGCTCGTGAATGTCGAGAGCCGACCAGAGGCGATGCTGTGGCGGCCCTTGGACAGGAGAACGGTCCTACTCGCGGATGGGCGCGTCCTTGTCCATGAGGCCCTCTTTCTTGAGCACCTCGACGATGGCGGCGACGTCGTCGCCCTTGAGCGGCTGGACGGGCTCGCGCATCTGGTTCGTGTTGAACAGGCCCATCTGCCACATGGCCGTCTTGAACGCGCCAACGCCGGCGCCGAAGCCAACGGTGGCCTTGACGACGCGCGTGACGGACATCAGACGTGCCAGGTGGTCCTGGATGCGCTTGACCTCGGCCCAGTCACCAGCCTGGAACGCGTTCCACTGAGCGACGTAGCTGTACGGGTCGACGTTGCCCAGGCCGGGCACCGAGCCGTCGGCGCCGGCGAGGTAGGCGCCGTCGACGCAGACCTCGTGGCCCGTCAGCAGCTGCAGCGGGTGGCCGGCGTCCTCGTTCTCGAGGATGAGCCAGCGGAACGACACGTCGTCGCCCGAGGAGTCCTTGACGCCCTGCAGGACGCCGTCCTTGCCGAGGCGCACGAGCATCGTCGGGTCGAGCTTCGTGTGGACGCACACGGGAAGATCGTAGGCAAACAGCGGAAGAGACGTGTTCTCGCGGATGGCGCGGAAGTGACGCTCCGTCTCCTTGGGGCCACCGAGCGCGTAGAACGGCGCCGTGGCGACGAGGCCATCAACGCCCAGGGCCTCGGCGCGCTTGGCCTGGTCGATGACACGCAGCGTCTCCATGTCGATGATGCCGGCCAGGACGGGCACGCGGCCGCGCACGATGGAGACGGCCTCGGAGAGCACGTGCTGACGCTGGGCGTCGGTCAGGAAGGCGACCTCGCCGCTCGAGCCGAGGAAGAACAGGCCGTTGACGCCCGCGTCGATCATGCGGTCGATGGAGCGGGCGAACGCCGTGAGGTCGAGCGTGCGCTCCTGCGTCAGCGGGATGACGACCGGCGGGATGACGCCTTTGATGTCCTTGATGTCCATGCCTTGCGCAAACCTTCCCTTTGAGGTTGCCCCAGACCGCAGGCTAGCGGCCCAGGTCGGGGTAGAGCAGCGAGGGGGCAGCACCCAGCAGCAGCTTGGTGTAGTCGTCCTTCGGGTTGTTGAAGACCTGCTCGGACGTGCCCTGCTCGACAGCCTTGCCCTTGTTCATGACGATGATGCGGTCGGAAATATAGCGCACCGTCTGGATGTCGTGGCTGATGAACACCATCGACAGACCAAGCTCACGTTTGAGGTCCATGAGCAGGTTAAGGATCTGCGCGCGCACCGACACGTCGAGGGCGCTCGTCGGCTCGTCGGCGATGATGGCCGCGGGCTTGAGCGCCAGGGCACGGGCGATGGCGACGCGCTGGCGCTGGCCGCCCGAGAGCTGGCCGGGCAGCGCGCCCATGACCGACGTCGGCAGGCCGACCATCTGGATGAGCTCGTAGATGCGCTTCTCACGCGACTCCTTGTCGCCCACCTTGTGGACGAGCATGGGGTCGAGCAGCTGGTCGTGGATCGTCATGCGGGCGTTGAGGGCCGTGGCCGGGTCCTGGAACACGACGGAGATGACGCGGCCGATGATACGGCGCTGCTCTGCCGTGCGGTTCGTGACGTCCTTGCCCTCAAAGTACACCTTGCCGCTCGTGGGCTTCTGCAGGCCGCACATGACGTTGGCCGTCGTGGACTTGCCGCAGCCGGACTCGCCGACGATGCCGATGGTCTCGCCGGGCATGAGCTTGAGCGTGAGGCCCTGGACGGCCTGCACCTTGTTGGGGTGCAGCAGAGAGCCGGTGCGCGTCTTGAACGTCACGCGGACGTCGTCGAGGAAGATGATGGGCGTATCCTTGTCGCCCATGTGCGTCTCGCTTGCGGTGCTCATTTACGCCTCCTCCCCGGTGGTGATGTACGGCGGGATGCCGAGGCGCTTCAGCTCACTGTCGGGCAGCTCGGCGTAGTAGTGGTCCGTCCCCTTGACGCGCTTGAGCTTCGGCCTGATGGGCGACACCTTGTCGGGGTGGCTCGAGCGCGGCGTGAAGCGGTCGCCCGCAGGGAAGTCCGCCGGCGAGGGTACAGAGCCGGGAATCTGGTGCAGGCGGGCGCCGCCGGCCTCGATGGAGAGCACCGAGCCGAGCAGGCCGCGCGTGTACTCGTGGATCGGGTTCGTGAGCAGCTCCCGGACGGGGCCCTGCTCGACGACCTGGCCGGCGTACATGACGGTGATGGAGTTGGCGACCTCCGCGACGAGGGCGAGGTCGTGGCTCACGAACACCATGGCGAAGCCGAGCTCCTTCTGCAGCTTGTTCAGAAGGTCGATGACCTGCTTCTGCACGGTGACGTCCAGGGCCGTCGTCGGCTCGTCGGCGATGATGACCTTCGGGTCGCGCGTCAGGGCCATGGCGATGAGCACGCGCTGGCGCTGGCCACCGGACAGCTCGTGCGGGTAGGAGTCGAGCGTGCGCTTGGGGTCGAGGCCCACGAGCTCGAGCAGCTCCTCGGCGCTGCGCGTGCCGCCGCGCTTCGTGAGCTGCTTCATCTGCGCCTTGATGAGCATGGACGGGTTGAGCGACGACAGGGCGTCCTGGTACACCATGGCGATCTCGCGACCGCGCAGGGCGTTGAGCTCCTTCTCGCTCATCTCGAGCAGGTTCTTGCCGTCGTAGAGGATCTCGCCGGAGATCTGCGCCTTGGGGTCGAGCAGGCCCATGATGGCAAGCGACGTGATGGACTTGCCGCAGCCGGACTCACCGACGAGGCCCATGGTCTGCCGCGGGCGCACGACGAAGCTCAGGTGGTCGACGACGTTGACGTCACCGTGGCGCGGGAACTTGATGCACAGGTCCTTTACCTCGAGGATGGGAGGCACGTCCGTGTGCGCCGGGAAGCGATCGTGCCGCTTGAGCTCGACGGTCTTGAGCTGTGCGAGCCTCTGGGCCAGCGCCTCGTTCTGGGCCTTGTAGGCCAGCGTCGGGTCGGCGACGAGGCGGTCGGCCTCACGGTCACCGGAGAGATCGGAGTCGCTCGGCTTGACGGGGGCCTTGGGCGCGGCTGCCATGGCGTCGGTGATGCCCTCGGACAGCACGTTGAGGCTCAGAACGGTGATGATGATGGCAAGGCCGGGGAACAGCGCCTGCCACCAGCGGCCGAACAGCACGCCCTGGCGCGCCGATGCGAGGATGTTGCCCCACGTGGGCGTCGGCTCGGGGATGCCGGCCGAGATGAACGAGAGCGAGGCCTCGAACACGATGGCGTCAGCCACGAGCACGATCGTGAACACGAGCACCGGCGCGATGCAGTTGCGCATGACGTGCTTCCACAGGATCCACGGGGCGCGGGCACCGGAGACGATGACGGCGCGCACGTAGTCCTGGCCGTACTCGCTCACGACGTTGGCGCGCACGATGCGCGCGATCTGCGGCACGTACAGGATGCCGATGGCGAAGATGAGCGAGGGCAGTGAGTTGCCGAACACGACGACGAACGTCGCGGCCAGGGCGATGCCCGGGAACGACATGAGGATGTCAAGCAGGCGCATGATGACCTCGGACACGCCCTTGCGGCTCACGGCCGCCAGCGAGCCGATGATGGCGCCGAGCACGAGCGCGAAGCCCGTGGCGCCCAGGCCGATGACGAGCGAGTAGCGCGCGCCGTACATCATGCGCGACAGGACGTCGCGGCCCTTGTCATCCGTGCCGAACAAGAACTCGCTCGACGGCGGCTGGTAGGACTGGTGGATCTCGAGCGGGTCGTAGGGCGCGAGAACGTTTGCGAACACGGCGACGAGCACGACGAGCACGAGAACGATCAGCGAGATGCGGGCGCCGACGCTCATGCTCTTCCAGCGACGGAAGCGCACCTTGCCGCCGGCGTTTGCCTCCATCTTTGCGGTGAGGCCTTCACGTAGTTTAACCATGTCGCTACACCGTCCTGATTCGCGGATCGATCAGGATATAGAGCATATCCACGATGATGTTGATGATGATGAACGTGATGGCGACGACGAGCACGACGCCCTGGACGAGCAGCGTGTAGCCGGCCTGGATGCCGTTGACGATCTGCATGCCCATGCCCGGCAGTGCGAAGATGACCTCGATGACGACGGCACCGCCGATGAGGTAGCCGATGCGCAGGCCGAGGACGGTAACAGGCGTGATGAGCGCGTTGCGCAGCACGTTGCGGGCGACGACGACGCCCATGGGGATGCCGAAGCCGCGGGCCGTGCGCACGTAGTCCTTGTCGAGCTCCTCGACCATGGACGTGCGGATGACGCGCGTGAGCTGGCCGGTCACGGGCACGGCGAGGGCGATGGCCGGCATGGCCATGCGGCGGATCCAGCCGACTGGGTCGTCCATGAGGGCGGGAAGGGCACCGGAGGCGGGCAGCACGTGCAGGTTGGCCGTGAACAGCAGGATGAGCAGGACCGCCAGCCAGAACGAGGGCATGGCGATGGCCGCGATGCTGAACACGCGGATGACCTGGTCAGGCCAGCGGTCGCGATACAGGGCCGAGATGACGCCGAGTATGACGGCGAACACGACGGCGATGATGAGGCCGAGGAACGTCAACTGCAGCGTGATGGGCAGCGCCGCCGCGATGGCCTCGCCTACGGACTTCTGGCTCGCGCCATACGCGCCCAGGTCGCCGTGGAACAGGCCGCCCATGTAGTTGATGTACTGCACGATGAGCGGATCGTTCAACCCGTGGGACTCGCGGTACTCCTCGACCGCGGCCTGCGAGGCGCTTTCGCCCAGGGCGGAGTACGCCTGGTCTACGGGTGACAGCGCCATGAGGAAGAACACGAGCAAGGTCACGCCCAAGATCATGATGGGCAGCGCGATAAGCCGTCGACCTATCAGACGCAAGAGGTTGCTCATGACATCCTCCCTTCTCCCAAATCGTGGCATGCGCACCCACATGCCCCTCTTGGCACGTGGGTGCGCAGGTCAGCTGACATTCCTCCACGCATTCTACCTAACAAGGACGTCCCATACCATTGCAAAGCCTTTACTTGTGCACCATTGCACGCACTCACGCGCAAAATAGCGCAATTCCAGCGCCTCTGCACACAAGCCCTAGCGGTGGGTTTGACGATGGGGCGTGCTAGAAACCCGAACGGGGCCGTGTACAGACGCAGTACCAGGCGTTTCCGGTCCCCTTTGCCCAGGGACACCCCACACACGCACGTCCCGGGCACCAGTCGCGCGACGCCCACGCCTCGGCGCCTCCCGCGTCGGAGAAGCCCCAGCGTTCGTCGGCGACAAGGGCCTGCCGTGCCTGCGACTCGCCGGATACCTCGTCGAGGTTCAGCGCACGGGCGGCCTGGGCTGATCCCGCTGCTGCCATGCCGGCGAGGAACATGCCGGCAAGCTGGCGCATGCCACGCGCCGTGGGGTGCGTTCCGTCTATGGCCTCGTAATCCAGGCCCAGGGCGCAGGCATCAGCGAGATGGGCGCCATGGCGCGCCGCCGCCTGACCGATGACCTCGTTGTAGGCGGTAAGTCCCACGCCGCGCAGGCTCCATGCGAACGTTGGGTGATCCTCCCCTGCCAGGCGACCGGGCACGAGCGTGCAGCACCAGATCGTCGCGTTCGGGTACGCAGCGTGCAGGCTCTCGAGCATGAGGTCGTATGCCTGGGCGAAGCCGTCGATCGCGTCGGCGGACGCCATGCCGGCTACGGCGGGAGGGATGCTCGCGAGGTCGGTTTCGGGAGGCATGGCGGCGCTGCGGCCGGCGGCCTGGTTGCGCGCTCCAGCCCAGCCGTAGTCGTTTATGCCGAGGAAGACGACGATGTCGTCGGGCGCTGAGCCACCCTCCCCCGTCACGGCTGCTATGCGCTCGGGACTCCAACCGGCCGGGAAGCCCGCCCCCTCCACCATGCTGCCCGAATAGGCGCCGTTTGCGATCACCGTCTCGCCTAATGCGTCGGCAAGCAGCGCCCACCACGTGTCGGAGGGGCCCGCCAGCCCGCTTGCCGCGGCGCGCTCCGGCGTGAAGAACACGGCGAAGCCCTCGGGGTTGCATCCCTCGAACGTGCTGATGGAATCGCCGAATATCGAGATGGTGCGCGGCATGGGCTCTCCTGTGGTGTCGTGGACGTCTCACACAAAGGGAGACCCGCCGACGTGCGACGGGTCTCCCAGTCAGGATCTATGAGGCCGCTCGGGACCTCGAGGGGCTACTAGGCCTGCTTGACGCTGCAGTCCAGGAACACGAGGCCCGTCGTGGCGATCGGCTTGAAGCCGTCGATGAGCTCGGGGCGATAGCCCGTGGCCAGGTCGCGGTGGAACAGCGGGTAGAGCGGCACCTGCTCGGACAGCAGGTCGAAGCACTGGTTCCACAGGTTCTGCTGGTCGTCACCCGTGGCGACGCGCGCCTGCTGCAGCAGATCCTGCAGCTGCGTCCACTCCTCGGTGCCCTTCCAGCAGGAGCGGCCCTGCGTCCACACGTTGTCGCCGTACCACCAGGTCATGAGCAGGTCGGGGTCGTTGCCGAAGCAGCTCGGGTCGCCGGGCGTCAGCATGACGTCGTAGGGCAGGATGTCGTCGGACTCGGCGAGAGAGGCCCACTGGATGGCCTCGGTCTGCAGCGTCGTGTTGATGCCCACGGCGTCCAGGTCGTTCTTGATCTGGGCGGACAGGTCGGAAACCCAGTTGTTGTTGCACAGCAGCGTGACGTTGATGGACTCCTGGCCGGCCTCCTTGAGCAGGCTCTTGGCCTTCTCGGGGTCGTAGGTGTACACCGTCGAGGCCTCGTGGTAGTTGGCGAAGCTCTCGGGCAGGAAGCTCTTCACGGCGTGTGCGTGGCCGTTCATGACGTTGGAGATGAGCTTCTCGATGTCGATGGCATAGAAGAACGCCTGACGGACGCGGACGTCGTCAAACGGAGCCTTCTTCGTGTTGAACATGAGGAACGGCAGGTTGAAGCCGGGGGCGTAATCGACCGTGGCGCCAAAGCCGGTCAGGGCCTCGGCGTTGGCGTCCGGCACGGCCTCCATGACCTGAGCCGTGCCCTCCATGAGGGCCGTGGAGCGGGCCGTGCCGTCAAGCTGCACGTCCCAGTGCATGCTGGCGGCCTTGGCGGGCTTGGGGCCGTTGTAGTTGGGGTTAGGCTCGAAGTCGATGTGGCCGCCGTCCTCGCCCTGAATGTCGGTGTACATCCAGGGGCCGGAGCCGATGGGGGTCACGGCGAGGTTCTCGGGCGTGATGGACTTCGGGAAGACCTTCACGACGGCGAGACGCGCCTTGAGCAGGCTCTCGAACGCGTACTTCAGCGTGAAGCAGACCGTCTTCTCGTCCTCGGCCTTGACGCTGTCGATGAACGACAGGAAGGCGCCGTACGTCTCGTTGGCCATGTTGACCTCGAAGGCGTTGACGACGTCGTCAGCGGTGACATCCGTGCCGTCCGAGAACTTGGCGCCGTCACGCAGGGCAACGTGGTACTCGGTGTCGGAGACCTTCTCGGGGTCGCCGGCGGCCAGGGCGGTATACGTCGTGTAGTCGTGGACGTCGATCTCGTACAGACCCTCGAACACGTGCCAGGTGGCACCGAGCATCAGGGCCGAGCTGCAGCCGATGGGCGAATAGTTCGTGCTCTGGTAGGCGCACGTGCCCGTCAGGGTGCCGGCACCCTGACGGGCACGTGCGGGTGTGGCCTCGAAGCCACCCTTGGCGAGCAGGGCAAGGCCGGCCGTGGCGGCGGTAGCGGCAACGAACGAGCGGCGGGACAGCGAAAGATCGCTCATACATCCTCCTCAGTCATTCAACCTCAGATAGAAAAGCGGCGCACGCGTAAATCTCCGGTGCTCTCGCATCGTATTGCGAATCCTATCCCGTCACCTGCCGCTCGGCCAAACCTTTCCAGGCCTGAGAGGCCGCTCAGTCCGTGAGCGGTTGGCGTGCGGGTGGTGAGCGGGCAGCGCGACAGGAAAGGCACACGAACGTGAAGGGGCCGGCCCACGCCTGCGTGACGTGTGACCGGCCCCCATTTGCCCGACACCGCTCTGCCGGGCAAATGCTTGCGTGCGAGTTGGCGTTACTTTCCGGCTGCCTGGGTCAGGCAGTCAACGACGGCCTGACGGACGCGGTTCGTCGTGAGCGTCGCGCCACTGACGCCGTCGATCTCGGGGCCGGCCGCTGCGATGACCTGGTCGGTGAGCTCGGGAAGGGCCGCGCCGCCGATGCTCGACGTCTCGTTGTTGCTGACGACTTCAAAGCCGGTGAGCTTGCCGCCGGAGACGGTGACCTTGACCTCCATCGGGCCCTGCTGACCGTCGACCGTGGCCGAGTACTCGCCGTCCGTGAGTTCCTGGCTCGTGTCGAACGTCGCGCCCTGGACCTTCTCGACGACGAACAGCTCGTCTTCGAGGATGTCGGCGGCAGGCTTGACCTCATAGCCCGTCGCAGGCGTCTCAGAGGCGCTGTTGGCGCCGGCGATACGGCCAAATGTCAGGCAGCCCATGACACCGGTGCCGCCGCTGACGAACTTGCCCCAGATGTCGCCGACGACCTCGCCGGCGGCGTACAGGCCGGGGATCTGGTTGCCATCGGCGTCGAGCACGCTCATATTCGTGTCGCACTTGATGCCACCGAGCGTCATGACGACGAGCGCCTTGATCGGGATGGCGTAGAACTTGTCGCCCTCGATCTTGTTGTTGCACGTCTTGTAGCTGCTCGTGGAGTCGTCGTACGTGCGGCCGAACTCGTCGGTGCCGCCCGCCTCGACGGCGGCGTTGTAGTCCTCGACGGTCTTTTCGAGCGCGTCGGCCGGGATACCGAGGTCGGCGGCCAGGTCGGCGATCGTCGGCGCCGTGTGGATGAGCCAGTGGCCCATGGAGTCCTCGGGCGCGTAGAACATGTCGTAGAACATCGAACCCTTGGCGGCCTGCAGATCGGCGATGATCTTGTCGGTGAAGATGTCGTACTGCAGGGCGTCAGGCTGCTGGATGAGGGCCTCCTCGCGCACGGTCGGGCTCTCGTCGTTCTCGTTCATGAAACGCTCGCCGTTCTTGTTGACGCAGATGGCGCCGGCCTTCCACATGTACGTGGACGCGATCTGGCCGTGGCCGGGGTTGTCCTGCTCCTCGAGGCCCATGGGGAACGAGGGGATGGCGTCCATGTTGACGAGCGTGCCGCCGACCTTCTGCATCATCTGCAGGCCGCGTCCGTCGCTCCAGGCGCCGCAGCCGATGAGGTACTCGCCGCCGTACTCGTTGTACTTCGCCATCATCTTGCGGTTGCCGCCGTAGCCGCCCGTGCACATGACGACGCCGTGCGTGCCCGTGTACAGCGTGCCGGCACCGTCCTTGCCCGTGGCGACGACGGAACACACCTGACCGTCTGCGTTGGGGACGAGCTCGACGGCTGTCGCGTTGTAGACGACCTCGATGGCGTCACAGCCCTGCACGTAGGTGTCGATGACCTCGTGGGCGGCCGACTTGTAGACGTCGGGGTTCTTCGTGCCGCGCGTCTTATACGTGCGCGGGATGCCGTACAGCTCGTGCTCCGGGGCGAAGACGGCGCGCTTGCCCTCCTTGTCGGCACTGAACTCGTAGTCCTTCAGGCCGTGATCCCACAGCCACTGGAACATAGGGATGTCCTGCTCGGCGTAGAGGCGCACCATGTCCTCGTCGAGCGTGCCGCCGTAGGCCGTGCCCGTCTTGATGATGTCGGCGACGTAGGCATCAACGGTGTCCTCGATGCCATCCTCCTTTTGGATGACGCTCTCGGCGCACGACATGGAGCCGCTCGTGAGGTTGAGCGAGCCGCCGGTCTTGCCCGTCATCTCGAGGACGATGACGCGCGTTGCACCCGCGTCGACGGCGTTGACGGCAGCGGAAAGGCCGGCGCCGCCGGCGCCGACGACGATGAGGTCAGCCTGCTCGGTGGCATCGTAAGGCGTCTCGGTGGACGGCTTCTCATCGGCAAGCGCGAGCCAGGGCGTCGTGCAGACGCTGGCCATGGCAGCAAGCCCGGCGGCGCCGATGATGAAGCCGCGGCGGGAGAGCGCGTGATCGTACGACATGTCATTCCCCTTTCACCTGCGCGTCGGCCCCCTTGGCCGACGGCGTATCTCAAAAGCGGCACCTGCGCTGACGCGTGCGTTGGGTCGGGCGCTGTCGCAGCCTCGACCCTCCCCCGGCACCGTCCGGATAGCAGGGCATACCGCTTTCATCCTGAGCATAGACACATGGGGAATGGCGCGGCAATAGTAAATCCGCAGGTTTTCTCGGTTTTTGCTAACATGCTGGCTCACCGAAAACCGGTGATGACATAAATGGTAGCTCTGAGCTGCGGTGATGATGAGAAGACCTTATCCGGATCCCTACAGGCGTACCCACATGAGGGGATGTGCGAGCCGCTCAGACAGCGGTGAGATGTTGGGATGTCTCTGCTTTCGACTCGCGACTCAGCGCTGGGCGCTTCGCCAGGCCGAGGGCGTCATGCCTGTTTTTGCGCGGAAGGCTTCGGTGAAGCTCCCCTGATTGCGGTAACCGACGTTTTGGGCTACCTGTGCGATTGGGCAATCCGATGTTGCCAGGATCTCGCACGCCCTTTCTAGACGCAGGCGTCGCGTGTAACGCCCGATGCTCTCCCCCGTCTCTGCGTGGAAGGCCTCGCATAGATGCGTTCGACCTACGTAGAGCATCCGTGCGAGCTCGTCGAGAGAGATGGACTTGCTCAGGGACTTTTCAATTGCCGAGCAGGCGCGTTCCACTAGCAGCCTTTGTTCGCGACTTCCGCGCCGTAGGCCGGCGCTCGAGGCCTGCGCTACGTGGTCGATCAAGATCGCAGCCACTTCGAGAGCTGCGGCGCGAACCCGTAGCAGAGTGCCTGCGTCGTCTGCACGCGCGGCGTTGAGGTGGTGAAACGCTGCATCCAGATCTTGCGGCAAACTTTCAGGGTCGAGTGCGCTCAGCCGCTCGGCAAGTAACGTGAAGCCCTCGTTGGCGTGTCGCGATCTTCTTTTCTGAGCGCACTGTAGAGCGCTGTCGAGGCTGTCGGTGATGAGGCCGTTTTCGAAAAAGTTCGGGAGAAAGCTGAGCGTGCACATGCTATAGCTCTGGTGAGCCTGCAGGTCGTAGCGCTCTAGCGCGCTGCCGCGAACAAAGGCGGCAAGGTTGCCTGTGGGAAGCATGTGACGGGAGTGGGCTCTTGGAGGCGTCTGCGCGATGGAGCTTGCCGTGCCACTGCATATGCAAAGGCATGAACGCGGATATTCCACCATGCTTAGCGGGTTGTTGAGACGAACGTTGTTATATATCAGTAGGCAGTCGGGCCCTGCTGGAGCGGCCCAAACGCCTCCGCTGCAGAGGGGGCTGTCCGTGGCGATGACGCCGGAACGTACGGGTCGGGGCTCCATGCCGAGCTGCTCTACCTGCGGCTCGAACAACGTCAGCAGGCTCGTGTCTATATGTGCGTACGCGTGTGCCATGTGCTGTGCCTCTTTGCGGCTGCGGTATTCGTTCGCCTTTTTTCGCCGTGCGTTCGCTGACGAGCGACATCAAACCAACGGCGTTGAAAAAGCTTATGTTAGCCACGGTTTATTTGCAAGAAGCACGGGTGTGACGGCTAAATGTCCAGATGGTGCGAGCGCGTTCTGCTAGGCCCGTCAGGCCACCAATGCTAAGACACTCGCGCTGTGGCAGATATGCCGCTGCTGATCAGAACGACCTCACTCGATTGTTTGGAGGATCCAATGGAACTTACGCGCAGGTCGCTGCTCTCTCTTGCGATGCTTGGCGCTGCCTCGCTTGGCATGACGCCGCTGCTTGCCCACGCTAGCGAGAAGTCCTCGCAGGACGATGCCGCTACGTCCGAGGGGGCCGTCGTGGCCGCACCCGGCACTCCTGAGGCTGCCGGGCAGCTTATGGAGGCGCTCAATGGCACGTATGTTGAGCTGTTCCCCGTGCTTAACCAATTCCCGGAGTATTGGGAGGAAGTCGCGGCTTCTATTGTGGGCGAGGCGGATGCCAAAGAGACGGCCGAGATGCTGATGGGCGCGTGTGCGGGCGAGATATATGGGCCCGATGCCGTTGAGGCGTATGAGGCTGACCCGGAGTCTGCTGTGTTTGATTGCTATTTCCCCGAGGGGATAGAGAAACTGACGTTTGAGGACGGGGCGATTCGCGGCGTCGATTCAAACGGCAATGCCGTGTTCGAGCACGGCTACGAGTTCCTCTGTTACGCACCGTCGCTCGATTTCTGCGTGTTTCAAACGGGCGACGAGGACGCCGGCGAGTATCGGTACTTTGTGTCGCGCTCCGATACCACGCAGGGGACCTATCACCTCGAGTTTAGGTTTGGCAGCGATATTGACGCGCTCCTCGACTTGTATGCGGGGGCGTACGCCTATTGGATGCCGGCTGCCATTGACGAAAACTGGGACGAAGATCTTGCGAAGAAGGGTATCGAGCTTTTCGTGACCGAGAACCTGGCGCCAAGCGAGGAGTAGCGCTTCTGCGCCGTGAAAGGCTTTGCAAGTTGGTAGACGCCTCGGAGGGCTGTGATCCCGTCGCATGAGGATGCGTCGGGATCACAGCCTCTCGCCTTTGCGCGCCGGGAGGCGCACCCCCCTCGCCTGTCACGGAATCGCGCGTTTTCGGTCACTTTTGCGAGGTATGTATGGCGTGCCGGGACGGTGGGACGGTTGCTTAAGGCGTGAGCAAGCGAAACCGCAGGTTGAGAAGGTGTCAGCAAAGACGCCTGTCCCTGCGCGTAAAGAGGCGCCATACACGGCCCGCCTTTATGTCCACCCTGGCAGGCTTTCGTGCGAGTTGGAGGCGCGGCGCTCCTCGGAGGCGAGCATATACGCAAAAGGCGGGCCGCCTCGCTGTGGAGACGACCCGCCCGGTTGCTTGCAATGCTAGGTGAGACGGCCTATGCCGGCTGAATTCGCCTTACGCCTCGTGGTGACGGCGCGGCTGACGGCCCATGCCGCCGCCGTTGCCGCCCTCGGAACGGCCACCGTTGGCGCCGCGGTCGCCGGGGCGACGGGGCGTGCGGCGCTCGGGACGCTCGCCGCCCTCACGATCGTGCCCGCCGTGACGCTCGTGACGCTCGCCGTTGCCGGAGCCAGCGGGAGCCTCGGGCTTGTCGATGCGATCGAGCGAGACCTTGCCCTTCTCGTCGACCTCGAGCACCTTGACGTGCACCTCGTCACCGACGTTGAGCACGTCCTCGACCTTCTCTACGCGGCCCTTCGCGACGCGGCTGATGTGGAGCAGGCCGTCCTTGCCGGGCAGCAGCTCAACGAAGGCGCCAAACGGCTGGATGCCCACGACGCGGCCGAAGTACTCCTCGCCCACCTCGGGCTCCTTGACGAGCGCCTCGATGCGGGCGCGCGCCTCCTCGGCGCCGTTGTCGGACGCGCCGATGAAGACGGTGCCGTCTTCCTGGATGTCGATCTGGGCGCCCGTGTCCTCCTGGATGCCGCGGATCGTCTTGCCGCCGGAGCCGATGACATCGCGGATCTTGTCCGTCGGGATCTTGATCGTGATGATGTGCGGCGCGTTGTCGCGGACGTCAGGACGAGGCTCAGCGATCTGCTCGAGCATCTTGCCGAGGATGAACGCGCGGCCCTCCTTGGCCTGCTGCAGCGCGGTGCGCAGGATGTCGAACGTCAGGCCCGTGGCCTTGTTGTCCATCTGCATGGCGGTGATGCCCTCAGGCGTGCCCGTCACCTTGAAGTCCATGTCACCGAGGAAGTCCTCGAGGCCCTGAATGTCGGAGAGAACGACCGTCTTGCCCTCTTCCTGGATGAGGCCCATGGCGATGCCGGACACGGGGCGCTTGATCGGCACGCCGCCGTCCATGAGCGCGAGACAGCTGCCGCACGTCGACGCCATGGACGAGGAGCCGTTGGACTCGAGCACCTCGGACACGACGCGGATCGTGTAGGGGAACTCCTCCTCGGAGGGGATGACCGGCAGCAGGGCGCGCTCGGCCAGGGCGCCGTGGCCGATCTCGCGGCGCTTGGGGCTGCCCATGCGGCCCGTCTCGCCGGTGCAGTACGGCGGGAAGTTGTACTGATGAATGTAACGCTTGCCGTCGACGGGCTCGATGGTGTCGAGGCGCTGCCAGTCGTTGAGCATACCGAGCGTCAGCACGGAGAGCACCTGGGTCTGGCCGCGCTGGAACAGGCCGGAGCCGTGGACGAGCGGCAGGTAGCCAGGCTTGACCATGATGGGGCGGATCTCGTCGGCGCGGCGGCCGTCAACGCGCTCACCCGTCTCGACGACCATGCAGCGCATGGCGTGCTTCTCGAGGCTCTTGAGCTCGACGGGCAGCTCGCGCTCGTACTGGGCCTGCTCCTCGTCGGTAAACTCGGCGATGATGGCGGCCTTGAGCTCGGCGACCTTGCCCATGCGCGACAGCTTGTCGGCGTCCTTGAGCGCGGCGCTCATCTCGTCGTAGTGAGCGAACACTTTGTCGTGGACGTAGGCGTTCGGCTCGTCGAGCGGGTACTCCTTGAGCTGGATGGGGCCGTTTGCTTCCTCGACCTTCTGGAAGAACACCTTCTGCTGCTCGCAGAACGCGCCGATGGCCTCCTGGCCGAACTGCATGGCGGCCAGCATGTCCTCTTCGGAGATCTCCTCGGCGCCAGCCTCGAGCATGGAGATGAAGTCGCCGGTGCCGGCGAGCTCGAGGTCGAGGTCAGAGTTGTCGCGCTCCTCGTACGTGGGGTTGACGAGGAACTCGCCGGTGTCGCGGTCACGGCCGATGCGGACGCAGGCCAGCGGGCCCTCGAACGGCACGCCGCCGACGGTGAGGGCCGCAGAGGCGCCCATCGTGCAGATGACGTCGAACGGGTTCTCCTGGTCGCACACGAACGACGTGGCGACGACCTGAACCTCATTGCGGAAACCGGACGGGAAGCTCGGGCGCAGCGGGCGGTCGATCATGCGGGCCGTGAGCGTGGCCTTGTCTGTCGGGCGCGTCTCGCGCTTGAGGTAGCCGCCGGGCAGGCGACCCACCGAGTACATCTTCTCGATGAAGTCGACCGTCAGCGGGAAGAAGTCGTAGTTCTTGCGCTCCTTGGACACGACGGCCGTGACGAGGATGGTCGTGTCGCCCTGCTTGACGAGGCAGGCGCCCGTGGCCTGCTTGGCCAGCTCGCCGGTCTCGAGGGTGTAGTGCTTGCCGTAGAGGTCGAACTCGTGCGTAACCTTCATGTGTGCTGTGCTCTCTTTCATCTCCGCTCGCCCCATTGCGAGCGGGCCGACTTCGCGCGATGGCACGTTCGTGTGCCCGCGCAGGCCTCCGATGCGGATGCTCGCAGGCCCGATAGCAAAAGGGGGCGGTCGCCCGCCCCCTTAGGCTTGCTACTTGATGTTGTCGCGGATACCGAGCTTCGCGATGAGCTCGCGGTACTCGTTGATGTCGTTGTCGCGGATGTACACGAGCAGACGACGACGCTGGCCGACGAGCATCAGCAGGCCACGGCGGCTGTGGAAGTCCTTGTGGTGGGACTTCATGTGCTCGGTCAGCTCCTTAATGCGAGCCGTGAGAAGGGCGACCTGAACGCGGGCGCTGCCCGTGTCGTGCTCGTCCTTGCCGAACTCCTTGACGATAGCCGCGCGCTGTTCCTTGGTGACCATGTAGCAACTCCTCCACGTAACGTGCGAGCCAGCGATGGGCCCGCGCCTCGCCTGTTCCGATTGGCTCAGGCGGCAGTCGCCTCGATCTGGGTGGGAACCTGTGGTTGGATCGCCACCAAGGCCGAGGTCACAAACAAGAAAATGATAGCACGCGGCGTTGTGCCTTTCTGCGAGACGCCGCGCATGCGCTGGCCTGCACTAAGCGTCCATTATCGGAAGTATGTCTAGTGGGTAAGGCCATCGCAGTATACAGGCCGCACCTTCGGCTGGCTGGCGCGCTCCGGAGGTCTGGGCCGGGCGCCAACGGCAGGAGGGCCATCGTGGGCGAGACGATTGAGATCGAGAAGCTAGACTGCGCGCTGTCGGTGTGCAAGGTTGCGGACTACTCGCTCGTGGACGTAGAGGATGAGTTCTGCTTCACGGGACATACCGATGAGGAGCGCTCTCTCGTCTGCCGTACCGAGTTGGTGCCGGCCAACGCGATCGCGCGCGAGGACGGATGGCGCGCGTTTCGCGTCAAGGGCGTGCTCGACTTCTCACTCGTTGGTATCCTGGCACCGATCGCGACGCTGCTGGCGGACAACGGCATAAGCCTGTCAGCCGTCTCGACGTTCAACACAGACTACGTGCTTGTGAAGCAGGAGAGTTTCGAGCGCGCGCTCGCGCTGCTTGACCAGGCTGGCTATGCGGTGAGCTAGAGTCGTACGCGGCGGGTGCGCATCGGGGCCGCTTGTGCAGGGCGTCTGCTAAGCGCCGGTAGGCACAACGCGCGCGTGGAGCAGTCGCGTACGAGGGTCGTACGACTCGATGCAGGCGCGGACAAGGCCGGGCGTGACGGGTTCGACCATGCCCTGTGGGGCCTCGACGACGGCGCGATGGTAACTGGCCGTCGTACCACGGGCAGAGCCGTCTGCGGCGATGCGTTCGACGAGAACGGGCTCGACCGTACCCACGCGTGCTGCGGCGTCTGTGGCGCGCAGCTCATCGGCCAAGGTGCGCAGGCGTTCGGAGCGGACCTGCGCCACGCGGGGATCCACCTGGTTGGGCATGGACGCGGCCGGCGTGTCGGGCCGTGCTGAGAAGCGAAAGACGTGCATCTTCGAAAAGCGCATCTCGCGGCAGAACGCGAGCGTCTGCTCGAACTCCTCGTCCGTCTCGCCGGGGAACCCGACGATGACGTCCGTCGACAGCGAGAGCTCGGGCAGCTCGCTGCGTACCATCTCGACAACGTCGGCGAAGGTCTTCGTGTCGTAGGCGCGTCCCATGCGCGCGAGCGTCGCGTCGCAGCCGGACTGCAGCGGCAGGTGCAGGTGGGGACAGACGACGCCGCGCAGCTCCGCCATGGCGTGCGCGAGCTCGGGCGTCACGTCGGGCGGCTCGATGCTCGAGGCGCGCACGATGGCGCGCTCCCTCGCCAGGTCGGACACCCTGCGCAACAGGCCGTCGAGGGCGATGGGCGCCCCGTCGGGGGCGGTGTCCCGATAGCGGCCCAGGTTGATGCCCGAGAGCACGACCTCGCCGGCGCCTTCGGCTAGCACGGTGCCCACCTGGCGCTCGACTTCGGGAAGCGGCGACGAGCGCACCGGGCCGCGGGCGCGCCACACGATGCAATACGTGCAGCGGTTGTCACAGCCGTCCTGCACCTTGACGCCGCGGCGTAGGCGCGTCTCGTAAGTCGATGCCTCGTGGCCGTGGGAGACGGCGGGGGTGGTTGGCGCCGCGGCGACCGAGACGCTCTCTGTGGGATTGGCGGCCGCTGTGCTATCAGGCGCGAGGCAGCCGTGTTCCGCGCTTTCTGCACCGACACGCGCCTGCTCGTCAAACAGCCGCAGCGCCTCGCGAGCCACGTTTGCCTTGTCAGCGACGACGTGCACGCGCTCGCCCAGGGCGCGCGCCTCTTCGGGGAACAGGTTGGCGACGCATCCCGTCACGCACACGAGCGGGCGCTGGGGCAGGCTCACCGCGTGTCGGATGGCCTTGCGCGTCTTGGCCTCGGCCTCGCCCGTGACGGCGCACGTGTTGATCACGACAATGTCGGCGCTTCCCTCCCCTGCCGGTTCGCAGCCGAGCTCAGAGAGGGAGCGTTCCATCCAGTCGCTTTCGATGCGGTTGACCTTGCAGCCAAGGTTGACGACGCACGCCTTCACGCGGCGGGTGCTCACGGCAGACCGCGCTCTCGCTACGACAGTGCGTCGCGCAGGCGCTGCCACGGCTTGCGGCTTGGCTTGCAGCCGTCTTTGCCGTCGAGCTGCTCGGCCAGCTCCTTCATGAGCTTACGCTGGTACTCCGTCAGCTTCTTCGGCACGACGACGTCGACGTGGGCCAGCAAGTCGCCGCGGCCCGAGCGGCCGACGCGCGGCATGCCCATGCCCTTGACGCGCACGACGTCGTCAAACTGGCAGCCGGCTGGGATGTCGACCGTGACCGTCTCGTCGGGCAGGATGCCCTCGACCTCGAGCGTCGTTCCCAGCGTCGCTTGCGTGATGGACGCCTCGACGCGCATGTGCAAGTCATCCCCGTCGCGCTGGAAGTTCTTGTCGCCTGAGACCGCCACGGTGACGATGAGGTCGCCCGTGTGGGCGCCGCGCACGCCAGCCTCGCCTGCGCCGGAGATGCGCACCTGCTGGCCGTCGCGAATGCCGGCGGGAACCTCGACGCTCACGCGCTCGCGGTCAGGTGCGCGACCCTCGCCGTCACAGTCGGGGCAGGGCTTGTCGATTTTCTGGCCTGTGCCGTTGCAGTCCGGGCACACGGAGCGCGTCTGCATCTGGCCGAGGAACGTGCGCTGCGTCGTGACGACCTGGCCGGTGCCGTGGCACGTGGGGCACGTCACGTTCTTGCTGCCCTCGGCGCAGCCCGACCCCTCGCACGTCTTGCACGGGGCCATGCGGTTGTAGGCGATCTCCTTCGTGCAGCCCGTCGCGGCCTCCTGCAGCGTGATGCGCACGGTCGCACCCATGTCTCGGCCGTCCATGCGCACGGCGCGCCCGCCCGCCCCGCCGGCTGAGCCGGAGAAGAACGAGCTGAACAGATCGCTCATGTCAAAGCCGCCGAAAATGTCGCCGATGTCCGGGCCGCCCTGGCCATAGCCGTCGACGCTCCCGTAGCGATCGTAGTACTCGCGCTTTTGCGGATCGGACAGCACGGCGTACGCCTCGTTGACCTCCTTGAAGCGCTCCTCGGCGTCGGGGGCCTTGTTGATGTCGGGGTGTAGCGTGCGCGCCTTCTGGCGGAACGCCTTCTGGATGTCGGACTCGCTTGCGTTGCGGTCGAGGCCGAGAATGGCGTAGTAGTCCTTAGGGGATGCGGAACCGGGCATGGCCAACCTTCTCTTGCGTGCTCCCGCGGCCCCTGGCGAGGCAACGTGCGGGAGGGCGCACCTGCGGACCTGAGTCGAGGCGCGCCGTTTCCTTAGACGTTTTCAGCCTTTGAATACTATCGCGGGGACATCGGATGAAACGGGCCTTCACTATATGAACAGGCCCCGGGACGACCGCACGGCTGTCCCGGGGCCTGCGTGCCTGCGCGCTAGATGAAGAGGCGCGAGCACGACATGAGCGGCATGAGCAAAATGAACATGAACAGGCCGATGACGAGGCCGAAGCCGATGCGTCGTGCCGCGCGGTTCCAGAAGCTGCCGCCCTTCTTGCGCCCACCCATCGGGAACATGAAGAAGATGAAGAACAGCGGCAGGGCGAAGAACGAGAGCAGGCGCAGGATGGTCCCGGCGAACAGCGAGCACAGAACGAGGGCGAGAACGACGCCGAGCACCGTGAATCCAAACTCCTGGGAGCTTGTGAGGTGCTCGGAGGGAACGGTGAGCTCCGCCTCGAGATCCCCCTGCGCGCCGCCGCAGCGACCGGCGTCGCCGGCGCCCTTGACGCGCAGCACGGCGCCGTCGTGCGAGCCGGCGGGGATGTGGATGGCGACTGTAGCGCGGCGCAGACGAGTGCCCGAGCCGGAGCACTCGGGGCACAGGTCCTTGATGACCTTGCCGCTGCCGTTGCACTCGGGGCAGCGCATCGTCTGCTGCACGTCACCCATGAACGTCGTGAGGCGCGCGTTGACGGATCCCTTGCCGTGGCACGTCGGGCACGTGACGATGCCGTCGGAGGACTGGGTGCCCCGGCCCCCGCAGCTCGTGCACGCCTCGAAGCGCTCGAACGAGATCGTCTTCGTGGTGCCGTGTCGTGCCTCGTCCGCCTCGAGCGTCAATGAGATGCGACGGGATCCGCCGGGTTCGGTGGAGAAGGGCGCCGTGTTTGAGCGGCGCCGGCTTGCGGAGGCCTGGCCTGCAGCGCCGGCAAACGGGCCCCAGAACGGACCAAACGGGTCGAACGGCATGCCACCGAAGGGGGAGCCGCCCGTGGAGCCTCCAGCGCCGCCCGCGTAGGGATTCTGCGTCGTGAAGCCCCCGGCGCGAATGACGTCGTAGCGCTGGCGCTTACCCGGGTCGGACAGCGTCTCGTACGCCTCAGAGAGCTCCTTGAAGCGCTCCTCGGCGTCGGGAGCCTTGTTGACGTCGGGGTGCATCGTCGCGGCCTTCTTGCGGAAGGCCTTCTTGATGTCGTCTGTGGAGGCGTCTTTGGGGACGCCGAGGATGTCGTAGAAGTCTTTGGTGTCTGCCACGTGTGGCCGGCCTATCCCTCGGTACGAAGCGGGGCAAGCCGGTTGAGGGCCGGGTGAGCACCCGCGAAAACGTGCTGGGGATATTCTACCCAGCGCAGGGCGGCAACACGAAACGCCCAGAATGCCGAGGTGTTTTCAGGAAAGCGGGCCAGGGTTTAACGCGCGCTTCCGGAGGTGCCATGCAGGCGGGCTCGGATTGCGGTTCTGCAGGGTTTTGCAAAACGGGGGCGCGAATTTGGGCGTGAAACGCGGCTGTGCTGGGTTTGCCTGCTAGAAATCTGCGCGGCTTCTGGTGGCTTTTGGAGGTATGCCGTTCTAGCCTGCGTGTTTCGCGTGCGCCCCGTGGACAGCTGCTCCTTTCGGTTCGCGCAAACCTGGCACAAAAGAAATGCGCGCCCAAAATGATGGGCTGGTTTTGCATAACATTGCTGAAGCGTGGATCTTGCCAGGCTGCTGGGGTGCACGGAAGCAGGGAAGCGGCACGTCGTGCAGGTGAAGAGCTTAGCGGGGGACGTGGTGGTCGCCGTAGTTGCGCGTCGATGCTTTCTTGCGAGGCGAGCAAAGCGATTGGTGGCGTGTGATCAGCTGTCGACATTCACCGGCACATTACGAAGCGCTCAGCGACTGTATCGAAAAAGGTGCTTCACATAGTTTTCACATTGATGCATGATGTGCGTTGTCCGGTTCGCAGTGCGATATAGGGATCGCGAGGCGAAGCGTGGCATTGCACTCGACCACGAAACACAAGGTAAAGGGGGACGTATCTGATGGAGCAAACCAATCTCACGCGTCGTTCGTTCGTTGCCGGTGTTGCTGGTTCTACTGGTGTTGTGCTTGCCTCTATGGCGGCGCACGATGCTTTGGCGGCAGGGGCAGCTTCCGATCCCAACGGCCAGGCGCCGACGGGCGAGCTGCCCTGGCTCGGTGCCGAGCCTGAGATCTCCGATGCCGATGTCGAGCAGGAAGTTAGTGTTGATGTGGTTGTCATCGGATGCGGACTGGCAGGCACGCTTGCTGTGCGTTCGGCCGCAGAAGAGGGCGCGACGGTAGCGGCGTTCGAGAAGGGCGATGGCGTTCAGGCTCGAAGCGGCGAGTACGCCATTGTTGGTGGTACCCTCGCCGGGCGATGGGGACGCGAGGAGTTCGACATCGATATGCTCGTCGAGCACGAGATGGACGAGTGCTCCTACTTCCCGAAGCGCACGATCTGGCGAAAGTACTTCGAACATGGCGCCGAGGTGTTTGACTGGTATATCGGGGCGAAGGAAGACATCGTCATCCTCGACACGTCTGACCAAGAGGCACCGGCTGACGCCGAGGCTGTCGTGCGCCCATTCTTTGTGCCAATGATCAACGACTACGATTGGACGACCGAGCAGCATCCCTGTTTCCCGAGTTCGCTCATCATTGAGCCGAGCCACGTGCCGGTCATTCAGGCAAACATGAACAAAGCCATCGAGGCAGGTGCCCAGACGTTCTACGGTCACTTCGTCGAGAAACTTATCATGGAGGACGGCCGCTGCACGGGCTGCTATGCGCGCAATGCCGAGACGGGAAAGTACGTCAAGGCAACGGCGTCCAAGGGCGTCATTCTGGCTACGGGAGACTACGGCAGCAATCCTGACATCATCCAATACTACTGCCCCGAGGTCATTGCCAATGGCATCACGGAACTCTGGATGAACCAGGACGTCGAGGGCAATCCGACGAACACGGGTGACGGCCTAAAGCTCGGTGCGTGGGCAGGTGCGGCAATCCAGCAGCATCACGCGCCGATGATCCACCATATGGGCAACACGCCTGACGGTGCTCAGGGCCCGCTTGGCATCGATCC
Source organism: Coriobacteriia bacterium (assembly GCA_018368455.1). Lineage (NCBI taxonomy): Bacteria > Bacillati > Actinomycetota > Coriobacteriia > Coriobacteriia bacterium. The sequence continues at coordinate 217,842 of JAGZEG010000001.1, forward strand.
CTACCTGCGCCTCAACAAGGCTGGCCAGCGCTTCATGAACGAGGACTGCCCCGGGCAGCAGACTGAGAATCAGATGGAGAATCAGCAGGACCACACTGCCTATATGATCTGGGATGCCAACTGGCAGGAACAAATCAAGAGCTTCCCTGCTGCCCACGGCCTGAAGTACGACGCCACGCAGGAGACGATCGATGCGGCCGTCGAGGCGGGCCAGGTTTATAAGGCCGACACACTTGAGGAGCTGTTTGGCCTTGTTGACATTGATGCCGAAGCGGCGCTCGCTTCGGTTGAGCGCTACAACGAGCTTGCAGCGAAGGGCAAGGACGAAGACTTTGGCAAGAAGGCGTCACGTCTGTTTGCTCTGGACACGCCGCCCTACTACATTCAGCCGATGGGCCTTTCCCCGATGCTCGTGTGCATAGGCGGCCTGGAGAGCGACGAGGAGTGCCACGTGTACAGCTCCGATCGTACGGTCATTCCTGGCCTGTATGCGTGCGGTAACATCCAGGGTAACCGCTTTGCCGTGCAATATCCTATTGGCTTCAAGGGCGTGAGTCACGGTCTCTGCATGTACTACGGGTACGTCGCAGGAAAGAACGCAGTGGCACAGAAGTAGTGTTTGCTAGACATAACGAGTATGCACGACCCCGGAGGCGTGGGATGCTCCGGGGTCGCGTTTGTCTTGAGGGGTCGCTTGGCTTCGCTTCTGCTGGTCAGAATATTCGGATGTGCTGGGTTTTGTATTTTGAGGCTCTGAATTTGGGCGCAGATTGCGGGTCTGCAAGGTTTGCAGAGACCTCTGCGCGGGGCGCTGCTCGGGTGGTGGGGCTTGACCTGCGGGAATGGTTTGCTTGCTCTCATTCGAAGCCCGATTCCTTGGCGCAAAGCTAGCATAGCCGTAAAACGCGCCCGATTTTGGGAGGCCGGTTTGCAAAAGCTTGCAGAGTCGTCAAATCTGGCCGAGGGAAGTAGGCGCGAGCAGGCTTTGCGAAGCTATGCGAGATCCCAGAACGCCTCGTAGAGCTCGTTGCCGAGGAGCCAGCCTTGCTCGGTGGGAGCGAGGCGGCCTTCGGGTGTACGAATTGCAAGGTCGCGTGCTTCGACGTCTGCGAGAGCGGCGTCGAGGGCGGTACCCATGACGCCGCGGGCGCGTGCGAGTAGATCAGTCCCCACCCCCGCGCTCATGCGCATGCCGAGCATAAGGTCCTCTGCTAGGGCCTCGCGCTTTGAGAGCGTTTCGACGGCTATGTGGAGCGGGGCGTTCTCGCGCACAGCATCCGTGAGCCTTCTGGCGTTGTCGGTCAAGCGGATGCGGACCCGGGCGATGTGATCCTCACTCGCAGCTAAAGCGCGCTTGGCAAGGATGACTCCCGGTATAGCGAAGAGCCGGTCGCCCAGATCGCATGGCTTGTCCGAGGCACCGGAACTTGCTCGGACATCGCGTGCCGCTACTGTCGACTCGGCGTCTCCCCACAGCTCGGGGTCGGCGGCCGCTGGATCCTCGGGGGCGCACAGCAGTGGCAGGGCTTCTGCCAGCGCGGCGAACTCCTGCGGCGTCAGCATGCTGGCGGCCGATGTTCCCAACCCTAGGTAGCTTCGGCCTGTCCAGTAGGCGATGTTGTGCTGGCAGACATGGCCAGGCCGCGCGTAACTTGCGACTTCGTAGCGCGTCAGGCCCGCTCTCGACAGGACGCGTTCGGCCACGAGCATAAGGTCTGCCTCCGCGTCGTCCTCGGGCCACACCTCCTCCCCTGACTCGCATGCGCGCCACAGCGGAGTGCCCTCCTCGACCATGAGGGGGTAACAGCTCACATGAGAGGCGCCGGCGTCGAGTACGCCGTGCAGGGAGGCTTCGAGGCTTTCGGCCGTCTGCAGGGGTGTGGCGCACATGAGATCGCACGAGAGGTCGAGCCCTGCGTCGCGCACGGCAGATGTCGCCTGCAACGCGCGGGTGCGGTCGTGAACGCGGCCGAGACGCGCGAGTTCGGCGTCATTGAGTGATTGCACGCCGAGGGATATGCGGGTGAGTCCTGACTCAGCCAGGGAGCGGACGAGATCAACATCAAGCGACTCGGGGTTTGCCTCGGAGGAGAACTCTCCTAGGGGGCTTCCGGCTTGTCGACAGGCAGCAGAAGCCTCGCGAACGAGCTCCGCAAGGTCGGCTCCTGCCATAGTGGGTGTCCCTCCCCCCACATAGGCAGTTTTGATGCTTGCGAGAAGCCCACTCTTCCCCGCCCTGCGAACCAGCGAGCGCAGCGCACCCACATACGCCCCAATGAGCGGATCCTCATGCGGCACAGCTGAAGTGGAAAAGTCGCAATACCGACACCGCGCGACACAAAAGGGCACGTGCAGGTAGAGGGCTGAAACACCTGTATCACATGTGCTTGCCACCCGGATCGCCCCCGTCGGTCTCTCTTCTCTATCTGCGGCTCCTCTGCCGCAACCACGGCTGTGGAGCACCTGCGCACAAGGGACGGCGCGGCAGGTGGTCCGCCGCGAGTTCCGCAGTGCCCGGCGCTTTATGCCGGGCGATACGAGGACTGTCTGAGCGCCGGATTACCTGCCGCGCCATCCCGACCAAGCGGAAACAGCATTACAGCATCCCGTGCGCGCGGCAGGCCGCCTCCATCTCGTCTATCAGCACCTCGTAGTCGTGCTCGTCACAGCATTCCATGGAGCGGGCGCGCCACGTGCTCGCGGCTGGCAGGCCCTTCACGTACCAGCCGACCATTGGGCGCAGCCGAGCCATGTGACTGCCCCGCTCGGCAAAGCGCCGCACGTGCGTGCGCAGGGCGTCGAGGCGCTGGGTTATCGTCGGCTCAGGAGGAAGGGATCCCGTGCGTAGCAGGGCTTCCGCACGTGCGAAGAACCAAGGGTTACCGTAGCTGCCACGTGCCACAAACACGCCGGAGCACGCCGTCGTCTGGAGCAGCGCCACAGCGTCGACCGGCTCGAATACGTCGCCCGAGCCGATAACGGGCACGTCGACGCTGCGAGCAACATCGTCGATGACGCGCCAGTCAGCATGTCCACGATAGAGCTGTCCGGCGCTGCGCCCGTGCACGGCGACGCCGCAAGCCCCGCTCGCCTCCATGCGTTGGGCGAACTCGGGCGCAAGAACCTCGTCGGAGCGGATACCGGCGCGGATCTTCACCGTGACGGGCACGCGCCCCGCAACGCCGCGCACCGTGGCCTCAAGGCACGCAGCGGCGACGTCGGGCGTGCCCATGAGGGCGCAACCCTCGCCTTTCTTGAACACCTTGGGCACGGGACACGCCATGTTGATGTCGACAAGTGCGAGACGATGGCCGAGGCGCTCGCACACCTGTGCCGCGCCCGCCTCGAACTGCTCGGGCTTGTTGCCAAACAGCTGCACGGCAACCTGGTCCTCGTCGGGCGCGGGCTCCACGAGCTCCCAGGTACGCTCGGAATCGAAGGCGAGGCCCGCGACGGAGACCATCTCGGTGTACGCGAGAGGACATCCGTGGTCGCGGGCTATTGAGCGGTACGTCGCGTCCGTCACGCCGGCCATGGGCGCAAGCATGAACGGGTGGGCCGCCAGGCGCTCGCGAAGCGCTTTGACCTGGTCGTTCGCCACTTATTCGTCCACCTTGAGGATGGCCATGAACGCCTCCTGCGGCACATCGACGGCGCCGATGGCCTTCATGCGCTTCTTGCCTTCCTTCTGCTTCTCGAGCAGTTTGCGCTTACGCGAGATGTCGCCGCCGTAGCACTTGGCCAGCACGTCCTTGCGAACGGCGCGCACGGTCTCGCGTGCAATGACGCGTCCACCGATAGCCGCCTGGATGGCGACCTCGAACTGCTGGCGCGGGATGATCTCCTTGAGCTTTTCGCACAGCACGCGGCCGCGGGCCTGAGCCTTGTCGCGATGCACGATGAACGACAGGGCGTCCACCTTCTCGCCGGCCAGCAGGATGTCGAGACGGACGAGCTCGCTTGCCCGGTAGCCGCAGTACTCGTAGTCAAGCGAGGCGTACCCACGCGTGCGGCTCTTGAGCTGGTCGAAGTAGTCCATGATGAGCTCGGACAGCGGCATCTCCCAGTGCATCTCGACCGTTGTCGGCGAGAGGTACACCATGTTGTTGAACGTGCCGCGGTGGTCGATCGTCAGGTCCATGACGGCGCCCACGTAGTCCGGTGGTACGAGCACCTTCACGGTGAGATAGGGCTCCTCGATGCGGTCGAGGCCGGAGGGATCGGACATCTCCTGGGGAGAGTCGACCTCGATCATCTCGTGATTGCGCAGGTAAGCGTGGTACTCGACCGACGGGGCTGTCGCGATGAGGTCAAGGTTGAATTCGCGCTCAAGGCGCTCCTTGACGACCTCGAGGTGCAGCAGGCCGAGGAAGCCGACACGGAAGCCAAAGCCGAGCGCGACGCTCGTCTCGGGCGTGTAGACGATAGCGGGGTCGTTGAGCGACAGCTTGTCGAGAGCGTCGCGCAGGTTCTCGAAGTCCTCGGTGTCGATCGGGAAGATGCCCGTGTACACCATCGGCTTGACCTCGCGATAGCCCGGCAGCGGCTCGGCGGCGGGCTTGCGAGCGTCCGTGACCGTGTCGCCGACGCGCACGAGCAGCGGGTCCTTGAGGCCGGTGATGAGGTAGCCGACCTCCCCGACGCCCAGATCGGGCAAAGGTGTGTTGGCCGGACGGCGGCAGCCGACCTCCTCGACCTCGAGTTCCAGGCCCGTGCTCATGAGACGCACCTTCTGGCGCGCGCGGATAGAGCCGTCAACGACGCGGATGAGCGCGACGACGCCGCGGTACGCGTCGAAGTGCGAGTCGAAGATGAGCGCCTTGAGCGGGGCATCGGGGTCACCAACCGGCTCGGGGATGTCGCGCACGACGGTCTCGAGCAGGTCGTGGATGCCCAGGCCCGTCTTGCCCGAGACAGCGCAGGCGTCGTCGCACGGGATGGCGAGGCCTTCCTCGATCTCGGCCTTCGTGCGCTCGACATCTGAGGAAGGCAGGTCGACCTTGTTGATGGCCGGCACGATCTCCAGGCCGGCGTTCATGGCGAGCAGGGCGTTGGAGACGGTCTGTGCCTCGACGCCCTGTGTGGAGTCCACGACAAGAACGGCGCCCTCGCACGCGGCAAGGGAGCGCGAGACCTCGTAGGCAAAGTCGACGTGTCCGGGCGTGTCGATGAGGTTGAACTGGTAGGTCTGGCCGTCGTCTGCCTCGTACATGACGCGAACGGCCTGGCTCTTGATCGTGATGCCTCGTTCGCGCTCGATGTCCATGGAGTCGAGCAGCTGGGCCTCCATGTCGCGCTCGGCCACGGTGTGTGTCTGCTCGAGGATGCGATCCGCGATCGTCGACTTGCCGTGGTCGATGTGGGCGATGATGGAGAAGTTCCTGATGTGTGAAGGCGTGTCTGTAGGCATAGTGACAAGATGATAGCAGACGGCCCGCCGCCGCGCACGGAGCGCGATGGCGGGCCGCAAGAACAACAAGGCGGCACGGGCGGCCGGGCCTTATGGCATCGCGGGCGTGTGGGTGTCCGCCTCCTTCTGGCCTGTGCGGACCATCTTGTAGGCATAGTGGCCTGCGACCTTCCGACTGCCGGGGCTCATGCCTATTGTGGTTGACAGCCGTTCTGGGCCGCGCCGTCGTTCGTGCCTCGGGAGGCCCGTGCTACCGGGCGCGATGGCTCTCTCAGGCGTTGCCCGAGCCACGATGCGAAGCTTGCCGCGGTGCTGTCGCGAGGCACCCCCTCGCGCGTCACGAGATAGAGAGGGACGTCGAGGGAGTCTCGCTCCACGAGCGGGACAACGGCTAGGCCCGGGGTGACGGCAATCATAGGATGGCCGCGCGGCACGAACGCCACCCCCTCGCCACCCTGCGCCGCCTGAAAGTAGAATCGCATCGGAACGGTGCGAAACGTGGGCGAGAAGCCGTAGGGCACGCATCGCTGGCGTATAAGCTCCACCGTGTACTCCCGGTCGGGCGGCGTGAGCAGCGTGACGTTGCGCAGGTCGTCGAACGAGAGCTCGCCGAGGGACGCCAGGGGACTGTCCCCTGCGAGCACCGCGACGGTCTCGCCGCGCCGCACGAGCTGGCCGTCGAGGCCGGGCATCTGCGGGGGGCCGGGCACGAACGCCACGTCTGCCTGCCCGTCTGCGACGAGCGACAGGCAGCGCGCCCGCGACCCCTCGACCATCCCGGCGCGCACGTCGGGGCATGCGCGCTCGAAGTCGGAGAAGTCCACGTCCGTGAGGCTGTCCGTCGTCGCGGCGAGCGTGACGCTGGCCACGCCTGCCCCCATGCGCCGTATCTGCCCGGGCAGCGCGTCGACCTCGCGCAGGATGAGCGTTCCCCGGTCGGCGAGCAGCCGGCCCTGCGGCGTGGGGGCCACTCCCCTGCTGCCGCGTTCGAGGAGCCTGCAGCCGAGCTCCTCCTCGAGCTTGCGCACGGCGCTCGAGATGGTCTGCTCCGTCACGTACAGCGCGCTGGCGGCGGCCGTGACGTTTCCCGTCTCGCACGTCTTGCAAAAGTATCGCAGCTGCCGCAACTCCATGATTCCCCCAGCCATCGGCGCCATGGCACAAATTATAGCTGTCCTCGCCCTAGAGACGTTTGTTTCACTTGCGGCCGGGCGCCCTCCAAAATCATGTCCGGGGCTCGCCCACATGGGTGTGCCCGCCACTGGCCTTGTATTGAGGAGGATGTCATGGGAATCATCGAAGCGAACGTCACGCGCAGGCAAGCGGTTGGCGCGGCGGGCGTCGCATGCGCCGCCGCAGTTCTCGGGTCGGGCGTCGCGCACGCCGCCGAGCCGGCCGCCCCCGCCGCCGCCGATGCCGTGGAGACCTGCGACGTCGTGGTCGTCGGCCTCGGCGCCTCGGGCATGCTGGCCGCGATCGGCGCCGCCGACGCCGGCGCGAGCGTCATCGCGCTCGACGCGGCAGCCGGCTTCACGTCCACCACGAACACGAAGACGACGGGCTCCTTCTTCGTCGAGGGATCCGCGCAGCTCGCCGAGCCGTGGCACCTCACGAAGCAGGACGCCTACGACTACATGATGGAGGGCACGCACTACTCGGAGAATAGCCCGCTCGTCCGCAACATGATTGAGGTGAGCGGTCGCGCCGTCGACCTCATGGAGGATGGCGGCGTCGTGTTCACGCACCAGTTCGAGGGCGCCACGGCCGACTCCCCCGTCGCCACGTCCACGGGCTACACGTTCATGACGCAGCCTGACGAGCGCGCCGCCCAGTTCGAGGCGCTCCTCGCCGCCCACCCGGGCATCACGGCGAAGTGGGGCTGCACGGTGAAGTCCGCCGTCGTCGAGGACGGCCGCGTCTGCGGCGTCACGTATGTGGACGCGGGCGGCAAGACCGTGCGCGTCGACGCCGGCGCCGTCATCAGCTGCGGCGGCGGCTTCATCGCCAACGACGAGATGAAGCACAAGTACTACGGCGGCTCCACGTTCGTGAGCATGGGCTTCCCCACGGTGAACGGTTCGGGCATCCAGATGTGCATGGACGCGGGCGCCCAGATCGGCAAGAACTTCACCGTGTCGGTGAACGAGATGGGCGGCTGCAGCTTCAACGCCACGCCCCAGTTCTCCTGGATCCCGGGCACGGGCACGAACCAGGCCATGTACCTGTTCCTGCTCGGCGGCCTGCTCGTGAACCGCGCCGGCGAGCGCTTCGTGCGCGAGAGCCGCCTCGTCACGAACATGATGTTCACGGGCGAGCCGCTCGTGCGCGAGGGCGTCTACTACGTCATCATGGACCAGGCCACGATCGACAAGGTCTCGTCCGAGCCCCTGCTGCAGCTGTTCGACGAGGTCGGCGTCAAGGGCCTGGCGCCCATCCTGACCATGGGCTTCCAGGGCTTCACGTGCGACGCTCTGGCCGACGACCTCGCCACGGCACAGGACGAGGGCTGGGCGTTCAAGGCCGATTCCGTCGAGGAGCTCGCCGAGCACTTCGGCCTGACCAACCTGGCGCAGACGGTGGAGAGCTACAACGCCATCCCGGACGAGGGCGACGGCTTCCTGTTCCTGGAGCCCGAGTACGTGCGCACCGTCGAGGAGGGCCCGTTCTACGCCATCCAGTACAACCCGGGCTCCTGGTGCACCATCGGCGGCATCCGCACGGACGCCCACTGCCGCGCCCTGAACGCCGAGGGCGAGCCCGTAAGCGGCCTGTACGTGGCCGGCATGGACGCGGACCTCTGGAGCGTGCCGTACTACCAGGCCGGTACCGCCCAAGGCTTCAGTTATGCCTCGGGTCTGCTGGCAGGCGAGACGGCCGCGGTGGACGTGCTCGGCGCGTAGGAAGGGCGTCTCGGGGGTCTCGTCCCGTGCGCATGAAGAAGGGCCGTCGCTTCCGCCCGTCCTGCACGTGATAATCGCATCTCGTCCCACGCACCAAAACTAAAGGGCCTGACCCCGGTTGGCTTCCGGGTTCAGGCCCTCAAGGAGACCGCTTGGGACGCCCTCATTTCAACGCTCAAGTTTTGGGCGCAGTTCAAGACAGTAACGGGGCGGCATGCCCTGGTAAGTGCCTGTAGCTTAGTAGGCCTGGAAGGCGCTCTTCGGGGCGCCGCAGATGGGGCAGGTCTCGAAGTCGTCGCCCTTATGGATGTAGCCGCAGATGGGGCACAGGTAGAACTTGTCCTCATCGGGGTTGTCGATGTAGTTGTAGGCCTGGAGGTACAGGGCGGCGTGATAACCCTCGGCGAGCTTGGCGCGCGTGAACACGTTCACGGCGTCGTCCTTGCCCTCCTCGACAGCCTTCGCGATGAACGCGGGATACATGTCGGAGGTCTCGTAGATCTCGCCGTTGGCGCCGGAGATCAGGTTAAGGTCCGTCGGGGCCTCGGCGGGGGCGTCAGCCGTCGGACGCTCGAAGTCGGGCTCCTCGGCCGTGATCAGGCCATACTCGAGCTCGATGTGGATCTTCTCGGCGTCAGAGGTGCAGGTGAACAGGCGGGCGATCTGGCTGTAGCCGGCCTCCTCGGCAACCTTGGCGAAAGCGGCGTACTTCGTCGTCGCGCCCGTCTCGCCGGTGATGGCCGTCTTGAGGTTCTCGAGCGTCGTGCCGACCTTCGTCGTGGACTCGGCGACGACGTTGAAGTTGGTGGCGGTGTCATACGTGGGCAGAGCGGCCGGGGCGGACGCGGCCTTGGCGTCCTTGCCCTCACTGGCGAAGGCTGCGGCGGGCACGGCCAGGCCGGCGGCGGCAGCAACTGCGGCCTTCACAAAGCTCCTGCGATTGAGCTGATCCATGCTTGTTCCCTTTCGTCTCCTCGGGGCCGCCCCTGCGGTCCCGCTCCCCGCATGCGCTGGACTATCCCTTGCTCTCGCATGCTAGGCGTAAGATAGCACTATTAGGAATCAATCTCAATTAGGTAGCGTAGGTAAACTATTCTCGTCACGTCGCGAGCACAAACCTGGGAAGCCTTTATGGATGAAGTCATCTACAGGATGCATTTCGCTGACTTAGCGCCATTGAACAGGCAAAACATCTCGCTGCTATCTACAAATCCTTAGTCTTAAGTCTACCGTTCAATGTATATCTCTATTGTTTGAGTTGAGTGTTAGACATTGGCCAAAACTGCGTAGCGCTGGACCCTAAGTGCCCTTTGAGCCCCCTTTGAGGGGTGGATATGCGGGATAATTGCGCAGAGTTATTGGCGGATTCTGTGGGTCTTCCCAGCAGGTTGTGACGTGCTACAATGCTAAGGCTTATGTGCGCGGGCATTGGCCTGCGATGTTTTGAGAGATACGAAGGGAACAACTTCAGTGGCGAACATCAAGTCTCAGATGAAGCGCATCAAGACGAACGAGAAGGCTCGTATGCGCAACAAGGCCGTCCGTTCTGAGCTCAAGACGGCTGTCAAGAAGGTCGAGGCTGCCGTGCAGGCTGGCGACGTCGCTGCCGCCGACGCTGCCGTCCAGCATGCCTACAAGCTTCTCGACAAGGCTGTGGCCAAGGGCGTTATCCACAAGAACCAGGCTGCCAATCGCAAGTCGGGTGTGCGCAAGCTCGCCAACAAGGTTGCCGCGTAAGGCTTCCCTTTCTTTTGTATGTGCGCAGCGGGCGTTCGATCTTCGGATCGGGCGCCCGTTTTCTTTTGCACGTGTGAGCGACGGCGAGACGGCTGAGAGGCGTAGCAATGGGGCTGACGGGCAACTATCATCTGGTAACGCGCCACTACGACGTGGCTCTCCCCCAGCTTGACACCGCATATGACGGTTATCGCATACTCCAGGTTTCTGACGTCCACAACGCGCTGCAGGAGATTGTCGGCGGTCTCAATGCGCTTCTCGACGCTGCGCGCCTCGCCCGTCCTCACGTCATCGCGATTACGGGGGATCTCCTTGATCGTCACTCCCCCGACGTCACGTCTGCCTGCGCGCTCATTCGTGGACTCTCCGCTATTGCTCCGGTGTACTACGTCACGGGCAATCACGAGCGCACGCCGCTGGGAAGCGACGGACTGCCCCTGCCTTATCGACGCGTGACGCCGGAGCGGGCCGCGTCTCTCTATGTGCCCACGGCACAAGGTGGGGAGGGTCGCGTAGATGAGGGGGTCTTACCGCGCTTTGATGACCTCTTCACGCGCAACCGGGACGCTTTTGAGACGGCGGGTATCCACGTGCTTGAGGGGAAGACGGTTGAGCTCTCGCCTCGGGAGGGTGCTGCACCGGCAGGTCTCGTGCTGTGCGGCGTGCGCGATCCGTGGCCCCTCACGGTGACGAACCCCGGCGCCTGGGAGTCGCTTCTTGGTGACGTTGCCCAGCGTGCGCGGGATCTTTCCGGTTCACGTGGGGCAACCGTGCTGTTGACGCATCGCCCCGAGCGCGTCGAAGACTATGAGCGGGCGGGCGTTAACGTCGCGCTCGCTGGCCATGCACACGGCGGCCAGGTGCGCGTGCCAGGCATCGGCGCTCTCATCGCGCCAAACCAGGGCTTGTTCCCACGTTATAGTCGCGGCCTCTATCGCGTGGGCGCGACGCAGCTCGTCGTGAGCTCTGGCGTGGGTACGACGGGCTATCGTCTGCGCGTGCTCTGTCCGCCCGAGCTCGTTGTCGTGCGGCTGCGCTGCGGAGCGGGAGTGCAGAACGACAGCACCCAGCGCTGAATGGCACGCGTCTTGTCCGGCGTTGATTTGAGGGCCTCGTCGCAGGCCGCAGCACCGCGCAACGCAGCCAAGAGCTCGGCCATCGTGTAGTTGCGCGCCCATGTGGCGTGGTTTTTCACCTGCCAGGACTGCATGCCGAGCGCCTGAGCGAGCATACCGGGCGTTCCACGCTCTGCAAGCGCCTTTGCCGCGATGAGCTCGCGCAAGCGACTGACGGCAAGTGTGAACAGTCCGATGGGGCTCTGAGAGGGCATCTCGTCGAGCATGCGCATCGCAAGGGTGGGGTCGCGCTGGCACACGGCGTCGAGAAAGTCCCACGGCTTCACTTCTGCGATGCGCGTGACGTTGGCCTCGACATCGGCGGCCGTGATGTTCGTCCGGTCGCCGATCGTGGACGCGAGCTTGCGCACCTCAGTGTCGAGCATGGTCGTCGACTCGCCGACGAGGCGGACAAGCAACTCGGCGGCCTCTGGATCCATCTGCTTGCCATGCGTGCGCGCCATACCCACGACCTGCGGAGGAAGCTCCCAGCGCTTCTTGGGCGCGCAGTCCATGACCGCCTTCTCGTCGAGCTTGGCGACGGCTTTGTACAGCCGTGTGCTCTTGGGCATCTTGGCACACGTCATGGCGAGGACGGTCGTGGGGTTGGGAGACGCCAGGTAGTCGGCTAGCATGTCACGCGTTGCCTTGGGCGCCTTGTCGACGCCCTTGATGATGACGAGACGGAAGTCGCTCGCGAACGGCAGCGTATCGAGCGAAGAGCGCAGCAGGGCGGCGTCGCTGAGCGATGCGCCATCGAGCACGTCTTGGTTGAACTCCGCCTCTCCGCTCGCAGCAAGGCGCTTCTCAAGACGCTCGAGAGCGGTGCGCTGCTTGAGCTCGTCCTCCCCCACCATGAGGTAGGCGGGCAGCAAGGCCGCACCTTTCGCTTTGAACGTCGCTGACGCCACGTGACCCTCCATCCGGTTGCCGCTCGTCGCGTCTTTCGCCTGGCGCGCGTCGGGCTCCAGCATAGCGTACGTCTCGCCATCGTGGCTGTGCGCGTGGACGATGCCCGAAGAAGCACAGCTTGCAGGGCGTCCCTATGCTGGCAGCGCACGGCAACGCCGCCTGTGCCGGGACGAAGCTCGATATCACCCGCCTCGATCGTGCAAAGCAGGGGTATGTCGGCGTCCGAAAGCACGTCCTTGCATGCCTGTGTCGGGTGTCCGTAGCGGTTGTGCTCGCCAGCGCTGACGACGGCGAGCTCGGGTAGGCATCCAGCCAGCAACTCTGGCGAAGTGGAGACTGCGGAGCCGTGATGGCCGACTTTGAGCACGTCTACGTCACCGAACAACCCCTTGCGCGCGAGGGGACCCGTCAGGTCCTGTTCAGCATCGCCCGTGAGCAGGACGTTTAGCGAGCGACCCTCAGAAAGAGGGCCCGCGGGGCTGTAACGGGCGACTGCGACAATGGAGTCGGGGTTCTCGTCGCCAGAAACGGCGTCCTGTGGCGAGGCGATGTCGAGCATAAAGTCCCCGAAGCGCAGGGTATCGCCCGCTTGCACCTCCTGCACCCGCCCTCCCGAAGCATCGTTTATTGCGTGCTGAAGCGTGGGGTCAGACGCGCGGATATGGTCGCCGACGCCCCGGGCGACGATGACCCGTCCAACGCCGACGAGGCCGCGCAGGTTGGCAAGGCCGCCGGTGTGGTCGGTGTCGGTGTGCGTGAGCAGGACCGCGTCGAGATGGAGGACGTGCTTGCGAGCCAGGGCTGAGAGCACGGCGTCGTCAGGGCCCGTATCGACGAGCATCGACGCGGCCCCCTGCTGCACGAGGATGGCGTCTCCCTGCCCAACGTCAAGCACGACAATTCGTGCGGGTGCCAGCAGACGCCAGCTCATGAACGTCAGGAAGACGGCCGCAAGGGGGACGGCCAGCACAAGTCGCGCCGTGCGGGGGCTGGGCAGCGGCCATGCGGCGTAGACGGCCAGAACGAGGAAGATGGTGACGAGTGCGCAGGGCACGGGGGAAATGTCGCACGGCAGCGCGGCATACGGTACACGGGCAAGCAGGCCGGCGAGTCCACACGCGATGTTGGCGAGAGCGTCGCAGGGGGCAAGTGCAATTGGGGCCACGGAAGGCGCTATCGAGGCCAGGGGAACGCAGACGAGCCCTACAGGGAGCAGGGCGGTCATGACGGGCGCGAGTAACACGTTTGCCAGGGGCGACAGCACAGGGAGCACGCCGAACGCGGGCAAGGTCACGGGCATCGTGAGCACCTGGGAGACGAGCGTGAGTGCGAGGGAGTCACGTAGCCCTCCTGGCATGCATATTGGATGCGTGAGAGATGTGATCCAATGGGCAACGAGGCCAGATAGCGTGCTAATGCCGAGGATCGACAGGACCGAGAGCGTAAAGCCCATACCTGCGGCGTTTGACGGGTCAAAGAGCAGCATAAGCAGGGCGGCGGCACCCAGCGCGGAGGGAACGTGGGCGCGCCTGCCGGATACCGTGGCGACTTGCGCTGCCAGCACCATGGCGAACGAACGCAAGGCGCTTGGCTGCAGCCCGCTGAGGATGACGTAGGCTCCGAGAACGATGATCTGCGTCGTCAGACGCACCCCGGGGCGCAGCCTCAGGCCACCTAGGCCGATGCTCATAATGCCGGCTATGACGGCAAGGTGCGAGCCTGAGACCGCTACGAGGTGCGTGAGGCCCAGGTTCGCGAAGTCTTTGCTTACGGGGTATGTGGAAAGCGACGCCTGCTCGCCGAGGACGACGCCGGCGACAAGGGCGCGCCCGGGGTCGTCGCGCGACTCGATGGCGTCCAGAAGATATGCCCGCATACGCCGGATTGCACCGACAACTCCCCGTTGGCTGCCCTCGATACTGCAGCGCTTTGCCTTGATGCCGGCGGCGCAGCCCCGGGCAAGCAACGTCCTGCCCCACTCGCTCGCATCTGGCTTTTCCCAACTTCCGACGAGGCGTACGCGGCGGCCCATGCGCAGCGGCTCCCGTGTGGCTGCATCAGCCGGAAGCGTCACGCGGACGTGCGTGCCGGGCACGGCCTCGTTGTCAAGGTTGTCTGGGATGGCGGACGCTTCGAACGAGATCTCGCCCCTTGATCCCACCTTCGGGTCCGTCTCAACGATGAACGCATACGCTGAAACGGGCTCTGACCTCAGATGATCCCCTGCCGTCAGCGTTTCCTCAATGAACATGCCGCCCGCTATTCCGCCGCCAAGCAGGCCTGTGAGAGCGAGAATGACGAACGGACGCGCGGGCGCAAGGCGGCACGAGGTGGCAAGGCCTGTCGCCAGTATGGCCATGCACAGGAGCGCGAGGAGCAGGTAAGGCTCAACTCCGAGCCAGCGCTCCCCGAACGCCGCCGCAGTCCCCGCAGACACGCTCGCACGTGCGGCTCCCCAGGCGCACGCTAGAGACAGGAGCAGAGGCGAGAGGATGGGCCGGTGCGGTGCGTCGCTGGCTCGCGCGCCAAGGGAGGCCCGACGTCTCAGTTTCGCGTGGAGTCGTTTGGCGATCTGGGCGTGGCGCGAGGGCGTCATACGCAGATCAACCCCTGGAGCTTGGCAAACTTCTTGTTGCCGATGCCGCTGACCCTCAAGAGGTCTTCCGGCGCGGAAAACGGCCCGCCTGACGCGCGTTCGTCAACGATGGCCTGTGCGGTGGAGGGCCCGATGCCGGGCAGGGTCTCAAGCTGAGAGATGTCTGCCGTGTTGATGTTGACGAGCGTTGGCGTGGCTGAGCTCGTGCTTGCCGGTGTCTCCTGCTCCCCACCGCTGACCTCTGCCTGCTCGCCCACAAAGGGGACGCGGATCTTCATGCCATCTCTGATATGCTCGGCAAGGTTGAGCTCGTCAAGGTCTGCGTCTGCGGCCGGGCCTCCCGCCGCGTCGACCGCGTCCTTAACGCGCGCCGAGTCGGGCAGCTCGTACACACCCGGGTGCTCGACGGCTCCTGCAACGTGTACGGCGATACGGCTCTCGGCTGGCTCTCCCCCGCCTTCGACGAGCACGGGGACGCCCGTATCGGCTCTGCCGTTGGACGCGTCGCGTGGATCGGCTGCCTGTTCCGGCACGGCTTCCTGGGCGGGGCTGCCTGCCTGGACAAAGTTATCGACCATATCACCCGTATCCGAGACAGGCCGTGTGCCGTCGAGTGATAGATCATCGTGTCGCGGAATCGTGACGCCGCTCGTGCACAGCTGCGCGCGCAAGACGAGACCTGCCGCGATCGCAAGCGCAACGAGCACGATGAGGGCAACGAGGACGGGCCTTGGCACCTCCGAGAGGCGTAAGCTTTCGGCCAGCCCCGCTCTTTCGGTATGGATGTCTGCGTTGCTGTAAAACGGCGCGTCAATGGAAGGCCCGTGCCCCGGAGCTGCATAGACGCAAGGCGCGTCGTCTCTGACATTGCGAGATCGACGGCCCCGCGCGGCGGTGCTCCTTGCAACTCCGTCTTGCTGCGAGCCTTGGCGCTGCCTGAACTCGTCTCGAGAAATCTGCATCTCCATCGCCTCCCGATGTTCCAGGGTAGGAGGCAAGGGCTCTCGGGCATCGTCTGCCAGCAAACTGTTCGATCACGTCTGACGCAGATCTGACAACGTGCTCTCTGACCTGCGGCGTAAGGCACTGTAAGACGCTCATCAGATCGGGCCACCCACAGAAAAGCCGCCCAGACGGATCTCGACTTCCGTCAGGGCGGCCTCGTAGGCAGAACAGAAGATGTCGTGGCTACTCGCCGTTAGCCTTTGATGGTGCGGCCTCCGCAGCGCGTACATCCTTGCGTGACTCGGCCGGACCTGCCGGTGCCAGCGTCTCGTGGGGACGCCACCAGGCGCGCGGCGCCACGTACGACGGACAGTCGAAGCTGCGGTACTCGAGTAGGCCCATCATGTCGTCGAGCATGGCTTCGTGATCGAACAGGTCCCAAGCGGCGTGCGCCTTGCGCAGCGTGCAGTGCGTCTCGGGGCTGCGCGGCATGAACAGCGTGCAGCAGTCGTCGGCTTTCTCAGTCGAAATCTCGAGCGTGCCGAGCTGTTCGGCACGCCGCATGATCTCGCGTTTGTCACTACCGATGAGCGGGCGCAGCACGGGAAGCGTTGCCATTTCGTCCGTCACCATGATGTTCTCGAGCGTTTGCGAGGCGACCTGGCCCAGCGACTCGCCTGTCACGAGCGCCTTTGCGCCCTCGACGCGTGCCAGGCGGCAAGCGAACGCAAACATCATGCGCCGGTACATGAGGATGCGCAGATCATCGGGGACGGCGCTTGCGATTGCGCGCTGTATGTCGCCGAACGGCACGACATACAGCCTGCCAAAGCCGCCTGCCGGGGCAAGGCGCTCCATGAGGTCTTGCACAAGCCATTCGGACGTGTCGGTCGTTTGGGGGCGTCCTGAGAAGTGAAGTCCGATGACGACAGCGCCGCGGCGCATGATCTCCCACGACGCGACTGGCGAGTCGATGCCGCTCGAGATGAGTGAGATGACCTTACCAGCACTGCCGACGGGAAGACCGCCGACGCCCTCTTCCGTGCTCACGTACACGTACGCGCTGCCTTGGATAACGTACACGAAAACGGTGCGATCCTGCCCCTTCATGCGAACGAGCTTGTCGGGGAGGCGCTCACAGAGATACGAGCCGACTTCGCGGTTGAGGTCGAGCGAGCCAAGCGGGTAGTCGGTGTTCGAGCGGCGCGCGCTTACCTTGAACGTCGTGAAGTCGCCCGACGCCATGAGCTCCTCGTAGGCTGCGCGGCAGTAGTCCTCGCTCGAGAGCTCGCAGCACTGGGCAAGTGACACGCGTGCGACGCCCGGCGTCTTGAGCACGCGCTCGAAGACGACGGCTACCTCATCGGCGCTTGCCTTGGGCTCCATGCGTACAAGGACGTGGCCAGAGATACGCTCAACGGACGTGGCCGCAGTATGAGAGAGGCACGCCCTAAGATTCAGGACGAGCCTCTTCTCGAAGTTGCTGCGGTTGTTGCCCTTGAGGCCGATCTCGTGGTAGTGAACGAGGCAGACGTACGAGGCCATGCTGGGCTATCCCTGCCTTTTGCTATTCGGCGCTGGCGTCGGAAACAGCCTCGTCGTCAAGACCGAGGTCGCGGTGGAGCGTGGCGGCGTCGTAGCTGATGAGGCCCGGCTCAGGAGTGCCCTCGTCGTCCTTGCGCGGTGCAAGCTCGTCGAAGGCGATGGACAGGGGGTTGGGCGCACGTCCCTCGTCGTCGCTCATGAACATGGAGACGTCCTCGATGTCGGCGAGCTGCTCAGCGCGGTTGTGCTGGTTGCGCATCATGTCGTTGATGTCGCAGGCACGGCGAGCGGCCAGCTCACAGAGCAGGAAGCGATTCTCGTCGGTGACCGACAGCAGGTCGTCGATGGTGGGGTTCACAACAGACATGGCACAGGCCTCCAGAAAACGGCGATCCACCGTATGGTGGTGGAATACGCCTCGAAACTAGCAATTCTCGTAACGGTCTATGATAGCAAGCACCTGGGCGACCGTGTCGTCCAACACGTCGTTGACCACCACTTCATCATAGCGTGTCGACGCGTCCATGAACGACTGGACGTCGGAGAGGCGCTTGGCCAGCGAGGCCTCGTCCTCGGTGCCCCGTCCAGTCAGTCGCTCGCGCAGCACGTCGAGGCTGGGCGGGGCGATGAAGACGAGCACGGCATCAGGCATGCTCTCCCGGACGTTAAAGGCGCCCTGGGGGTCGATCTCCAGGATGAGGGAGCTCTTTTCGAGCACCTGCTCAACGTGAAGCCGAGGCGTACCGTAGCGGTGGTCGTGCACGTGCGCCCACTCAAGGAACCCGCCGGTCGCAACGAGCTCGTCGAACTGGGCGTCGCTGAGGAAGTGATACGAGACGCCGTCTACCTCGCCTGGGCGCGGGGCACGGGTCGTCGCAGACACGCTGAGGGCGAGGTCGGGACGGACGGCGCGTACGCGCGCGATGACCGTGCCCTTCCCCGCCCCCGGAGGTCCTGAGAAGACGAACAGCCTCCTACGCAAGGCTGCCTACTTGCCGAGCTTCTCGATGAGCTGCTCGCGCTGACGGATGCCCAGACCCTGAACGCGGCGCGACTCGGAAATGCTGAGCTCTTCCATGATCTTGGCGGCCTTGGCCTTGCCATAGCCAGGCAGAGACTCGATAAGGATGGAGACCTTCATACGCTTGGCGACGTCATCGTCCATCTCGAAGACCTCCTGCAGGGAGACCTGACCGGACTTGATGTCCTCGCGCAGCTGCGCACGAGCGCGGCGAGCCTCCTCGGCCTTCTTGAGATACTTCTGACGGTCCTCGGCGGAAAGCTGGGGGAGAGCCATGGTGCCTCCAAACGTAGTCTGCGTATCACTGCGTACCGCCCGCTTGCATACGTGGCAAAACGAGCGGCTGTGTTTTTAAAGCCTCGTAGAGGGTATCCCACCACCTGCGCGTTTTCAAGCATCCGCACGAAATTGCACGATGAGTGGAACCCCGTTTGGGGGCAGACGCGTGGCGGGTGACCCGCGCCTGCCCCCTAGCGATGCCTTACGAGAGCGCTTCGGCGACCTCGGATTCGACGGAAAGGAGCGCGGCGAGCGGGTCGGCGGCCCTCGTGATGGGACGGCCCACGACGAGGTGCGTCGAGCCCGCCGCGATGGCGGCGCCCGGCGTCACGACGCGCGCCTGGTCACCTGCGTCGGCGCCGGCGGGGCGGATGCCCGGCGTCACGATGAGGGCGTCCTCCCCCAGCGCAGCGCGCATGGCGGTGGACTCCTGCGCCGAGCAGACGACGCCGTCCGCGCCGGACGCATAGGCCATCCGTGCCAGAAGCACCGCCTGCTCGGCGGCGGGACGATTCACGCCGACCGACGCCAGCGCCTCGTCATCCATGCTCGTGAGCACCGTGACGGCGAGTAACTTCGGCGCGGGAAGGCCGGCGGCCTCGGCACCCTCGTCGAGGCCCGCGCGCGCGGCGGCGACCATGGCGGGGCCGCCGCCGGCGTGAATCGTGAGCATGTCGACGCCCAGGCCCGCGAGCACGCGCGCCGCCTGGCGCACCGTGTTGGGGATGTCGTGCAGCTTCAGGTCGAGGAACACGTGTAGGCCGCGCGCCTTGAGGTCGCGTACGACAGGGGTGCCGGCAGCGTAAAACAGTTCCATGCCCACTTTGGCCCACGCGAGCTTGCCGGCCATGAGGTCGGCAAGCTCGAGAGCGCGCTCGTGCGTGCAGTCCATGGCGACGATGACGCGTTCGGCAACGGGGCTCATGGAAGCGTCGCCCTCCCCTAGCATTCGAACGCCCCGATGAGCTCGTTGATGTCCTTGACGCCCTGGCTCTCGGCCCACTCCTCAAGCTCTGCGAGGATGCGTAGGGCGCTGCCGGGCTCGACGAGGTTCTGCAGGCCGACGGAGACGGCCGTGCAGCCCGCCAGGATGAACTCGGCCGCGTCGACGCCCGACGTGATGCCGCCGACGCCGCACACGGGGATGGACACGGCGTTGCACGCCTCCCACGCCATGCGCAGCGCGATGGGGTGCAAGCAGGGGCCAGACAGGCCGCCCGTGGGACGCGCGAGCCTGCTCTTGCGCGTGCGCACGTCGATGGCCATGCCGGGGATGGAGTTGATGACGGTCAGCACGTCAGCGCCGGCCGCCTCGCAGGCGCGGGCGACCTCGGGCACGCGCTCGGGCGCCATCTTGACGAGCAGCGGGCGCTTCGTGGCGGCGCGGCAGGCCTTGATGACCTCGGACGCGCCCTCGGGCGTCGAGCCCATGGCGCAGCCGCCGGCGGCGATGTTGGGGCACGAGATGTTGATCTCGAGGCCGGCCGCCCAGGGGGCGAGCTCCTCGAACAGCTCGACGGCCTCGACGTACTCGGCGACGGAGTGGCCGGCCACCTGGCAGATGACACTCGTCTTCGTGCTCATGTCGGCCAGGTACTCGCCCGACTCCTCGACGAGGCCGCGGACGCCGGGGTTCTGCAGGCCCACGGAGTTCATGACGCCGCACTTGACCTCCGTCATACGCGGCTGGGGGTTGCCAGGCCACGCGACGCTGGCCGCACCCTTCGTCGTGAACGCGCCGAGTTTGGACACGTCCATGAGGTTGGAGAACTGCCAGCCGGCGCCGAACGTGCCGGCTGCGGTGTTCACCGGGTTCTTCATGGGGATGCCGCCGAGGTTGACGGCCATGTTCACCTTGCTCACCAGACGACCTCCTTCGCGTCGAACACGGGGCCAGCCATGCAGACGCCCTTGCGGCCGCCCGTCGTGTCGCAGACGCACGTGGCGCAGGCGCCGAAGCCGCACGTCATCATCTTCTCCATGGACACCTGGCACGCGACGCCGGCCTTGTCGACGATCTGTGCGATGCCGCGCATCATCGGTGTAGGGCCGCAAACGTACACGACGTCGTAGGCGTTGTCGGCGAGCATCTGCTCGCACGGCACGCTGGCATAACCTTTGATGCCGACGGACCCATCGTCCGTGGCGATCTCGAGGGTGCGCACGCCCATCTCGCGCAGGTCGTCCGTGAAGATGACACGGCGCTCGGCAGCGGCGCCCTCGATGAAGTCGACGGCCACGCCGCGCGCGATGAGCTCGCGGGCCAGGCTTACGAGCGGCACGACGCCCGAACCACCGCCCACGAGCAGGGCGGCCTTCATGCCCTCGGGGAAGCGCCAGCCGTGGCCGCACGGGCCGAGCACGTCGAGCTGCGCGCCCGGCTTGACCTGCGCGAGGCGGCGCGTGCCGTCGCCGTTGAGCAGGTAGCCGAACTCGACCTCGCCCGTCTGGGCGTCGGCTGCCGAGTACGAAAACGGCAGGCGGACGAGCTGGCTCGGGTCGCCCGGAACGGCGAGGTCAAAGAACTGGCCCGGCTCGATGGAGCGGGCAAGCTCGGGGCAGGTGAAGCGCATGCGCATGACGTCGCACGTCATGGGCTCGTTCGAGACGACGGTCAGCGTGTGGCGCGTCGCCGTTGAGGGGGTGGGCACGTTTGCTCCTCTCCTTCTTCTCGCCTAGTGGTTCGCGAGGGTCGCGAGGTCCTGCAGGGCGTAGACGGGCAGTGCTGTGTGCTGCACGGTCTGAATGGCCTGCACGAGGGCCGTTGCGGCGCTCATGGTCGTCATGTAGCACAGCCCGTGGCGCACGGCCTCGCTGCGCAGCAGGAAGCCGTCGCTGCGGGTGTCCTGGCCGCGCGGCGTGTTGATCATGAGCGAGATCTCGCCCGAGGCGATGGCGTCGCCGATGTTGGGGTGCATCTCGCTCATACGGCGCGTCGTCTCGCACGCGATGCCGGCCGCACGCAGCGTCTTGGCCGTGCCGGACGTCGCGACGATCTTGAAGCCCAGGTTGGCCAGGTCACGGGCGATGGGCGCGATGGCGCGCTTGTCGCGATCGCACACGGAGATGAACGCCGTGCCGCCCGTGGGCAGCGAGTAGTCGATGGCGAGCTGCGTCTTGGCGTACGCGGCCGGGAAGCTTTCCGCCACGCCCATGACCTCGCCCGTCGACTTCATCTCGGGGCCGAGCACGACGTTAGCGCCCGGGAAGCGGCCCCAGGGCATGACGGCTTCCTTCACGGCATAGTAGCCGAGCTCGCGACCCTCTGCCGGCAGGTTGAGGTCGGCGATCTTCTCCCCCGCCATGATGCGGGCGGCGTACTTGGCAAGCGGCACGCCCGTAGCCTTGGAGTCGAACGGCACAGTGCGGCTGGCGCGCGGGTTGAGCTCGATGACGAAGATCTGCTCGTCCTTGACCGCGTACTGCACGTTGAGTAGGCCGACGACGTGGCAGGCAAGCGCGAGGCGGCGCGTCACGTCGCGCACGCGCTCGACGATCTTGTCCGACAGCGTGAACGGCGGCGTGCAGCAGGCCGAGTCACCGGAGTGGATGCCGCACTCCTCGATGTGCTCGAGCACGGCGCCGACGTAGCACTCGTGGTCGTCGCATAGGGCGTCCACGTCGAGCTCGATGGCGTCCTCGAGGAAGGCGTCGAGGTAGACGGGGTGGTCGGGCGAGACGTGCGCCGCCTCGTCCATGTAGCCGCGCAGGCTCTTCGTGTCGTACACGATGGCCATGCCGCGGCCGCCCAGCACGTAGCTGGGGCGCACGAGCAGCGGGAAGCCGATGCGCTTGGCGACGTCGACTGCCTCGTCGTACGTCTCGGCCGTCGACGACGGCGGGTAGGCGATGTCGAGCTGGTCGAGCAGCTCGCTGAAGCGCTCGCGGTCCTCGGCGAGGTCGAGAGCGTCGGGCTGCGTCCCCATGATGGGCACGCCGGCCTTGTGCAGGCGTGCGGCCAGGTTGATGGGCGTCTGACCGCCGAGCGTGCAGATGACGCCGGCGGGCTTCTCGAGCTCGACGATGTCCATGACGTCCTCGAACGTCAGCGGCTCGAAGTACAGGCGGTCGGACGTGTCGTAGTCCGTCGACACCGTCTCGGGGTTGCAGTTGACCATGACGGTCTCGTAGCCCTTGGCCGACAGCGCGTAGGCCGCGTGGACGCAGCAATAGTCGAACTCGATGCCCTGGCCGATGCGGTTGGGGCCGGCCGACAGGATGACGGCGCGGGGCTTGTCCGCCTCGTGGAACTCGGTGGCGCCGCCGACCTGGTACGTCTTGTAGTGGTAGCTCGTACGGGCCGGGAACTCGCCGGCGCACGTGTCGACGGTCTTGATGACGGGCAGCACGCCGAGTTCCTTGCGGCGCGCGCGCACGCTGTCCTCATCGGAGCCCGTGAGGTGGGCGATCTGCACGTCGGAGAAGCCGAGGCTCTTGGCCTGCAGCATGCGCTCGGCATCGAGGCCGTCAAGGCCGAGCTCGGCGATGCGGCGCTCGGCGCGCACGAGGTCGAGCATACGGTCGAGGAACCAGCGGTCGATGTGCGTAAGCTCGAAGATGTCGTCGACGTCCCAGTCGCGGCGCAGCGCCTCCGCCACGTAGAACAGGCGCTCGGGCGTCGGGCGGCTCAGCAGCTCGCGGAAGCGCGCCTCGTCGAAGTCGTCCTTGCCGTCTGCGCCCAGGCCGGCGTGGCCCTGCTCCAGCGAGCGGAAGGCCTTCTCGAGCGCCTCTTCGAACGTGCGGCCGATGGACATGACCTCGCCGACGGACTTCATACGCGTCGTGAGCGTCTCGTCCGTGCCCTTGAACTTCTCGAACGCGAAGCGCGGCACCTTGACGACGCAGTAGTCGATGGACGGCTCGAAGCAGGCGGGTGTGACGCGCGTGATGTCGTTTGTGATCTCGTCGAGCGTGTAGCCGACGGCGAGCAGGGCCGCCGCCTTGGCGATGGGGAAGCCCGTCGCCTTGGACGCGAGCGCCGACGAGCGGCTGACGCGCGGGTTCATCTCGATGACGACGACGCGGCCGTCGTCGGGGTTGACGGCGAACTGCACGTTGGAGCCGCCTGTGGCCACGCCGACGCGCTCGAGGATGGCGAGCGAGTAGTCGCGCAGGCGCTGCAGCTCGACGTCGGAGAGCGTCTGGCACGGCGCGACGGTGATGGAGTCGCCCGTGTGCACGCCCATGGGGTCGAGGTTCTCGATAGAGCAGATGATGATGCCGTTGCCAGCGCGGTCGCGCATCACCTCCATCTCGATCTCCTTCCACCCCTCGAGGCTCTGCTCAACGAGCACCTCGTGGTTGGCGGAGAGGTCGAGGCCCTGCTCGACGATGTCGCGCAGCTGCTTCATGTCGTAGGCCATGCCGCCGCCGGCACCGCCGAGCGTGAACGACGGGCGCACGACGAGCGGGAAGCCGATCTCCTCGGCGACGCGCTCGGCGTCGGCCATGGAGTAGCAGAAGCCGCTGCGGGCCACGGATAGGCCGATGTCCTTCATGGCCTCGGCGAACAGCTCGCGGTCCTCGCCGGTACGGATGGAGTTGAGGTCGCAGCCGATGACCTCAACGCCGTACTTCTCGAGAACGCCGGCGTCACCCAGGGCAACGGCGCAGTTCAGCGACGTCTGGCCGCCCATGTTCGGCAGCAGGGCGTCGGGGCGCTCCTTCTCGATGACCTGAGAGACGGCCTCGACGGTGATGGGCTCGATGTACGTGCGGTCCGCCGTGTCGGGGTCCGTCATGATCGTGGCGGGATTGGAGTTGACGAGCACGACCTCGTAGCCCTCGGCGCGCAGCGCGCGGCAGGCCTGCGTGCCCGAGTAGTCGAACTCGCACGCCTGGCCGATGACGATGGGGCCGGAGCCGATGACGAGGATCTTCTTGATGTCACTGCGACGCGGCACTAGAAGCGCCTCCCTTCGCGGACGTCGATGGCAAGGTAGTCGTCGCGCTGGCCCTCCATCAGGCGGCAGAACGACGTGAAGATGTAGCTCGCGTCGACGGGGCCGGGGCACGACTCGGGGTGGTACTGCACGGAGAACGCCGGGACGTCGAGGAACTGGATGCCCTCGGGCGTGCCGTCGTTGAGGTTGACGTGCGTGAGGCGGATGCGGCCGTAACGTTCGTTCTGAACGACGGGCGCGATGCCGGCGCGCGACCACTCGCGCAGGTCGGCGACGTGCTCCGTGCGACCGCCGGACAGCTCGGGCACGATGGGACCGAACGACTCATCGAACACGAGGCCGTAGTTGTGGTTCTGGGCCGTGATCTCGACCTTGCCCGTCAGCAGGTTCATGACGGGCTCGTTGCCACCGTGGTGGCCGTAGGGCAGCTTCTCGATCTGGCCGCCGGCTGCGATGGAGAGCAGCTGGTTGCCCAGGCAGATGCCGAAGATCGGCTTCTTGCCTAGCAGCTCGCGGGCAGCCTGGGCCGTGGGGCCGACCTGCTCGGGGTCACCTGGGCCGTTGGAGAAGAACACGCCGTCGGGGTCCATCTCCAGCACCTTCTCGGCAGGCGTGTCCCACGGCACGGCTGTGACCTCGCAGCCGAGCTTCGTCATGTTCTTGAGGATGCCGAGCTTCTCGCCGCAGTCGTAGGCCACGACCTTGAAGCGACGCTCGCCCTGAGCCGGGTGCGTCACAGGTTCGCTGGGTGACACGTCGGGCACGAAGTTGTGTTCCGAGATGCGCGGGGCGGCCTGGACACGGGCGACGAGGCTTGTCGGGTCGAGGTCGGTCGTCGAGATGGCCGCGCGCATGGCGCCCTTGTCGCGGATCGTCAGCGTGAGGGCGCGCGTGTCGATGCCCTCGATGGCGACGACGCCGCGCTTCTTGAGCATGTCGGGCAGGCTGCCCTGGCTGCGCCAGTTGCTCGGCGTGCGGCACATGTCGTGCACGACGAGGCCGCGCAGGTGCAGCACGTCGCTCTGGACGTCCAGGTCGGTGACGCCGTAGTTGCCGACCTGCGGGTAGGTCAGCGTCACGATCTGGCCGGCATAGGAAGGATCGCTCACGATCTCCTGGTAGCCCACCATGGACGTGTTGAACACGATCTCGCCGAACGTCTCGCCCTCGGCGCCTGCCGCCCAGCCCAAAAACGTGGATCCGTCTTCGAGAGCAAGCAGGGCGCGGGGGGTCGAACCATCATCTACCAGCGGGTTCACTGGGACACCACCTCTCCGTTCTCCAGTATTGCGCGACCGGCGACGAAAGCGTGCGTCGCGCGGCCGTCGAGCTCGGCGCCCAGGAAGGGCGTGTTGGACTGCGATCCTGCCATGAACTCGCGCGTCACGGTGAACGGTGCGTGCGGGTCGATGAGCGTGAGCGTCGCCTCTCCGCCGACCTCGATGCGCACGGGTGCGAGGCGGCAGATGCGACGCGGGTTGATAGCCGTGACCTCGACGAGGCGCTGCCAGGTCATGAGGCCGGGGTTCACGAGGTGCGTGAGTACGAGCGGAAGCTCCGTCTCGAGGCCGACGATGCCGAACGGCGCGCGCTCGAACTCGAGGTCCTTCTCGTGGGGCGCGTGGGGCGCGTGATCGCTCACAAGGCAGTCGATACGCCCGTCGCACAGGGCCGCACGCAGCTCCGCGGCGTCCTGTGCTGTGCGCAGCGGCGGGTTCATCTTGTAGTTCGTGTCGTAGGCGTCCGTGATGTCGTCCTCGGTGAGGAACAGGTGGTGCGGGCACACCTCACACGTGACGTCGGCGCCTTCCTCCTTGGCGCGTGTGACGTAGGCGACACCAGCCGCCGTCGTGACGTGGGCGGCGTGGAAGGGGCAGCCCGTGAGCCTGGCGATCTCGATGTCGCGGTCGACCTGGACTTCCTCGCCCAGCGCCGGCCAGCCCGCCAAGCCAAGGCGCGTCGAGACGGCACCCTCGTTGACGACGCCGTGGCCGACGAGCGACTCGTCCTGGCAGTGCGAGATGACGGGCAGGTTGAACTGGGCGATGTAGTCCATGGCGGAGCGCATCATGCCGGCAAGCTGCACACCGCGCCCGTCGTCGGAAAACGCGCAGGCCCCAGCCGCAGCCATGTCAGCGATGTCGGCTAGGCCCTCGCCCTTCTCCCCCTTCGTGATGGCGCCGATGGGGTGCACGCGCGCCAAGCCTGCGCGCTGAGCCTTGGCGCGCTGGAACTCGATGAGCGCGCCCGTATCCGTGACGGGGTTTGTGTTAGGCATCGTGGCGACGTCGGTGTAGCCGCCCTTGGCTGCCGAGCGCACGCCGCCCTCGATCGTCTCCTTGTACTCCTGGCCGGGGTCGCGGAAGTGGACGTGCATGTCGAACAGGCCGGGCACAAGCACCTTGCCGGCACCGTCGATGACAGTGCAGCTCTCGGGGGCCTGCACGGCGTCGCCGAGCGCGGCGATCGTGCCGTCGTCAGCGAGCAGCACGTCAACGACGGCGTCGAGGTCGACCTGCGGATCGACGGCGCGGGCGCCCTTAATCAGATATGCCATTGGCTTCTCCTCCCAGCAGCAGGTAGATGGCGGCCATACGCACGGAGACGCCGGAGTTGACCTGCTCGTTCTTGACGCAGCGGGCGTCGTCAACGACCTCGGAGCTCAGCTCGACGCCGCGCATGACAGGACCGGGGTGCATGACGATGGCCGTCGGCTTGGCATGCGCAAAGCGCTTCCCGTCCACGCCGAACAGCGTGCGGTACTCGCGCTCGGAGGGCAGCGTTGCCCCGTCGAGGCGCTCGCTCTGGACGCGCAGCATGTACAGGACGTCGAGCTCGGGCAGGACGGCGTCGAGGTCGTCCGTGAAGTCGGCGCCGAGCACGTCGGGGCGGGCCGGCATGAATGCGTGCGGGCCAACGAGCGTGACGCGGGCGCCCATCTTCGTCAGCGCCGGAGCGAGCGAGCCCACGACGCGCGAGTGGATGCAGTCGCCGACGATGCCGACGCGCAGGCCTTCGAAGCTCGGCAGGTGCTTGCGGATCGTGTAGAGGTCGAGCAGGGCCTGCGTGGGGTGCGCGTGCTTGCCGTCGCCGGCGTTGATGACGCGCGCCTGTGTCGTGCGGGCGATGATCTCGGGCGAGCCGGCGAACTTGGCGCGGCAGATGAACATGTCGACACCCATGGCGTCAAGCGTCTGGATCGTGTCGACGAGCGACTCGCCCTTAACGACGGACGACGAAGACCCGGCCACGGACAGCGTGTCGGCGCCCAGGCGCTTGCACGCCAGCTCGAACGAGCTCTTCGTGCGCGTCGAGGGCTCGAGGAACAGGTTGACGATCGAGCGCCCGCGCAGCGTGGGTAGCTTTTTGATGGCGCGCGAGTTCACCTGCTCGAACGTGTGCGCCGCCGTGAGGATCTGCTCGATGTCGTCGACGGTGAGGTCCGTCGTGTTGATGAGGTTGCGCACGCTCAGCATCAGAGGTTGCCTCCCTTTGCGCTCGCGCGGGCGGCCTTGGCCTGCTTCCACGTGGCCCCGTCCCAGATCTCGACGGCCGCGTGGTCGTCGAAGGGCGGCAGGGCGACGCGCACGGTCTCCGCACGGGAGGACGGCACGTTCTTGCCCACGTAGTCGGCACGGATGGGCAGCTCGCGATGGCCGCGATCCACGACGACGGCCAGGCGCACGCACGAGGGGCGGCCGTAGTCCATGAGGGCGTCGAGCGCAGCGCGGATCGTGCGGCCCGTGAACAGCACGTCGTCGACGAGCACGACCGTCGTCCCGTCGAGCGTGAACGGTAGCGACGTGTCGTGGAGCACGGGCGACAGGCGCGTGCCGAAGTCGTCGCGGTATAGGCTGATGTCAAGCGAGCCGAGCGGCACCTTCACGCCCTCGATCTGCTCGATGCGGCTGGCCAGCGCCTCTGCGAGCACCTTGCCGCGCGTGACGATGCCGACGAGCGCCAGGTTTGACGCGCCGTCGTTCGTCTCGAGGATCTCGTGGGCCATGCGCGTGAGCGCGCGCTCTATGGCCTCGCCGTCCATGACGATGGCCTTGGGAGCGAACGTGGTGGTATCGCTCATGCCTCCTCCTTCCTAACGCTGACGCACAAAAAAGGACGCCCGCACGCGCGTCGCGCGTCCGGACGTCCCGCTATACGATGAGGTTGTGAGTCGTACGCTGTCTTCATCTGCGCCACCTTGTCGGTCTCTCAGTACCGCGCTTAAAGGTCAGACGTAGTGTAGCGCTCACCACTGCTCTTGCATACCCCGCGCACCCGATCACCACGGCGAACGGGTGCAAGCTAGATGCCGGCGCCCCGCGTGATGTTGGGGTTGTTGCGGCTGATGCGCGAGCGACGCCCCATGAACAGGGCGAAGCGCGACAGGCCGAAGCCCAGGCCGTTGTTGCGCACGCTGTAGACGAACTCGTTCACGAGTGCGCGGCGGTACAGGCCCTTGTCGAACGTCGGCTCGATGCCCCGGACGGTACAGAACAGCGTCTTGATGGGGTTGGAGATGTTCGGGTTCGTGAAGACGCTGTCGACCGGCATGCGCTCGAACATGTGGCGCATCTGCGTCTCAGCGTCGCTGCCGGCGATCTTGGCTTCCTCCATAATGCCCGAGAGGTACGACACGCCGCGAACTGCGTGGGCGCGGCGCACGCCGGCGTCGTCTACGCCGAGGCGATCGAGGACGTCCGTCATGTCGTTCCAACGCTCAAACGCCAGATTGGTCGCGCGCAGCATGGACGACGAACCGGGCAGGTCCTCTCGGTAGCAGTAGAACTCCTTCTCGAGGAACACGATGGAGCGTGCCTGGCACAGCGTCTCGACGAGGAACGGATTGTCAACCCAGCCGCCGCCCTTGGCCTCCTTAAAGCGGATGCCGTGCTCCTCGAGAAACGCGCGGCGGTACATGGCCGACCAGATGCTGGGGTGGTGCTGAAGCAGGCGTGGCTCATCAAAGATCGTGAACGGCTGGTGTGCCAGCGTGAGCCGGTGGGCGTACGCGCAGTGGTACAGGCGCTCCTTGGGCGTGCACGGCAGGTAAACGCGCGTGTAGGGCGTCTTCACGACGTCGGGCAGCTCGGGGAACGTCCGCGCGAACGCGAGCATCTCGTCGTAGAAGTGCGGACGCACGTAGTCGTCAGGCTCAAGGATGGCGACATAGGTACCGCGCGCCTCAGACAGCCCACGGTTGCAGGCTGAGCCGTAGCCTCCGTTCGGCTTGTCGATGACGCGCACGCGCGGGTCTTCCTGCTCGTGGCGCCGCATGATGGAGAGGCTGTCGTCGGTCGAACCGTCGTTGACGGCGAGGATCTCCATGCGAGCGACGTCGTTCTGACGCGCTGTCGACAGGGCCTGGTCGAGAAAGGCGCCCGTGTTGTACGTCGGCACGATGAGCGTGACGTCGATGTTCTGCGTGGTCATGCGCGCTCCTTCTCTAGGCGCCCAGGCTGCGATAGGCCGCGCAGACCTCGCTTGCCGGGCCGAATTGGCGCAAGTGCCCCTTCTCGATCCACACGGCCTTGTTGCACAGGCGCTCGATCTGTGACGTCTCGTGGCTGACGATCATGACCGTGACGTTGTCGTCGTTGATGAGGCGCTGGATGCGCTCCTCGCACTTGCGCTGGAACAGAAAGTCGCCGACAGAGAGCGTCTCGTCGACGATGAGCAGATCGGGGCGCGTCGAGGTCGCGATGGAGAACGCGATGCGCGCCACCATGCCCGACGAGTAGTTCTTGAGCGGCATGTCCAGAAAGTCGCGCAGCTCGGCGAAGTCGACGATGTCGTCGAAGTGCTCGTTGATGAACTGCTTGGAGTAGCCGAGCAGCGCGCCGTTGAGGTAGATGTTCTCTCGCGCCGTTAGCTCCATATCGAAGCCGGCGCCGAGCTCGATGAGCGGCGCGATCGTACCGTGCACGGTGCAGCTGCCTTCCGAGGGCTCAAGCACGCCCGCCACGATCTTGAGCATCGTGGACTTGCCGGAGCCGTTCGTGCCGACGAGGCCGAACACGTCGCCGCGGCGAACCTGGAACGTGATGTCGTTGAGGGCGCGAAACTCCTTGAACATCAGCTCGTGCCTCATGAGCTTGATGAAGTACTCCTTGAGGCTATTGAGCTGTTCTGAGGCCATGTTGAACACCATACTGACGTGGCTGGCGTCCACAATGACGTCGCGCGTGTCCTTCGCCGGCGCCGCATGGCTCACGTCGGGCGTTTGCATGCTTTCGTCGCTCATGTGCTGCGTGCGCCTCCCTTAGATGTACAGGATGAACTTGTGCTGCGTCTTACGGAACACGAGGATGCCCACTGCAAGCGTGCCGAGGGCAAACGCAAGGCAAATGAGGTTCTCCTGCAGGCCGGGGATCGTCCCATACATCATGACGTCGCGGAAGTAGACGACGAAGTGGTACATGGGGTTGAAGTTCTCAACGGCCACGAGCGCCTGGGCGAGGCCCGGGTTAGGCATGCCGGCCGTAAACTCGACGAGGTTCTGCGGCCAAAACACGGGCGTGAGGTAGTTCCATGCCGTCATGACGACGCCCCACAGGTGCATGACGTCACGGAAGAACACGGAGAGTGCCGACAGGATGAGACCGATGCCCACGGAGAACACGACGACGTACAGCACAAGGATGATGCCCATGAGCATCGTGGTGCCGTGGATGTAGAACGGGTCGTCAGCCGGGGACGTGAAGTGGAAGAACAGCATGACGCCCGCGACGGCGACGAGGGAAAGCGCGAAATTCACGAGGGAAA
Source organism: Coriobacteriia bacterium (assembly GCA_018368455.1). Lineage (NCBI taxonomy): Bacteria > Bacillati > Actinomycetota > Coriobacteriia > Coriobacteriia bacterium. The sequence goes on from JAGZEG010000001.1 coordinate 248,967, forward strand.
AGAGCACCTTCTCGATCGGGAAGACCGCCTTTTGCACGCGGACTTTCTTGATGAGCGGCGCGGCGTCGATAATGGAGCTCATGGCCCCGCACGTTGCGTCGCTCATCAGCGTGAACAGCACGGTACCCAAAATGAGGTACAGCGGGTAGTGGTCGATGTTGAAGCGGAACATATTGCTGAACACGAGCGTCATGACGGCCATCATGAGCAGCGGGTTCAGAACGCTCCATGCAACGCCGAGCACCGAGCGGCGGTATTTGAGCTTAAAGTCCTTCGTGACGAGCTGCTGAAGGATGAACAGCGTGCTGCGCATGACCTGGCGCGAGGCGGCTTTTGATGCGGGCGTGGTCGAGGCTTGGGTGTCAGTCACCGGCACAATCCCATCTCGAAAACGCCCCGCGACATCTCGAAAGACGCCGCGGGGCGTAATGAAGGCAAGCTGGTGCCCCCTGACGGGCTCGAACCGTCGACCTTTCGCTCCGGAGGCGAACGCTCTAATCCGCTGAGCTAAGGGGGCATTGCGCAAGCGATGGTACCACAGGGATGGCGCCGCTGCCAGAACCAGGTGCAGGCGTCACAGAAATACATGCGCAGTGAGACAGAGGTAGACCGATATACAAAAAGACCCCCGCAATGCGAGGGTCTTAGAGGAGCTGGCTCCCCGAGTAGGGCTCGAACCTACAACAACTCGGTTAACAGCCGAGTGCTCTACCATTGAGCTATCGGGGAATGTCAAAAGGGAGGTATGCTCCCGGAGGAAAAGCAAGTGGCTCCCCGAGTAGGGCTCGAACCTACAACAACTCGGTTAACAGCCGAGTGCTCTACCATTGAGCTATCGGGGAATGCGGCGCTCAAACAGCGGTGATTAGTATAGACAAGCTGCCCTGCAACGCAAGCAGAAACTTCGGATATGGAGATGAGTCCATAAATTCGGAGACGTAGGCCTCCGAGAAAGAAGGCGGCCCGGGGGCGCATCGCTGCGTGCCCGGGCCGCGCGGAAGACGATAGGAATCGCGTCAGGAGCTTAGTCCTCCAGATAGTCTTTCAGCTTGCTGGAGCGGCTGGGATGGCGAAGCTTGGCCAGCGTCTTGCTCTCGATCTGACGGATGCGCTCGCGCGTGACGCCGAACTCCTTGCCGACCTCCTCGAGCGTGCGGGGATGGCCGTCCGTCAGGCCGAAACGCAGCTCGATGACCTTGCGCTCGCGCTCGGCCAGCGTGTCGAGCACCTGGTTGATCTGCTCCTGGAGCATGGAGAAGCTTGCGGCGTCGGGCGGCACGATAGCCTGGCCATCCTCGATGAAGTCTCCGAGCTGGGAGTCCTCCTCCTCGCCGATAGGCGTCTCCAGCGACACGGGCTCCTGCGAGATCTTCTGAATCTCGCGGACGCGGTCGGGCGTCATGTCCATCTCCTCGGCGATCTCCTCCGGAGTGGGGTCGCGGCCGAGGTCCTGCAGCAGCTTGCGCTGGACGCGCACGAGCTTGTTGATCGTCTCGACCATGTGCACGGGGATGCGGATCGTGCGGGCCTGGTCGGCGATGGCGCGCGTGATGGCCTGGCGGATCCACCACGTGGCGTACGTGGAGAACTTGAAGCCCTTCGTGTAGTCGAACTTCTCGACTGCGCGGATGAGGCCGAGGTTGCCTTCCTGGATGAGGTCGAGAAACAGCATGCCGCGGCCGACGTAGCGCTTGGCAATGGAGACGACGAGGCGCAGGTTTGCGCTGATGAGGCGCTGTTTGGCGTCGAGACCCACCTGCTCGACGCGGTTGAGGCGGCGCAGCTCGGCGCGGGGCAGCTCCTCGCCCGAGTCCTCGGCGTCGTCAAGGCGCTTCGTGGCCTCGAGACCCGCCTCGATCTTCATGGCCAGGTCGATCTCCTCCGAGGCGGAGAGCAGGTCTACCTTGCCGATCTCCTTCAGATACATGCGCACGGGGTCGCCCGTGAGCAGCACGGGGGCCTGCGGCTCGTTGCGACGTCCATGTGCCTTGCGGCGCGACTTAGTGGGGGCAGTCACCTTGGGGAGCTCGATGTCGACGACGGCGGCCTCCGACGTGTCGATCTCGTCCTCGATCTCCTCCTCGGCGAAGCTCTCCTCCTCTTCGGCATCGACGGCATCGCCAGACGCCTTGATGTCGACGCCCTGAGCGCGAATGGCATCGTAGACAGCCTCGAGCTCGTCGCCGTCCGTGTCGACGTCGGCAAGAGCTATCTGGATGTCGTCCTCGGTGATGGAACCCTCGGTCTTGCCCTTGAGCACGAGCTTTTCAACCGAAGCGTTCAGCTCGTCCGAGAGGGCAACGTCCTTCATCGTCTTCGTCAAACCCTGTCCTTTCACCGTGAGTCGCGCATAATGCGCACGGCCGAGACTAAACCTCCTCTGCCGTGTACCCAAAACCGATGCGTCTCTTACAAACGAATTATTATCCACGCCGAGCGGCAGTCATTCAAGCACGCGGTGCTCGATCTCCCCTACTTCATCGCACGCAAGCCGGTCTCGAGTTCCTTGAGGCGTCGCTGATAGCCCGTCAGCTCTGCGAACAGCGTGTTGAACGCATCGGGATCACCCGTCGCGTCCAGGGCGTTGAGGCGTGCGCGGCCCTGATCGATCTGGCGTCGCAGCGACTTCATCTCGAGGTCATCGAGCAGGATGTTGAGCGCACGCCCGTTGTCCTGCTCGCTTGCAAGGGCTGAGTCGCCGGCTGCGAGGATGGTCGCCCCCTCGGGCACAACGGACTCTGCTGCCCCGATGGCCTGCAGCGGCGTTGTCCCCTCCGGCGTGGCGAGCAGGGCCCAGGCGATGGCCTCGTCACGGGGATCGGCCCACACGATGGAGGCGACGCGGTCGGCAAAGGCGCGCGACGCGTCAACGTCTGCGGCGATCGTCGCAAGCACCTCCCGCTCGACGCGGATCATGCGCGCGTCGCCGGGCAGCAACGTCGCGAGCATCGGAGCGGACGCCGTGGCGGGGGGACGCAGGTCGTCGCGCAAGTCAAGTCGGTCCGTGCGCGTTTCGAAAACGATGGGCTCGTCGGGGGCGTCGTCGTAGTCGGGGCGGGGTGCCCACTGGACGCGCGCAAGTGACGTGCGCACGGTCGTCGCGTCCGTCATGAGACGGTCCGCGACGTACTGCACGTACTCCTCGCCCAACGGCGTTCCCTTGACCGGGCCCATGGCCTGCACGACGTCGGCGAGCGCGTTGACGCGCCCCTCGGGCGTCGTCGTGTCGAACTGGTCGATATGCCTGTCGACGACGTAGCGCGCGAGCGGCACAGCGCCGTCGAGCAGCGAGCGCAGCTCCTCGACGGGGTGGGCACGCAGGAACTCGTCGGGATCCTTGCCGTCGGGCAGCGTGAGGCGATACATGGGTGTAGGCACGGTGCCCGCATACTCGAACGCGCGCTCTGCAGCCTTCTGGCCGGCGGAGTCGGCGTCCTGCAGGCACACGATGCGGCCGCGGCTCACTGACGAGGCGCCGCTCTGCAGAAACGACGTGATGCGCTTCATCTGCGCTGGCGTTAGCGCCGTGCCGCACGGGGCGACGACGTTGCTGATGCCCGCCTCGTGCATGGATATGGCATCGAAGTAGCCCTCGACGATGATGGCCTCCTGAGCCGCCGTGATGCCGGACTTTGCCCGGTCGAGCGCGAAGACCGTCTGCTTCTTTGAGTAGAGCGTCGACTCGCCCGAGTTTATGTACTTCGCCGGCGCGCTCGGGTCGAGGGAGCGCCCGCCGAGCGCGATAACGCGGCCCTCGGGGTTGCAGATGGGGATGATGACGCGGTCGAAGAAGAAATCGCGCAACTTGCCGCCCTTGTCGGAGGCAAGGCGGGCGTCGATGAGCTCCTGGCGCGTGAAGCCCTGGCGCGTGAGCTCGCCGATGAGTGCGCCGCCGCCCGGGGCATAGCCCAGGTTCCAGCGGTCAGCGACCGCGCTGCCCATGCCACGGCCGGCGAGGTAGGAGCGCGCCTTGGCAGGCCCCCCGTCGCGCACGCGCGTGAGCTGCGCGTGGTAGAACGCCGTCGCCGCTTCCATGGCTGCAAACAGGCGGGCCTTGCGCGAGGACGAGCCGTGACGGCGCGAGCGGGTCTCGTCGTCTTTCAACTCGATGCCCGCACGGTCGGCCAGAATGTGAACCGCCTCAGGAAACTCGACGTTGTCGCGCAGCTGCACGTATTTGAAGCAGTCACCGCCCTGCTGGCAGCCGAAGCAAAACCACGTGCCGAGGCGCGTGCGAATGTGAAACGACGGACTCTTCTCGTGGTGAAAGGGACAGCAGCCCCACAGCTCGCCGTTTTGCGGCCGCAGCGCGACCGTCTCGCCGACGAGGGCGGCAAGATCTGTTGCCTCGCGGACTTTCTGGACCTCTTCGGGGCTGATCACAGCGTCAGACCCTTTGTGCCGTAGGCGGAGGCAACCCAGTCAATGTTGCCGTTGACCGTGGCGATGAGCTCGTCAAGTGAGTCAAACTTGCGCTGCGGGCGCAGGAACTTCGTGAACGCGACGCGCACGGACTCGCCGTAAAGGTCGCCGGTGAAGCCAATGAGGTTCGCTTCGAGCTCCGCGCACCCCTGCTTGCCGGCGAACGTGCGCGGAATGCCGACGTTGATGGCAGCGGGCCACGCGACGCCGCGCGCCTCGACGAAGCCGGCGTACACGCCCTCGGCGGGCATGACGTACGGGTAGGTGATCTGCACGTTAGCCGTGGGGAATCCCAGGTCGCGACCCTCGTGGCGACCGTTGACGACCGTGCCCCTCAGGTAATAGGGACGGCATAGCAGATCGGTCGCCTCGTCAATGTTGCCGGCAGCCAGATCGTTGCGGACGCGTGTTGCGCTGACGGTCCGGTCGTCGAAGCGTCGCAGGACGTGGCCGTGCACGTCGAACCCGTCGCGCTCCCCCACTGCGCGCAGACTGTCGACCGTCCCCTCGTTGCCGGCCCCCAGGCGGAAGTCGGCGCCCACGTGGATGGCCTTGACCTCCATGACGCGTCCGAGGACGTCGTGCAGGAAGCTTTCGCAGCTGTGCGAGGCAAGCTCGCGCGTGAACGAGACGATGATAACGTAGTCGGTGCCGAACGTACGCAGGTACGCGGCGCGATCCTCGTCGCTGAGCAGCTTTCGCACGCGCTCGCGCGGCAAGAAGAGCTCGTCGGGGTCGGGCTCGAACGTTACGATGGCGCTGGCGATACCTCTGTCACGCGCGTCTTGCACGACGTGCGAGAACAGGAAGCGATGCCCCTGGTGGACGCCGTCGAACGCGCCGATCGAGCAGACCGCGGGGCCGATGTATGGCGCATCCTGGTCGAGATCGAGGCGTATGAGGCGCGCTTCGCTGGCGGAGCCCTGTGCAGGCGAGGCGGAGGCGCCGTCATGAGAGGGCTGCACGAGAAAGGCGCGACGTGCGAGCTCCAGGGGGGTGATGTCGTCCATCGTCACCATCGCTACCCTTCGTCGTTCATTCCGTCGATGCCGTCTGGGAAGACGGCCGCAGGCTCGAGGCGCCCGCGTCGCACCGTCGCGACCGCACGCAGCAGCCCGCCGGACACGAGCGCGACCCGTTCGCCCTCTCGGGCGTTTGCCAGAACGCCGCAGTCAACCGGCGTGCCGTTGCGCACGGCGGCGCTCTCCCGCTCGGACAGTGCGCGGGTGCGTAGCCCGAGCACGGCAGCGGGGTCGAGCGGGCGAAGAGCTTGTACCCCGAGGTACTCGAGCTCATCCAGAGAGACGCACTGCGACAGCGAGACGCTGCCAGAGCGCGTGCGCCTCAGCTGGCGCAGGTGGCACGCGCTACCCAGCTCGCGCCCCAGATCGCGCGCGAGGGCGCGCACGTACGTGCCCTTGGAGACATGCACGATGATGTCCCAGAACGGGGCGCCGTCGTCGTCGGTGCCCGTCGCGAGCGCCAGGGCGGAGAGTACGCGGATCGGCCTCGGGTCAAGCGCGACCTCCTCGCCGCGACGCGCTGCGGCATACGCACGCACGCCGTCGACGGAGATGGCCGAGTACGCCGGAGGGACCTGCTGCGTCATGTTGAGTAGCAAGTTCATGGAGTCCTGCGCAAAGGCAAGGTCGAGCACATGCTCGGGGGTCGATGCCTCGCAGCGCGTCTCGCCCTCGGCGTCGTCGGTCGTCGTCTCATGGCCAAACGAGACGCGGGCGAGGTACTCCTTGTCTTCTGCGGTCGCGAAGCCGAGCAGGCGCGTCGCCTGACCTACACCGAGCACCATGACGCCCGTCGCGAGCGGGTCGAGCGTGCCGGCGTGGCCGATGCGGCGCTCGTGCAACGCACGGCGCACGCGGGCCACGACGTCGTGCGACGTCATGCCGGCTGGCTTGTCTATGCCAACGAGCAGGTTGAGCCCGCTCGTCGATGCGGGGCGGCGTCCCATGCTACGCCTCGCACGCATGCGGCGCCACGGCCGCGTGGTGGGCCGTAAGGGCCTGCGAGAGGGCTTGGACGACGTCGCGCAGGGCGTCGGGCATGGCGCCCTCGTAGGTCAGGCCGGCGGCGGAGCGGTGCCCTCCCCCGTTGAAGCGCTCGGCGACGGACGCGACGTCGAGACTCCCCTTGGAGCGCAGGTTGCCGCGCACGCCCGTGCCGTCCGCACGCTCGCGGAAGAACGCGCACGCATCGATGTCGGCGACGGAGCGTACAACGTCGATGAGGCCCTCGCAGTCCTCGGGCTTCGCATGCAGGCGCTCGAGGTCTTCGCACGTAACCCAGCTGTAAGCAATGCGCCCAGTCTCGTCGAGGGCGAGACGCTCCATAGCCAGAGCCTTGAGGTGCATGCAGGCGACGGTGTCGCTCTGGTACACCCACGTCGCGATCTGGGCGGGGGACGCGCCGGCGTCGATGAGGTCGGCCGAAGCCCGCAGTGCGTGGGCGTCAGTGTTCTGGTACTGGTAGCGGCCCGTGTCCGTGAGGATGGCCGTTAGCAGGCACGTCGCCACGGAGAGCGACGGCTCCACGCCCAGGTAGCGCATGAAGTCGTACACGATATCGCCTGCGGAAGCGGCCGTGTCGCGCACGAGGTTGATCTGCGCGAACTCCTGCAGCGTGGGATGGTGGTCGATGGCGACGGTTGCGCGGGCACGTTCGAACACGGCGGCACCATTCTTGAGCCGCTCGGGCATCGGCGTGTCCACGCTGATGAACAGGTCGGGTGTGTCTGTGTACTTCGAGGCCCACACGAGCCCGTCTGCCCCAGGAAGCTGAGCGTACACGCGCGGAACGTCGGCGTCGTTTGCGAGCAGGGATGTGACGTGCTTCTCGGGCCAGCGCTGGGCGATGATGGCAGCAAGGCCCAGGTTGGAGCCAAGCGCGTCTCCGTCAGGGTCTGTGTGACCCGAGATGGCGATGGTGTCGGCCTCTTCAATGGCCGCCTCGATGAGCGCGAACGCCGAACGCTCGCGCTCATCGAGCGGCATGGGCCAGCAGGTGGATGAGGACATCACAGCGCCTGACCACCCGCCGGGTCGTCCTGCTCGTCATCCCCGTCGAGATCGACGTCCGCGTCATCCTCGATGGGATAGCCGAACTCGTCCTTAGGCACGCTCATTGTTGGAGGCACGTTCTTGAGCGCCTCCGTGATGCGCATGGCCTCGTCCGTCGTCGTATCGATGACGAAGTCGAGCTCGGGCGTGACGCGCCACGTGAGCGAGCGGCCAAGCAGCGAACGAATGCGCCCCTTAGCCGATTCGAGGCCGGCGAGTACGTCGTCGTAGGTGCCGGGCTGTGCCGCCACGTACACGCGGCACAGCGATCGATCGACCGACACCTCACACGACGTGATCGTGATCAGGTCAAGACGCGGGTCGGAGACCTCGAGCATGAGAATCGAGGCGATCTTCTCCCGCGCCTCGCGCGCCAGGCGGCGCGTTGCGGCGTTCTGCTTCATGGTGAAACCCTCCTCCCCGCGCGGCAGTTACTTCGACGGCGTTGCGGTGCGCTCGATCTGGACGGTCTTGTAGGACTCGATGACGTCGCCCAGGTGGATGTCCTGGAAGCCGTCGATGCCGATGCCGCACTCATAGCCGCTCTTGACGCTCTTGACGTCATCCTTGAAGCGGCGCAGCGAGCCGATCGTGCCTTCGTACACGACAACGCCGTCGCGCACGACGCGCACCTTGTCGTCGCGGCTGATCTCGCCGTTCGTGACCATGCAGCCCGCGATCGTGCCAACACGCGGCACCTTGAACGTCTCGCGGACCTCAGCGGCACCGGTGTCCTTGTCCTCGAACTCGGGCGCAAGCATGCCCTGGCGAGCAGCCTCGATGTCGTCGATGGCCTGGTAGATGACACGGTAGGTCTTGATCTGCACGCCCTCGCGCTCGGCGGCGTCGCGCGCCTTGGGATCGGGGCGCACGCCAAAGCCGATGATGATGGCGTTGGACGCGGCGGCAAGCGTGACGTCGGTCTCGGACACGGCGCCAACTGCGGCGTGGATGACGCGGATCTTGACCTCGGACTGGTCGATCTTCTCGAGCGCGCCCTCCAGAGCCTCGATGGAGCCCTGAACGTCGGCCTTCACGACGAGGCTGAGCTCCTTGACGTCGCTCTCGTCCATCGTCTCGAACAGGTTCTCGAGCGTGACGTGCTTGCGCTTCTCCTGCTCGGCGAGGCGGGCCTTGAGCGCGCGCTGGTCAGCGAGCTCGCGCGCCTGGCGCTCCTCGTTGAACACGCGGAACTCATCGCCGGCGGCCGGGACGCTGCCCAGGCCCTGGATCTCAGCGGCCTCGGAGGGATGAACGTCGTTGATGCGGCGGCCGTGCTGGTCGAGCAGGGCACGTACGCGACCGTAGGACATGCCGGCGAGCACGATGTCGCCGACGTGCAGCGTGCCGCGCTTCACGATGACGGACGCGACGGGTCCGCGGCCGCGGTCGAGCTTGGCTTCGAGCACGTAGCCAGACGCGAACGTGTCGGGGTTTGCCTTGAGCTCGAGCACCTCGGCCTGGAGCAGGATCGTCTCGAGCAGGTCGTCGATGCCGATGCCCTTCTTGGCCGACACGTTGACGAACATGTTCTCGCCACCCCACTCCTCGGGGATGACGCCATGCTCCGTGAGCTCCTGGCGCACGCGGTCGGGGTTGGCCGTGGGCTTATCGATCTTGTTGACGGCAACGACGATGGGCACGCCTGCGGCCTTGGCGTGGTTGATGGACTCGATCGTCTGCGGCATGACGCCGTCGTCAGCAGCGACGACGAGCACGGCGATGTCCGTGACCTTGGCGCCGCGCGCACGCATGGCCGTGAAGGCCTCGTGGCCGGGCGTGTCGACGAACGTGATCTCCTTGCCGTTGATCTTGACCTCGGACGCGCCGATGTGCTGCGTGATGCCGCCGGCCTCGCCCGCAGCAACGCCCGTGTGACGGATGGCGTCGAGCAGCGACGTCTTGCCGTGGTCGACGTGGCCCATGACCGTGACGACAGGGGGACGCGGCTTGAGATCCTTCGGGTCGTCATAGAAGGAGAACGTGTTCTCCTCTTCCGCCGTCATGATCTTGACGCGGCGACCGAGATCGTCGGCGATGAGCTCGACGAGGTCACTGCTCATCGTCTGCGTGAGCGTCAGCGGGGAGCCGAGCAGGAACAGCCGCTTGATGATGTCGTTGGCCGGAACGCCAAGCGCCTCCGCGAACTCCGAAACCGTCGGGTTCTCGCCAAGCTTGACGACGTCGAGATCCTCGGGGTTCTGGTCGTTAGCGAGGGCCTCCTTGATGGCGGCCTCGTGACGCTCCTCCTCCGCGGCGGCCTCGCGACGCTCCTTGCGCTTCTTGCGGCGGCCAGTCTCGCGGTTCGCCTCAGCGATGGCCTCGCGGGCCTCGGCAAGGATGCGATCGCGGTTGTAGGCCTCGGCCTCGCGGGCCATGCGGGCGTAGTGATCCTCGCCTGCAGCTGCCTCGGCGACGGGAGCCGCGTCACGGCCCGCCTTGCGGCCCTTCTTGCCAGAGCGCGCCGTGTCGGCGTCAGCTGCGGGGCGGCCGGCGGGAGCGGCGACAGGGCCGCGCTGACCCTTGGGCGCAGGGGTGGCGTTCGAGCCAGAGCGCTTGGGACCGCGACCGGAGCGGTCAGCGGCACCGGCCTTGGAGGCCTCGCTCTTCTGAGCAGCCTGGCGCTCGCGCTCCTTGGCGGCGTCGGCAAGCGCGCGCTCCTGCTGGGCGATCTGCTCGAGCAGCGAAGAGAACGAGGGCGTCGACTTCGGGGCGTTGTCGCCGTGGTTGCGCTTCTCCTCCTCGGCCTTGCGAGCGGCTTCCTCCTCGGCACGAATGCGCTCCTCCTCGGCGCGCTTCGCCTCCTCGGCGGCACGGCGCTCAGCCTCGATGCGGCGCTCCTCCTCGCGGCGGGCCTCCGCCTCCTGGCGGGCCTTCTCCTCCGCGATGCGCTTGGCCTCCTCCTCGGCGCGCTTTGCCTCTTCCTCAGCCTGTCGCGCGGCCTCGATCTCCGCCGCACGCTGCTCGAGGATGGGAGCGAGGTTCTTGCGCGCAAGATTGACGTAGGCGTCTTCGAGCGTCGAGCTCGCCGACTTGGCGGGAATCTTCATATCCTGGAGATGACCGAGCATCTCCTTGCTGCTCATGCCAAATTCCTTGGCGAGCTCATGCACGCGAATCTTGGCCATGTACACCACCTGTCCTTACTGTACGTCGTCACTGTGCCCGACGCACAGCATGTCGAATTCTGTCCCGAGGCGCGCATAGCCGTCTTCGCCAATACGCACCCGGAGCGCGCGATCCAGGGCGTGACGCTTGTGAGCCACGTCAAAGCAGGTCTGCTCGGCGCAGAGGTAGGCGCCGCGGCCCGGCTGACGACCCGTCGGGTCGACGTCCACCGTTCCGTCGGCATGTCGGACGAAGCGGACGAGCGTCGTCTTGCTGCCCGTCTGTCCGCATGCGACGCACGTCCTCTCGCGTATCTGCGCCATCGCGCCCCTTTCGCCTGCGACTCACCAATGATGCCATAAACGCACGCTACGGTGCGTTGGAAGAGCTTTAGATGAGCGAGTCATCGTCCATGTGCTCGTGCACGCCGCAGAAGCGCGAGCCGGGGCGCGCCTGGTTGCGGCAGCGCGTGCCCGTCTCGTCGACGTACTCGCAGCGTGCGTCGCCTGCGGGCTCGGCGCTGTCCGACGTGTTCATGAGCGGCGCGATGGAGCCCATGAGGTTTGCGGCGAGCGACTCGTTCTTGATGTCGATGTGCCAGCCCGTGAGGCGGGCGGCAAGGCGGGCGTTCTGGCCCTCCTTGCCGATGGCGAGCGACAGCTGGTCGTCCGGCACGATGACGGTGGCGTACTGATTCTCCGTGTCGGCAAGCACGCGCGTGACCTTGGCGGGCGACAGTGCGTTGGCGACGTAGCGGGCAGGGTCGGCGTCCCACAGCACGACGTCGATGCGCTCGCCGCGCAGCTCGGACACAACCATGCGGACGCGCGAGCCCTTGGGGCCGACGCAGGCGCCCACGGGGTCGAGATGCGAGTCCAGCGAGTTCACGGCAACCTTCGAGCGCGTGCCAGGCTCGCGGGCGATGGCCTTGACCTCGACGACACCGTCGTAGACCTCGGGGACCTCGAGCTCGAACATGCGACGGATGAGGTCGGGGTGCGTGCGGCTCACGATGATGGGCGGGCGGTTGTGCTCGCCGCGCGTCGACGTGCCGCTCTGGGCGGCCTTCGGGTCGCGCACGTCGATGATGATGGCGCGGACGCGCTGGTTGTGCTGGTAGTACTCGCCGTTCGGGCGCTCGTTGCGCTCGTCGGGGTTGCGGCGCTTGTCGAAGTGAGGCAGCTCGGCCTCGACGCCCTCACGGATCTTGAGGATCGTGAAGTCAGGCGTCGTCTGCAGGACCGTGCCCGTGATGAGCTCGCCGACGCGTTTGGAGAACTCTTCGTAGATCTGCTCGCGGGCGGCGTTGCGCACGATGGACGCGATCTCGGCCTTAGCGTGCTGGGCGGCGATGCGGCTCGTGTCGCGCGGCGTGACGTCCTTCATGTCAAACTCGGTGTAGTCGCCGGTCTCCTCGTCGGGCTCGCCCTTGGGAACGAGCTCGTAGACGTAGATCTTGCCCGTCTGACGGTCGATGGTGACCTTGGCGCCCCACTCGAGGTCGAGGATGTCGGCATAGCTCTTGGCGAGCGACTGCTCGAGGCGGTCGAGCACGTAGAGCTCGTCGAGGTGCTTCTCCTGCGCCAGGGCCTGCAGCGCTTCGATCATTTCAGTGGCCATCTGTCCTGTCCTTTCCTACCTGCTGCTACGCTCTCGCGACCTCGCAGGCCGCGTCATGTCTGTCTTTATGCCTCGTCAGTGTCGTCCTCGCCGGCCGCCTCGAGATCGCCGGCCTGCTTGGCGGCTTTCTTTGCGGCGGCGAATACCTTGTCGAAGTCGGGCTTGAGCTGGGCACGCGAGACGTCGCTCACCGGAATGTGCCACTCAGCTCCGTCGACGCTCAGCGTCACAACGCCGTCCTCGACGGCTGCGATGACGCCCGTGCCCTTTGTGCGGTCCTCCACGGGATGACTCGCACGAACCTCAGCGCGCTCGCCGATGAAGCGGGCGAAGTCGCGCTCGCGGCGCAGCGGTCGATCGAGACCGGGCGAGGAAACCTCGAGCTCGTATGAGCCAGGGAACGGGTCGAGCCCCTCGACGACGTCAGACACCCAAGGTGTGAGGGCGACGACCTCGTTCATGTCGATCGTGCCCTGCTCGTCGAGCGTGTCGATGCGCACACGCACGATGGGGTGGCTCGCCGGGCCTGCAACCTCAACGTCGACGATGTCGAGGCCCTGCTCCCCTGCAACCGCCTCAAGGGCGGCGAGGATGTCGTTCGCCTTGTCCTTCTGCGCCACGGCATATCCTTCCCTGTTGGCCGCTGCGCTCCACGGGGGCGCACCAACCGATCAATCTGACAAGCGCCTCGCGCGATGCGATGCGACTTCACCGTGATTTGGTCTCAAAAAAAGGAAGTGGGATGACTCCCACTTCCTTCACATTACCATCACAGGTTAACTACCATGGCGAGTTTAGCACGCCCTTAGAGCCACGGCTAGAGCGAGCTTGCCGATGTTTGCCGAGCGCGAAAAACACCCATAAACCCGGTTGGTAGCCACGTGTATGGGATGTTACGCGTCATGCTCCGATGAGGCGGCGTCTTCGTCGCTCAGGGAGCTTTCGCTACCATCTTCGCTGGCAAGCTCAGCGTTGCCGCCGACCTCGCCATCGGTTGACGCAATGGGATCGGCGCCAGAGCTGGCCATGGCGTCGCCCTTTGCGCTCGACGAGGCGGAGCACCTATCGAGACCGGCGGACTCGTGAGAGGACGAGGAGGCTGCCCCATCGAGAGAGGAGGCCGGAGCCTCGACCACGCTGACTGTGCTCGCGTAGCACGCCACGTCGAGCGCGTCAGCCCACGCGTCGAGCGCGTCCTGGCGAGAGGACGCCGCGTCGTAGAAGTCGGAGATGCCCGTAGCGGCGTGGGGCCCGTAATACGGGTTGCGCACCGCTACGTATACCGTCCAGTTCGGATCGGCCGCGAGCGCGCCGACAGCCTGCACCTCCGCGTCGCTGAGGTCGATGGAGGAATCGAGCGACAGCGTGGCTGGGTCGCCCTTTGCCGCGAAGAACGTCACCGACTCCAGGCTCGCAGGACTGCCCATCGGGTAAATCGTTAGGGCGTGGCCAGCGATGTTGTCGCCGTCCTGTGCCAGGAGCACATCGCTGTACGTGTAGTCCCATGCACCCTTGAACAGATCTGCAGGAACGGTCACGGCGTAATAAGGCGTATAGATCGAGGTCCCCTCTGAAGTCTGCGCGACGCTGGCCACCTTGCCCGAGGCGTCATACGGAGAGAGGGGCGTTGCCACAACGTGTGTGCCGCTGCCGACCTCCCCATCGGATGCGCCGACCCTATCGCGCGAAAAGGACGACTTTGCGCTGCTACCGGCGGGAGCGGAAGCGCCCGTGGAATCGGCTTCGCCATCCTTGGCTGTCGAGCCAAACGCCGTGGAAGAGACGGTGAGCTTGGGCGTGATGGAAAGCGCCCCGGCCAGCTCCTTAGCTGCCTGATCATCGAAGGCGTCGGCATACGGTACTGCATCCGCAGGGTAAGGAACGGCGACAACGATATGCGTCGTCGGCTCGTCGGGCAGCGTGAGGCCCGTGTTATATGTCGCATACGCCTGCGTGAGGCCATCCCAGTTGCCAGAGGCGCAGAGGACCTGTGCGACTTCGGCGCCATCTGCGTCATAGAACGTCAGGGCACGGCCTGAAAGAAGGCCGAGATCGTTCATTTCGACACCCATGGAACGCACGTCCGTGTATGCGTCACGGTACGTAAAAGACCACCCCTCGGGCAGCGTGCCGTCGGGAACTACTACGTCGTAGTGCGGCGTTGAAATCGTGACGCCCTCTGGCGTTACCTCGGAATAAACGGTGCCATAGCGAACAGGCAGGGGCGTTTCTTCCTCCTGCGCAGCCGAGGACGTGGCGTCTTGCACAGACGTTGTGGCGTGCTCGGTCTCCTCGGATGCAGCTGACGAGGCTGTAGCCGCCGGGTTGCTACCGTCAAGCTCCGTGCCGAGCTTGGGGATAGAACAACCTGCGATGGCGAGCACAAGTGGGACAACGGCTAATCCTCCCACTGCCGCGATGCGCAGGCCCACGTTTGGCGTGTCCTTCTCAGTATGACCTTGTTTGTTCATGGAAGTCCCCCTCGTCTCGAACGAGATCATCGTCCAGACCCTTCTTGTGATTTTGCTCCCCTGTCCCAATTTGGCGTGTATCTCACGCCATTCGGGCATGGCATAAGCCGACGCTATAGTAATCCCTGCAATCCGCTTCTGCCCCATGCGCGCGTGCGCTTTTACGCTCTTGTCATGTTTGAGGGTCGCCCCCATACCGGCGAAGACAGGGTTCATCTCCTGTTGTCCTTTTGTTGCAAGGCCCAGGTTATCGTGACATTGACGGTGCGGGATATTGGCTGTTAGGGCGCTGGTTTTCCGCTCGTGTCGCGCACGGGAACGTTCGTTCCTCTTGGACCGGCTCCCTTCCCCTGAGGAAAGGACCTCGAAGCGCGACACGTATAATGGCAGCGTGGTTGCAGCTGCCCGCACGGAGAGAACCCACGAGAAAGGACGCACCATGGCGACGCTAGACGAGCTCTACACCACCGTGCTTGCCGACGAGGCCGAGAGGGCGGCCTTCGCTGAGGCCGCAAAGACCCCCGAGGGGCTGTCCGCCTTCCTGGCCGATCGTGGCTGCGACGCGACGCCCGAGCAGCTGGCCGAGTTCCTCAAGGAGAGGCAGGCCGGGCAGGGCGAGATGTCCGACGCCGAGCTCGACTCCGTGGCCGGTGGCTGCAACGTCTGGGAAGGTGTGTCTTCGGCCGTCACCGTCGGCGTTGCCTGCGCCATCATGGGCGTCATGAGTGCGGTATATGACGCTCCTGGAGGAAAGGACGGGCAAATTCTCTGCGACACATTTGACTAGGAATGCGATCTCCCGGAAGAAGGGACGCACCATGGCGACGCTAGACGAGCTCTACAGCACCGTTCTCGCCGACGAGGCCGAGAGGGCGGCCTTCGCCGAAGCCGCAAAGACCCCCGAGGGCCTGTCCGCCTTCCTGGCCGAGCGTGGCTGCGACGCGACGCCCGAGCAGCTGACGGAGTTCCTGAAGGCAAAGGCGGCCGAGCAGGGCGAAATCACCGACGCCGAGCTCGACTCGGTGGCAGGCGGCTGCAACAAAAGCGAAGCCATCACCTCGGTCTTAACGTTCGGCGTTGTATGCGCTGTCGTTGGTGCCATGAGCGCAGCGCGTAACGACTCGAAGGGTGACAACGGGAAGATTCTCTGCAACACCGATTTATATTATTAATGCAAGCTCGGGAGATGAGGCAGAGAGTGGCAACGCTTGACGCGCTTAGCCGTGGCCATGCGTAGCGTGGCAAGCGACGACATGAAAGGATTCAACGGGGCGCTTCTCTGCGACTCGTAGCAATCCTAGACCCCATCGTCCCTGGCCCCCATGCTGCAATACCACGACAGCATGGGGGCTTTTATTCTCTCCAAAGAGAAGGCTAGTACGCGACGCAGGGCTCGGGCCCTCTGCCCGCCGCGAGATTCCGCAGTGCAACGAGGAGGGGCAGGGGCGCGTTCCCATCTTAAGGAAACGCAACCCCTGCCCCTCCAGCGTTTCGGTACGAGGACTGCCCGGGCGCCGGGCAGAGGGCCCGAGCCCGTGCTGCCAGCGACTACTTCGCCACGATGTTGACCAGCTTGTCAGGCACCGCGATCACCTTGACGACGCTCTTGCCCTCGAGCCATTTCGCGACGGCCTCGCGTCCTGCGGCCTCGAGCGTCTCGCGGTCGGCGCCGCGCGGCACGCTGATGCGGGCGCGAAGCTTTCCGCTCACCTGTACGGCCACCTCGACGTCGTCGGCCTTGGCTGCCTCGACGTCAAACGCCGGCCACGCCGCGTTGTACACAGAGCCGCTCTGGCCGAGCTGCGCGTGCCACAGCTCCTCAGCCCAGTGCGGGCAGATGGGTGCCAGCGCGCGCACGATGTCGCTTGCGGCCAGGGCGCACAGGTTGGCGTCACGGCAAACGCCCGCACCGTCGGGACCGTCGGGGCCCTCCGTTGCGTTCAGGTAGGCGCTCGCCGCGTTCACGAGCTCCATGACAGCGGAGATGGCCGTGTTGAACTGCTGGCGGTCAAAATCGCGCGTGCACTGGGCTAGCGTGCGATGGATCTCGCGATAGAGCGTCTTGCCTGCCTCGTCGAGTGTGGCGACGTCGACGGCGGGCGCAGCGTCGGGAGCCTCCAGGGCCGCTGCGCCGGCGCTTCCGGCAAGCAGGCATGCGACGCGCCATGAGCGCTTGAGGAAACGGTTGCAGCCCTCAACGGCCTTCGGATCCCAGTCGAAGTCTTTCTCGGGCGGTGCGATGAACAGGATGCTCAGACGCATCGTGTCGGCGCCGTACGGCTCGATGACCGACGACGGGGGCACGACGTTGCCCTTGGACTTCGACATCGTCTCGCCGTGCTCGTCCTTCACCATGCCCTGGCACAGCAGATTCGTGAACGGTTCGTCGATGGAGCACAAACCCAGGTCGCGGCAGACCTTCGTCCAGAAGCGCGAGTAGAGCAGGTGCAGGATGGCGTGCTCGATGCCGCCGATGTAGTTGTCGACGGGCATCCAGTGGTCGACGGCGTCCTTGGAGAAAGGCGCCGTGTCGTTGTGCGGGTCGCAGTAGCGCAGGTAGTACCAGCTCGAGCACGTGAACGTGTCCATCGTGTCCGTCTCGCGGCGGGCGGGACGGCCGCACACGGGACACGTCGTCTCGTAAAAGTCGGCGCACTGGGCCAGCGTCTCGCCGGCACCGAGGTCGAGGTTCTCGGGCAGCGTGACGGGCAGCTGGTCCTCGGGCACGGGCACGATGCCGCAGTGCTCGCAGTGAATGGCGGGGATGGGGTTGCCCCAGTAGCGCTGGCGCGAGATGAGCCAGTCACGCAGGCGGAACTGGACCGTGCGGTGGCCGGCACCAGACGCCTCGAGGTCGGCGACGATGGCCGCCTCGCCCTCGGAGTGCTTGCCGCCCGTCATGCCGGTGTACTTGCCGGACTGGACGAGCGTGCCCTCCGTCACCATGGCGCTATCCCAGTCGACAGACGTCACGATGCGCCCCTGCTCGGCGTGCAGCTGCGGGTAGAGCGGGTCGTCCTCGCCCAGGATGATCGGAATGATCGGCAGGTCATACTTGCGGGCGAACTCAAAGTCGCGCTGGTCGCCACAGGGCACGGCCATGACGGCGCCCGTGCCGTAGTCGGAGATGACGTAGTCGGCGACCCAGACGGGCACCTTCTCGCCATTGACGGGGTTGATGACGTAGCGGCCCGTGAACGCGCCGTGCTTCTCGAGGTCGCCCTGGGCGCGCTCGACGGCCGTGATCTTGGCGCTGCCCTCGATGACCTCGCGCACGCCGGCCTCATACTGCGTGCCGGCAACGAGGTCGAGCAGGCCCTTGTACTCGGGCGCGAGCAGGAAGAACGAGCAGCCGAACAGCGTGTCCGCGCGCGTCGTGAACACGGTGATCTTCGTGTCCGTCGCGTTGCCATCGGCGTCGCACAGCGTGAAGTCGACCTCGGCGCCCTCGGAGCGGCCGATCCAGTTGGCCTGCATCTGCTTGACGCGCTCGGGCCAGCCCGTCAGCTTGTCGAGGTCGTCAAGCAGCTCCTGGGCGTAGTCGGTGATCTTGAGGTACCACTGCTCGAGGTCGCGCTTCTCAGGCACGGAGCCGCAGCGCCAGCAGACGCCGTCGGTGACCTGCTCGTTGGCGAGCACCGTCTTGCACGTGGGGCACCAGTTCACCGGACTCTTCTTGCGGTAGACGAGGCCGCGCTCCCACATCTTCTCGAACAGCCACTGGCCCCACTTGTAGTACGAGGGGTCGCACGTGCGCACGAGGCGGTCATAGTCGTAGGAGAAGCCCATGCGGCGCATCGTGGCCAGGGCGTTGTCCATGTTCTTGTACGTCCAGGCGCCGGCCTGCGTGTGGTGCTTGATGGCCGCATTCTCGGCAGGCAGGCCGAACGCGTCGAAGCCCATGGGGTGCAACACGTCGTAGCCGCGCATGCGGGCCTGACGCGCCATGGCGTCGCCGATCGTGTAGTTGCGGGCGTGACCCATGTGCAGGTCGCCTGAGGGGTATGGGAACATCTCGAGCACGTACTTCTTCGGCTTGGCCGGGTCCTCGTCCGTGGCATAGAGGTTCGTCTCGTCCCAGACCTTCTGCCACTTCGTCTCGATCGCCTGCGCGTCGTAGGCCGGGACGCGGCCCTCGGGACGCTCGGTATCGCTCTGCGTCATGTCTGACATCCTCCTGTGCGTCGTGCGGTCCTATCGAAGGCGAGATCCTGCGCCCGCTGGACGCCTCGCCTGAGATACGCGAAGCGCGGCGGGAGTCCGTGGGGCGTCTCCCGCCGCGCATAAACGTGCTGGTTCAGCTGCGAAGCATTGCTTGGGCAGCGCGTCGCAGGCCGCGGTTACTCTGCGTTCGTACCCGTGACCGTCTGGTTTGCGTTCTTGACGACGACGTCATGCGCGCCGCCCTCAACGAGCGACGTGGCGCTGACGAGCGTGATCTTGGCCTTCTCCTGCAGCTCGGGGATCGTGAGCGCGCCGCAGTTGCACATGGTGGAGCGCACCTTGGCAAGCGAGCCCGCCACACCGTCCTTCAGCGAGCCCGCGTAGGGAACGTAGGAGTCGACGCCCTCGACGAACGACATGGAGCTCTTCTTGCCGCCCAGGTCGTAGCGCTGCCAGTTGCGGGCGCGCGCCGAGCCCTCGCCCCAGTACTCCTTCATGTACGTTCCGTTCACGTTGACGCGGCGGCTGTTCGACTCATCGAAGCGAGCGAAGTAGCGGCCGAGCATCATGAAGTCGGCACCCATGGCAAGGGCGAGCGTCATGTGGTAGTCGTGCACGATGCCGCCGTCGGAGCACACGGGCACGTAGACGCCCGTCTCCTCGAAGTAGCGATCGCGCTCGGCGCACACGTCGATGAGGGCCGTGGCCTGGCCACGACCGATGCCCTTCTGCTCGCGCGTGATGCAGATGGAGCCGCCACCGATGCCGACCTTCACGAAGTCGGCGCCGGCCTCAGCCAGGAAGCGGAAGCCCTCGGCGTCGACGACGTTGCCGGCACCCACGGGGATGTCCTCGCCGTAGTTGGCGCGAATCCAGTCGAGCGTGCGCTTCTGCCACTCCGAATAGCCCTCGGACGAGTCGATGCACAGTGCGTCGACGCCGGCCTCGATGAGGGCAGGGACACGCTCGGCGTAGTCGCGCGTGTTGATGCCAGCGCCTACCATGTAGCTCTTGTGCTTGTCGAGCAGCTCGTTGGGGTTGGCCTTGTGCGAGTCGTAGTCCTTGCGGAACACGAGGTAAAGCAGGCGGCCCTCATCGTCGACGACAGGCAGCGAGTTGAGCTTGTTGTCCCAGATGATGTCGTTGGCCTCGGACAGGGTGCACGTGGACGGGGCGCAAACGAGCTTCTCGCGCGGCGTCATGAACTCGGAGACCTTCGTGGAGGGATCCATGCGCGAGACGCGGTAGTCGCGGCTCGTAACGATGCCAACGAGACGCGAGCCGGGCGTGCCGTCGGCCGTGACGGGCATCGTGGAGTGGCCCGTGCGCTCCTTGAGCTCGAGGACGTCGGCGAGCGTCATGTCGGGCGACAGGTTGGAGTCGCTCTTGACGAAGCCGGCCTTGTAGCTCTTGACCTCGCGAACCATCGCGGCTTCCTGCTCGGGCGTCTGCGAACCGTAGATGAACGACATGCCGCCCTCAGTGGCCAGAGACACGGCCATGCGCGTGCCGGAAACGGCCTGCATGATGGCCGAGACCATCGGGATGTTGAGGGTGATGCGCGGCTCTTCGTCGCGGCGGAACTTCGTGAGCGGCGTCTTGAGGCTCACCCTCTCAGGGATGCACTCGGAGGAGCTGTATCCCGGAACGAGCAGGTACTCGCTGAACGTGTGCGCAGCCTCGGGGTAGTAGTACGCCATCTACCGGTTCCTTTCTGTAGTCACCCTCTCCGACGGTGGGACGGGGACGTCCCACCCCGCGACGACGCTGGGTCACCGTCACGGGGGCATTTGCTGAATTGTATGCGAAGGCAACCGCCGAACTGCTCGCGATGTTCGCTCTCTTGAAACTGATACAATGCGCACGTCAACACACCTGTTCCACAACTACGCCCCATCCGAGGCAGTTTATCAAGGAGGCAAGCCATGAGCTTCTCCATCCTGACCGACACGAGCTGCAACCTGCCGACGGAGCTCGTCAAGGAGTATGAGCTCGCGATGATGCCGCTGCGCTATCTCATCGACGGCCAGGAGTATGCGAGCTTCACCGACGGCGTCCAGGCCGACTTCAGCGCGTTCTATGACAAGCTGCGCTCGGGCAAGGTCGCCACGACGTCGCTCGCTGATGCCGCCGAGGCCCAGCACCTGGCGCGCGAGCTGCTCGAGCAGGGCGAGGACGTTCTCTACATCGGCTTTTCCTCTGGCCTGTCAGGCACGTACGAGCTCGTGTCGCGCGTCTTGGGTGAGCTCGCGGCCGAATACCCCCATCGCAAGCTGCTGTGCGTGGACTCGCTGGCCGCCAGCGCAGGTCAGGGTCTGCTCATCACGTACGTCGCCCGCATGCGCGAGCAGGGGCACTCCATCGAGGAGTGCTACGCGTGGGCCCTCGAGCACCGCCTGAACATCTGTCACTGGTTCACGGTCGATGACCTCATGTTCCTCAAGCGCGGTGGACGTGTCTCGGCCGTGTCCGCCGTGTTCGGCACGGCGCTGGGCATCAAGCCCGTCATGCACGTCGACGTGGACGGAACGCTCAAGGTCGTCGACAAGGTGCGCGGCCGCCGCAAGTCCATCTCCGCCCTGCTCGACCATCTCGTGAACTCGACGCCGGTGGAGCCGTTGTCCCAGCGGCCGATTTACATTTCGCACGGCGACTGCTACGACGACGCCAAGCTGCTGGCCGACATGATCATGGAACGGTGCTCCAACCCGTCCGACCCGATGCCATATCCGCTCATCACCTACGTCGATCCCGTCATCGGCGCGCACTCCGGACCGGGTACGCTCGCGCTGTTCTACTACGACGCGGAGGCATCTCACCGCTAGGCCTCGCTCCCCCTGGCACATCTTCCCAGGCCGTCAGTCCCCTCGCCTTTCGTCGAGTGTGGGCTGACGGCCTCATTTTTGTGGCCGCTTGAACGGCGAAACGTTTTTTCTGAATGCCGAGTCTATGCATTAGAAAGAAAGATATAGTGCAAATATGCATGTCGGCCGCATTCAGTCGACGTTGCACACGTGAGTTGGATGTGCCTTGGGGCACTGTTGCGAAGGAGCATTTCATGGTCGTCACTCGTCGTCGTTTCTGCGCTGCCACTGCCGGGCTCGCCGTTGGCCTGCTTGCGGGCGGCAGCATGGCGTTTGCTTCCGACAAGCCCGCGTTCACCACGGTGGCAGAGGGCGTGCTCACGATGGGCACGAACGCCGCGTTCCCTCCCTACGAGTACTATGACGGTGACACGATCATCGGGATCGACGCTGACGTGGCTGCCCTCATCGCCGAGAAGCTCGGCCTGACGCTCGAGATCCAGGACATGGACTTCGGCTCCATCATCACGGCCGTCCAGACGGGCAAGATCGACATGGGCGTCGCTGGCATGACCGTCAACGACGAGCGCAAGAAGAACGTCAACTTCACGGACTCCTACGCCACGGGCATCCAGGTCATCATCGTTCCGGAGGGCTCCGAGATCACCGGCCCTGACTCGCTGGCAGAGAACACCGACTACCTCATCGGCGTGCAGGAGAATACGACGGGTCACATCTACTGCTCCGACGACTATGGCGAGGATCGCGTCATCCCCTACACGAACGGCGCTACCGCCGTCCAGGCCCTCCTGAACGGCAAGGTCGACTGCGTCGTCATCGACAACGAGCCTGCCAAGAACTTCGTGGCCGCCAACCCCGGCCTCAAGATCCTCGACACGGAGTACGTCAAGGAGGACTACGCCATCGCCGTCAGCAAGGACAACGACGCCCTGCTCGAGGCCATCAACGGTGCCCTCAAGGAGCTCATCGCCGACGGCAGCGTCCAGGAGGTCCTCGACACGTACATCGGCGACCACGACGGCGAGGCTGCCGGTTCGTCTGTCGCTGACACGAAGGCGTCCTCTGACAGCGCGGCTGCCGACAAGAAGTAACGGGCGACTTTCTCCCGTCGCTTCCGGCGGGCTACGTCGTGCGGGATAGGACGAAGGGTCGGGCGGCCGTGAGCTTCGTGGTCACCTGACCCTTTCTTTTGAAAGGGGTGCGCCTGTGGAAGAGTTCATACAGACCATCCAGCAGGGCTTCTACCAGACATTCATCTATCAGGACAACTACACGTACTTCCTGAATGGCATCGTCGTCACGCTCGAGGTCGCAGCGCTCGCCTGCATACTCGGCCTCATCCTGGGCGTGCTGGCGGCCATCATCCGATCGGCGCATGACCAGCAGCAGCCCGGGCGGCGCAAGAACCCCATCCTCGGGTTCTTCAACGCCGTAGCCGTCGTCTACATCACGGTCATCCGCGGCACGCCGACGATGGTACAGCTGCTCATCATGTGGTTCGTCGTGTGGGCCTCGGCGCGTGCGACGCAGCCGAACATGATCGCGTGCGCCGTCGTGACATTCGGCCTCAACTCAGGCGCCTACGTGGCCGAGATCGTGCGCTCGGGCATCATGTCCGTTGACTCGGGCCAGATGGAGGCCGGCCGCTCGCTCGGCCTGTCGTACGCCACGACCATGCGTTGCGTCATCATCCCCCAGGCGTTCAAGAACATCCTGCCCGCCCTGGGCAACGAAGCGATCACGCTCATGAAGGAGACGTCCATCGTCACGGTCATCGGGCTGAAGGACCTGACGAAGGGCGCGATGATCATCCAGGGCAACACGTTCCAGGCGCTCATTCCGTTCGTGGCCATCGCCCTCATCTACCTGGCGCTTGTCATGATCCTATCGTTCGTGTTCGGCGCCATCGAGAGGAGGCTGCGTCAAAGTGATTACCGTTAATCACCTCGTCAAGGCGTTTGGCGACCACGTGGTGCTCAATGACGTCAGCGAGCACATAGCCCCTGGCGAGAAGGTCGTCATCATCGGGCCGTCAGGCTCGGGCAAGTCGACGTTCCTCCGCTGCCTGAACCTGCTGGAGGTGCCGACGTCGGGCCAGATCGTGTTCGACGGCCAGGACATCACGCGCCCCCACGTTGACGTCGACGCCGTGCGCCGCCAGATGTGCATGGTGTTCCAGCACTTCAACCTGTTCAGCAACCTGTCCGTGAAGCGCAACCTCACACTGGCGCCGACGAAGCTCAGGCTCATGGGCGCAGAGGAGGCTGAGACAGAGGCGAAGCGCCTGCTTGAGCGCGTCGGCCTGCCCGACAAGGCAGACGCCTATCCCAGCCAGCTCTCCGGCGGCCAGAAGCAGCGCATCGCCATCGCCCGCTCGCTCATGATGCGCCCGAAGGTCATGCTGTTCGACGAGCCCACGAGCGCCCTGGATCCTGAGATGGTCGGCGAGGTCCTCGGGATCATGCGCGAGCTTGCGCAGGACAACATGACGATGGTCGTCGTGACGCACGAGATGGGCTTTGCGCGCGAGGTCGCGAGCCGCGTCCTGTTCATGGATGGAGGAAACATCGTCGAGCAGGGCTCCCCTGCCGAGCTGTTTGCCCACCCCAAGGAGAAGCGCACGCAAGACTTCCTGAGCAAGGTGCTCTAGCCCGTCTTCCTGACCAGCCGGACCGTGGGGTAATTCATCCGGCGCTCAGACAGTCCTCGTCCCGCACATGCAGAGGGGCGGAAGCTGCGTATCCTAAAGATAGGAACGCAACTTCCGCCCCTCTTTTATGCACTGCGGAACTCGCGGCGGACGAAATACCCCACGTTCCTCCGATGGCCACGGCACGCGAATGCAATGTGGAAGCGCCGGATGACATACCCGTCGACCCGGCAGGTTGAAGGAACCTCTTATACAAGGTGGCGCAGCACGAGGTTCGTGAGCGCTTTCAGGAAGGCCGGGTCGTCGTTGAGGCAGGGAACGTACGTGAACGATCCCTGGGGCACGAGGGACTCGAACACGCCGCGTTGGTCGACGTCGATGTCGTTGTGCGTCTCGAGGCACTCGCATGTAAAGCCTGGGGCGCAGACGGCGACGTTCGTCACGCCTTCTGCGGCAAGCCTGGGCAGCACGTCCTCTGCCGTGAGCGGGCCGAGCCAAGGGCGCTTGTCGAACACGCTCTGGAAGCCGATATGCCAGGCGTGCTCGGGGATGCCGAGGCGCCGGGCCACCTCGCGGGCCGTCAGCTCCGCTTGAGCACGATAGACGTCGCCCGCCTCGACATCGGCAACGAGCGTCGAGTGATATGTGAACACGATGGCATGGCGGCCGTCGTCAACGTACGTCCAGTGCGCGGCGACGTTGGCCGCGAGGGCGTCCAGATAGCCCTCGTCCGAGCAGAACGAGTCGATGAAGTCGAGCCCCGGGATGCGCTTGCGCTCGCACAGAACCTGTAGGACCTCCTGGGCCATCGTGCCATTCGTCACCGACGCGTATTGCGGGTAGACCGGCAACACGATGACGCGACCGACGCCGTACTCGTCGAGCAGCTTGCCCAGGCCGGAGCGAATGGACGGCTCACCGTAGCGCACGGCTGTCACGACCGGCACATCTGCATGCCCGGCTGCCACGAGGCCCGCCTGGATGCCGGCGCGTTGGCGCTCCGTGTACACCGTGAGCGGTGAACCCTCCCCCATCCAGATGTCCTCATAGAGCTTGGCGCTCTTCGGCGAGCGGCGCGGCAATATGATGCCGCGCAGGATAGGCTGCCACTGCCAGGGCGGCAAGTCGACGACGCGCTTGTCGGAGAGGAACGCCTCGAGATAGTCGTGCACGGCCTGCGGTGTCGGTGCCGTGGGAGAGCCTGTCGTGACGAGCAGGACGCCCGTCTTTTGAGAAAGCGCCTTTCCGCACGCGATATCGGCAGACGGAGACGTGTTCGTGATCATGAGCTGGCTCCTTGCGGCGCTAGTCGGAATTGATGTCAGAGAGGGACTTCGAGATCGTGTGGCGCGTCGGGACCCAGTCGACTTTCTTCACGGCAGCAGCCAGGGCGATGGGCACGTAGCTCAGCATGAAGACGGGGAACGTGAACAGGTTCCAGATGAGATGACCAGTCGTGTCGTGGATGTTCTTGCGCTCCGTGATGGTCGTGAGCAGCGCCAGGACAAGAAACACGACGTAGAAGCTCACGAACGTCATGACGAACGACCCGAGGCACATGCGCGTCTCATACGGCGTCACAAAGCCGGGGAACAGCAGACCGATGATGAGGTAGATGCCGTTAACCGATGCCGAGACGAGCGTGAGGATCATGGCGGGCGCAATGGTCATGAGCATGTCATAGACGGCAAACCCGCCACGATGGCGCTGCTTGGACACGGCCGCATCCCCCGAGGCGTCGTTTCCGACGACGGTGGCCTTCTGGGAGCGGAAACGCACAAGGCTTGGCCCGTACTTCACGAACACCTGGTAGAAGCCCTTCGTCCAGCGCATGCGCTGCTTCCAGGACGCCGAGAACGTCACAGGCTGCTCGTCGTAGAACATAGCCTTGTGGGCATAGCCGATGCGCAGGCCGTGCAGGGCACAGAATATGGAGAACTGGATGTCCTCCGTCAGCAGGTGGAAATCCCAGCCACGCATGGCTTCGATGACGCGCGCCGAGATGAGGTAGCCCGTGCCCGAGATGGCGCACGACGTGCCCAGGATCATGCGCGCGTTGTTGAGGTAGGTCGCCTCGCGCAGGAACCAGATGCCGTAGCCCCGCGATATCCAGCTCGAGTCGAAGTTCTTCGAGTTGCGGTAGCTCGTGACCGCAGCGTAGCGGCCCTCGTCGAACACGTTGTTCATCTCGCGCACGTACGAGGGCGTGAGCACGTTGTCGGCGTCAAAAACGAAGAAACCCTCGTAGGCTCCGGGCTTCTCGCGCATGATGCGTTCGAGGCCGTAGTCCATGACCCAGCTCTTGCCGACTTGGCCGCCCGAAGGACGCTCGTACACGATGGCCCCATGCGCGCGAGCCCGAGCTGCCGTGTCGTCCGAGCAGTTGTCGCAAAACACGTATGTGTCGATGAGCTCGCTGGGGTAGTCCTGCGCCTTGATGGAGTCAACGAGCTCGCCGATGACAAGGCCCTCGTTGTGAGCGCAGATGACGAACGCGTAGCGATGCAATGTCGTTGCCTCGTGGTCCGGCGCATGATGACGTCGCAGCGCAACGAGGATGTAGACGATCTGGTAGAAGAACGCGAAGAGGAAGAAAAGGAAGATGATGAGGTTGAAGACGAAGATGGGGGTGATCTCCATACGGCGCCGACTCGCCTCTCTGCTCGTTGTCCGCCCTCGCGACCGAGGCGCGCGCCTGCACGCCGGCCGCCCTACGTTGGATCGACATCGGGCCGCGCGGCGTTTTGGCGACCTACCAATAGCGATCCTGCTCCGCTGCGGCCTCGAGCGCGCTGAGAACCTCGACGCCGCGCTCGGTGCGCCCCATGGAGCGACCATCCAACGATTCTAGTGCTTCCTGCAGCTCATAGGTCAGCGGATCGATAAATCCTAGGGACTCCCCGCTGACGGGATGGTCGAACGCAAGGCTCCACGAGTGGAGGAACTGGCGGTCCAGACCCAGGTTGGCAGCCTCCGAGCCTCGTCCGTAGAGCTGATCGCCCACGACGGGGTGGTGGATATAGGCCATGTGCACGCGGATCTGGTGCGTGCGCCCCGTGAACAGTTTGCACTCGAGCAGCGTGTAACCATCGTCGCGCCGCCCTGCCTCGAAGCGCTCGAGTACGGAAAACGTCGTGACGCTCTGGCGGGCAAGCGGGTCCTCCGAGACGGCCATGCGCAGGCGGTCACGCGTACTGCGGGCGATGGGGGCGTCGACAATGCCCGTGTCCGGAGCGATGTAGCCCTGCACGAGCGTGACGTATCGGCGGTCAACGGAGCGGAGTCGAATCGCGTCCTGAAGAGCAGCCTGCGTGTCGTTGTCCTTCGCGGCGAGCATGAGGCCCGTCGTGTCCATGTCGAGGCGATGCACGATGCCGGGGCGGTCCTCGCCCTGCAGCGTGCCGAGGTGTGACGCGCCGCAATGGAACAGCAAGGCGTTTGCGAGCGTGTGGTCGGGATGGCCCGGCGAGGGGTGGCAGACGAGACCGCGCTGCTTTGAAAGCACGATGAGGTGGTCATCCTCGTAGCGGATATCCAGCGGGATGCGCTGCGGCTCCAGCGTGACGGACTGGGGAGCGGTAGGCGGCAGCAGGACCTCGATGCGATCGCCTGAGTGCACGACGAAGCGCTTGCAGTCCTGTACCTCGCCGTTGACCTGCACGTCTCCGCCTTCGATGAGGCGCGCCGCGAGGCTGCGACTCGCCAGGGGCGTCTGGGCGCCGAGGAAGGCATCAAGGCGACGGCCGTCGGCCTCTGCATCGACCAAGACGCGATACGTTGAGCGCGGTCCCTCGCAGTGACGGGACGCGTCGCCAAGTGTGAGCTCGTCGTCTTCCTCATACGGTGCGTCGCACGCCACGGTGTCACTCATCGGCCCGCCTCCTGTCCGCTTGCGCTCTCGTCGTCCTGTGTACCCGCCCGCGATCCCAGCGCGCCGCTCCCAAAGATGACTGCTCCGAGGAACAGCACGAAACCGCAGGTGATAGCTATGTCCGCCACGTTGAATACCGGGAAATCAATGAAGAGCGGCCTGATCATGTCCGTAACATAGCCGAGGGCGAGCCGGTCGATGACGTTGCCGATCGCCCCGGCGCACACCATGCCGAGCGCGACGGTCTCGAGGCGCGTGTGCCCCCGAGCCAGCGCAAGCCAGGCGACGCACACGGCAACGACGACGACGGCACAGGCGACGAAGGCACCGATGTGCCCGCCCAGCACGCCGAACGCCGCCCCGACGTTGCGCACAAGCGTCAGCTCGACGACGCCGGGCACAAGCGTGACACCGTCGCCCGCAGAGAGCCAGGCGCGGGCTGCCGCCTTCGTGGCCTGGTCGAGCGCCACAATAGCGACGACGAGGACCACGAAGGCGACAAGGACCCAGCGCCTGGTCGGAAGCGTTCTATGAGACGCGCGAGGCGTCACTATTGGGTGACCTCGGCGGCGTGCACGGCATCGTGGCAGCGCGCGCACAAGCCGTCCTCGCCCAGCTCGCGCACGTTCCAGCAGCGCGGGCACTTCTCACCCTGGGCAACGGCAACGTCCGCTGTGACGTCGTCGCCCTCGCCAACGAGGACGTCGACGCGCGCCACAATGAAGAACTCGGCGAGGTCGGCGCCGCCGGCAGCCAGCGCGTCAACCGTGGCCTGCGGGGCGCGGACCGTGACGGCAGCCTCTTGGCTCTTGGAGACAACGCTCTGAGCGCGGGCGTCCTCGAGTGCCTTCGTCACGACGTCGCGGACAGCAAGCGCCGTTCGATAGCCCTCGAGCAGGCGCTCCTCGTCGGGACGGCTCAGCGGGTTGACATACCAGTCGAGCAGAGCCGCGTATGTCTGGCCCTCCTTGAGCGCCTCGGGCAGGAAGCCCATGACCTCGTCGCATGTGAACGCCAGGACGGGCTGCAGGTCATGCACGAGCATGGAGAGCATCTGGGCCATGACGGTCTGGGCGCTACGACGCTCGCGCGAGGCAGGCGCGTCGCAATACGTGCGATCCTTCAGCGCGTCGAGATAGACGTTAGAAAGCTCCGTCACCACGTAGTCGTACAGCGTGCGATAGACGACGTTGAAGCGATAGCCGGCATAGGCCTCGCTCACCGCGTCGTGTACCTCGCACATGCGTGCCAGCGCCATGGCGTCGAGCGGCAGCAGGTCCTCGACGGCGACGGCGTCGGTCGCGGGGTCGAAGTCGTACAGCTCAGACAGCAGGAAGCGCATGACATTGCGGAAGCGACGATAGGCGTCGCTCGTGCGCTTGAGGATCTCGTCGTCGCAGGCTACGTCGACGGACGAGTCGACAGAGGCGACCCACAGGCGGATGATGTCGGCGCCGAGCTGGTCGCAGATCTTGTTGGGGTCGACGACGTTGCCAAGGCTCTTGGACATCTTGCGTCCCTGGCCGTCGAGCGTGAAGCCCTGGGACACGACGGCCTTGTAGGGCGCGACGCCGTTAGCGGCGACGCTCGTGAGCAGCGCGCTCTGGAACCAGCCGCGGTGCTGGTCGGAACCCTCGAGGTACATGTCGCACGGGTAGACGAGCTCGGGACGGCCCTCGCACACGGCCTTCCACGAGACGCCGGAGTCCCACCACACGTCGAGGATGTCACGGTCGGCCTTGAGGTTGTGGCCGCCGCACGCAGGGCATGTGCAGGCGTCGCCCAGATACGAGGCCGGCTCGTCGGTGAACCAGGCGTCGGAGCCCTTCTCGTGGAACAGCTTGATGACAGCGTCGAGCGTCGCGTCGTTCATGACCTTCTCGCCGCAGTCAGCGCACGTGTAGCTCGGGATGGGCACGCCCCAGTTGCGCTGGCGGGAGATGCACCAGTCGGGACGCTGCGCCACCATGGCGCCGATGCGCTTCGAGGCGTGCGCCGGGTACCACGTCACCTCGTTGTCGATGATGTGGCCGGCCTCCTCGCGCAGACCCGTTTTGTCCATGGACACGAACCACTGGTCCGTGGCGCGGAAGATGACAGGCTGCTTGCAGCGCCAGCAGTGCGGGTAGCTATGCTCGAGCGTGCCGACCGCCACGCACGTGCCGCGCTCCTGCAGCCACGCGATGATCTTGGGGTTGGCCTCGTCGGTGTCCAGACCGCCGAACGGACCGCCCTTGCCATACTCGTCGCCCTTGTACAGGCGGCCGTCGTCGTCGACAGGCATGACAATGGGCAGGTCGAAGCGCACGCCGGCGTTGTAGTCGTCAACGCCGTGGCCAGGAGCGGTGTGGACGCAGCCAGAGCCGTCCTCGAGGCTCACGTAGTCGGCATAGATGCAGCGACCCGTGACGCCATCAAAGATGGGGTGCTTGTACGTCAGGCCCTCGAACGCGGCGCCCGGCAGCGCCCACGGCGTACCATCGGCGTTCGTGACGAGCGTGGGCTCCCATCCGGCCTTGCCGCACACGCGCTCGACGAGGGCGCGTGCCATGACGGCGGCGCGACCGTCATGGGCGACGGCAACGTACTCTGCCTCGGGGTGGAACGCGACGCCGGCGTTGGCCGGCAGCGTCCAGGGGGTCGTCGTCCAGATGACGACGTCGACGGGACCATCGAAGGCCTCGAGGCCCTTGGGGCGGTCGACGAACTCGAAGGCGACGAACAGCGACGCGCCCTTCTCGGGGCCGTATTCGATCTCAGCCTCGGCGAGAGCCGTGTGGCAGTGCTTGCACCAGTGCACAGGCTTGCGGCCGCGATAGATGGCGCCCTTGTCGAAGATGGCCTTGAAGACCTCGATGTCGGCGGCATCGTGCTGGTGATAGAGCGTCAGGTACGGGTTGTCCCAGTCGGCAAGCACGCCCAGGCGGCGGAAGCCCTGGCGCTGCAGATCGATGTTCTCGACGGCGAACTGCTGGCACATCTCGCGGATCTGCGCAACAGGCGTCTCGTTGAACTTCTTGGTACCGAGCTTTTCCTCGACCTTGTGCTCGATAGGCTGGCCGTGGCAGTCCCAACCGGGGACGAACGGAACCTCGCGGCCCTGCATCATCCAGTAACGGTTGATGATGTCTTTGCTGATCTTGTTCAACGCGTGGCCCAGGTGGATGGGGCCGTTGGCGTAGGGCGGACCATCGTGGAGCACGAACTTCTCGTGGCCCTCGTTCTTCTTGAGCGCGAGGTGATAGACGTCGTTCTCACGCCACTGCTCCAGACGGCCAGGCTCGCTCTTCGCGAGGCCGGCGCGCATGGGGAAGTCTGTCTTCGGCAGGTTCATCGTGTGCTTGTAGTCGCTGGACACCCTTGCTTCCTTTCCTCTTACACGCGTTCTTGCCGAGGCGTCCCGCACGAAAAAGGCGCCCCGTCCCGTTTTGCTGGGACGAAGCGCCGTGATGCTCTCGCGATAAGCGGGAGCGGTGACTTCGTGTGTGAACCACCCAGCGAGCGGACATCCGCCATACTCGGCTGGCCATGTGACGGCGGCCAATCCGGCGACGCCTACTCGGAGACTGGTATCGCCTCCTTTGGGGCCGCAGCTCCGGGGTGATGTTCAGTCGGACGCAACCGCGGGCTCTCACCATCCCCGCTCGCTCAAGGCCGCGCAACCCAACCTACTCGTCCCCATCACAGCTTTGGAAAGCATCATACCGACCAGGGCGGGAAAGGCATTCGTCACAATGCCCTTCCCACGCTACCTACAGATCAGTAGTGCGTGATGACAACGTCGCCGATCTGTATCAGGTCCCAGATCTCTGCCGCCTTGTCCGGAGGCAGGTTGATGCAGCCGTGGCTTCCCGCCTCCGTCGTGTAGAGCGTGCCGCCAAACGAGCTCTGCCAGCTCGCGTCATGCAGGCCGACCGCGTTGCCGATGAACGGCATCCAGTACGTTACAGGCGTGCGGTAGATGGGCTCGCCCGTGACTGGGTCCGCCTTGCCGATGAGCGTCTGGTTGAGCGCCTTGTTGTTGAGCGTGTACACACCCGTCGGCGTCTCGCGGTCGTCGAACGTGGCGCCCGTGATGACAGGTGTCTCCCAGATGAGCGAGCCATCGTAGTCGTAGAAGCGGGCGTACTGCTCCGAGATGTCGACGTCGACGTAGCGCGCGCCCCACACCTGGCCGCCGGGGTTATAGACGGCAGCCGTTTGCTTGAACGGCAGCTCCTGGTCGCCGACAACGGCGTTCGTGATCGTGTCGCGCACGAGCTGCTCGATGGCAGCGCCGTCCGTGATCCAGCCGTACGTGCCGCCCGATACCGTAATGACCTTGCCGTCGGGACGTGTGTACGTGTGTGTGCCTCCCACGTCATCGATCTGTGCCTCGAGGGCGTTGACCCACTCGACAAGACGCGCGTCGTCGAGCGCGACCGTGCCGTCCGGGTTAAAGACGAGCCAGTCCTTCACGAGATTGCCGTTGATCGTCGCCACGACCGTGCCGTTGACCGTAAGGTTCGAGCTCGCGCCGAGATAGGAGTTTGCCGTCGCCGCGCTCTGCTGCAGCGTGGGATCGTCCGCCGTGATGTTCTGGCGCACGAGCACGTCGCTCGTGAGCGTCGCGCTTTCGCTCTCGTTCGACAGGGCCGCCACGATGGCGTCCGTCACGGCGACGGGATCGAGCTTCGTGCCGAGCGCACCCGGCAGCACGACGTAGGACATCGACGTGGGGTCGTAGGCCACGGACGCATCGACGGGATCGCTGGCCGTCGCGTTGTACGGGGCGATGGCGGCCTCGACGGCGGCCTGGATGAGGTCGCGATTGAAGGACGTCGACACGACGTCACTCTCGTCGTGCATGAGGCCGATCTGTACGGGCCACTGCCAGGGAGAGACGTGCGAGATCATCTGCTCGACAGCAGCCTGTGTGTCAAAGCTAAGGCCAGCGTTGGCCGACGTCAGCGTGAAGTCGACGTTTTGCCCGCTCACGCGCATCGTAAGGTCGGACGACATCGTCGCGAGCTCGTCGAGGGCCTCGGCGCGCGACTTGAGCGAGAAGTCAATGTTGTCGACGTGCGTGTTCGGCCACAGGCGACCCATGAAGAAGATGCAACCGGCTGCATAGGCGATAACCAGGAGGGCGAGAACGACACCCGCCGTGATGCCGGCAATACGCAGGGCGCGGTGGCTCTGCGGCTGCGGAACAGGACGCTGCTCCATATGCGCCATGTGCGCTGGCATAGGCCGTGCGCTCCTCTCTTCGATCGGAAACGACATGTGTCATCGTAACGTAACGATGGCGCGTCAGGGTGCTCAACCTGTGTCATCAGGCTGAATATAAACGCAAGCGGGGTGCTTGCGTTCGACTGCAAGCACCCCGCAATCTTACATCGGCGCGTGCAACACAAGTGCAACGCCCTCACACGTGGCCCTATGCCTGAGGCGTGGACCCAGCCTGGCCGGTGTCGTTGAGGATGGCCATGAACTCGTCTCCGGTGATGCTCTCCTTGCGCAGCAGGTAGGCGGCAAGCTCGTGCAGCTTGAACATGTTCTCGCGCAGGATCTGCAGCGCCGTCTGGTGGGCATCCTCGACAAGCGCCACGACGGCGTCATCGACGCGCTGCGCCGTGCCGTCGGAGCACGTGAGCGTCGTGTCCGAGCTGAGGTAAGGGTTGTTCACGGTGCCGAGCGCCACCATGCCGAACTCCTTGCTCATGCCGAAGCGCGTGATCATGTTGCGCGCGAGCTTCGTGGCCTGCTCGATGTCGTTAGCCGCACCCGTCGTCGCCGAGTTGAAGACGAGCTCCTCTGCCGAGCGTCCGCCGCACAGCGTGGCAAGCTTCTCGCGAGCCTCTTTCTCCGTCGTCAGGAACTTCTCGTCCTCGTCGACCTGCATCGTGTAGCCGAGCGCGCCCGACGTGCGCGGCACGATCGTGATCTTCGTGACGGGGGCTGTGCCCTTCTGCTTGGCGGCGACGATGGCGTGGCCGATCTCGTGATACGAGACGATGCGCTTCTCCTCGTCGGATATGACCATGGACTTGCGCTGCTGGCCGGCGATGACGACCTCGACCGACTCCTGCAGGTCCTCCTGAATGACGCCCTTGCGGCCTTCGCGCACGGCACGCAGCGCAGCTTCGTTGACGATGTTGGCGAGGTCGGCGCCCGACGCGCCAGAGGTGGAGCGCGCGATGATGCCGAAGTCGATGGGGCCCGCCATCTTCACGTTCTTGGCGTGCAGCTTGAGGATGGCCGTGCGGCCGTTGAGGTCGGGCAGCTCGACCGGTACGCGGCGGTCGAAGCGCCCGGGGCGCAGCAGGGCCTTGTCAAGCGTTTCGGGGCGGTTCGTGGCGCCGAGCACGACGATGCCCTTGTGGTTGTCGAAGCCGTCCATCTCGGTGAGCAGCTGGTTGAGCGTCTGCTCGCGCTCGTCGTTGCTCGAGAAGCCCGCCGTGTCGCGCTTCTTACCGATCGTGTCGATCTCGTCGATGAACACGATGCAGGGCGCCTTCTCCTTGGCCTGCTTAAACAGGTCACGGACCTTGGCAGCGCCGCGACCAACGAACATCTCAACGAACTCGGAGCCGGAGATGGAGAAGAACGGCACGTGAGCCTCGCCTGCGACAGCCTTGGCGAGCAGCGTCTTGCCTGTGCCGGGAGGGCCGACGAGCAGGGCACCGCGCGGCAGCTTTGCGCCGATCTCCTCGTAGCGCTCAGGCTTGTCGAGGAAGTCGACGATCTCGGTGAGCTGCTCCTTGGCCTCGTCCTGACCGGCAACATCGGCGAACGTGACGCCCGTCTCCTTCTCGGCTACGATCTTGGCACCCGACTTGCCCAGCCCCGTCATGCCGAAGCCGCCGAAGCTCATCGAGGGGTTATCGTCGCCCATCTGCTTCTTGAGCTTGCGGTTCATCCACCAGCCGAAGCCGATGAATATGAACAGCGGCAGGAAGAACGTCAGCAGATAGACGAGCATGGCCGTTCCGCCATTGGAGCTCACAACTTGCGTTGACGCCTTGGCGCCCGAGTTGTACAGGCTCGGCAGCAGGTTGTCGTCGCCGGGCCAGTACGTCGTGGCGTAGTACTTGAGCTCGCCGTTCTCTCCCTGCTTGGCGGAGAACGTCATCTCGCCCGTCGAGACGTTGTAGTTGAACTCCTCGATCTCCCCGGCATCGACCATGTGAACCATGTCGGTATAGGAGACCTTTTCGACCTTGCCCTGCCCCAGGTTGGGGGCGACAAGCGTGTTGAGCAACACGATGACAAGTATGCCGATGATGACATACAAGATCATTGTGCGTCGCTTCTTGCTCTGATCCATCTCCATAGGCGATACCCCGTCCCTTCTCCGTCGCGCCCCAGGCAAACCCGAGGAGCAGCGTATTGTTTACGTCAATCCTGCGCCCTTGTACCCCGATTGGGAGGGTATTCTGCGCTTGGTGACGCGCATGTGCGACCCTGCACACAAAACGTGTAGCCTTATGCTCAGACAACCCGGCCCGTCGCCAACAGAGAGGCATGCCGATGAACAGCGTCTCCGCAACACCCGTCCAGGGCGTCATATTCGACTGCGACGGCACGCTCATGGACACGATGGACCTGTGGCTCACGATGGAGGACGAGTTTGCCGTCCGCTGCGGCCACGAGCTCTCCGATGCCGAGCACGACATGCTGCGCTCCTTCACCCTGGACGAGACGGCACGCTACTACCATCACGAGCTCGGCCTAGGTGTGAACGAACAGGACGTCAAGGACATGATCGAGGCCTACGCCGTGGGCTACTACGCCGAGCGCAGCGTACTGCGTCCCGGCGCGCTGGAATTTCTCAGGGAGTTGAGCAAGCGAGGCATCCCGTGCGCCATCGCGTCGTCGAGCCCGCACTCCATGCTCGACGCCGGCGTGAAGCACACGGGCATCGACACGCTGCTGCTCGCCGTCGTCTCAACCGACGACGTGGGGGTCTCAAAGCGTGAACCGGTTGTTTACGAACATGCTCGCACGCTCCTCGGGAGCCCCATCGAGGCGACGTGGGTCTTCGAGGACGCCGCCTACGCCCTGCGTACGCTGAGTCCGACGCGCTTCCGCACGATGGGCATCTACGACAAGGACGACTCCGGCACCTACGAGGAGCTCACGGCGCTGGCCGATCACGCGATACGGGGGTACGGCGAGATCGACGTGGAGGAGTTCGTGGCGGGGCGGTACGGGTCGCGGGTGCTGTCGTAGCAAGGTTACTGTGCTGGGGGTTTGGGCTGGTGCTCTGTGCTCAAACAGCTTCGGCCCGCTCGGCACTATGTGCCGAGCCCTGCAGAACTGCGCCAGAGCACGAGCCCAAACCCCGGCAGGCGCGCCGTTCGAGCGGAAAAGAGAAGAAGAAAAAAGTTTGCTCTTAGTGTTTTTAAGTCACGCTTCCGACATGATGCCAAGGGCGCAGCCGAAGCTCTAGCAAGCGTCCCCCACTGGAGCCCCGAACGCGCATGCGAAGGGGCTTCGACACATTGCTCTGGCGCAGTTCTGCAGCCGCGCCCTTTGCGGCGAAGCTGTTTGAGCACAGAGTAATGTGTCGAAGCCCCCAACGTGAGACAACCAGGGGCTCCAACACACGCCCCCAAGCTTCGGCCTACTGCGACTTGGACATCATGTCTTTCATCAGCTTTTGCATCTCGGCCATGTTCCCCAGTCCGCCGAGCGAGCCGAGGCCCGGCATGCCGCCGAAGCCACGTTTGCGACTCTTCTTGCCTTTGCCGCCTTGCTGCTGCGCCATCGTACGCATCTTGCCCATCATCTTGTTCATCTGATCGAACTGCTTGATCAGCGTGTTGACGTCGTAGACCTCGACGCCGGCACCCCGAGCGATGCGGGCGCGACGCGACCCGTTGATGACCTTGGGCTTCGCGCGCTCCTCTTTCGTCATGGAGTGAATGATGGCCTCGGTCTTCTTCGTGAGTGACTCGTCCAGACCACCCGTGCCCATCTTCTGCATGATGCGGTCGCCGCCGGGCAGCGCCGACAGGATAGACGCGAAGCCACCCATCTTCTCGATGGACTTGAGCTGCACGAGAAAGTCATCGAACGTCAGGCCCTGGTTCAGCATGCGCTCCGCAGCCTGGGCTTGCTCCTCGTCTGCCTGCTCCTGGGCCTTCTCGATGATGGACACCATGTCGCCCATGCCCAGGATGCGACGGGCCATGCGGTCGGGGTGGAACACCTGGAACGCGTCGGGCTTCTCGCCGGTGGAGATGAACTTGATGGGCTTGCCCGTGACGCTGCGCACGGACAGGGCGCCGCCGCCGCGCGCGTCGCCGTCGAGCTTCGTCATGATGACGCCGTCGAAGTCGACGCGCTCGGCAAACGCCTGCACGACGTTCACGATGTCCTGGCCCGTCATGGAGTCAACGACCATGAGGATCTGATCGGGCTTCACGGCGGCCTTGATGTCCTCGGCCTCCTGCATCATGGCCTCGTCGATCTGCAGGCGACCCGCCGTGTCGACGATGACGACGTCCTTCATGTCGTCAACAGCCGCGCGGATAGCGTCCTTGGCAATCTGCACAGGGTGCTGGCCGTCGCCGCGGAACACCTTGACACCCAGCTCTCCGCCGAGTGTCTCGAGCTGGTCGGCGGCGGCGGGGCGGTAGACGTCGCACGCGGCGAGCAGGGGCGCGTGCCCCTGTCCCTTGAGCAGATAGGCGAGCTTGGCGGCCGCCGTCGTCTTGCCTGAGCCCTGGAGGCCGACGAGCATGATGACGTTCGGAATGCGGCTCGAAAGCACGAGGCGGCTCTCCGTTGTGCCGAGCAGCTCAATGAGCTCGTCGAGCACGACGCGCACGACGTTCTGCGCCGGCGTCAGCGAGTCGAGCACCTCAGACGTCAGGCAGCGCTCTTTCGTCTTCGAGACGAACTCTTTGACGACCTTGAAGTTAACGTCGGCTTCGAGCAGGGCCATGCGTACTTCGCGCATGGCAACGTCGATGTCGGCCTCCGTGAGGCGCCCCTTGCCGCGCAGATTGTCGAACGTGTCCTGCAAGCGGTTGGAGAGGTTCTCGAACATGGCCATGGGCTAGTCCTCCTGACCGGTGATGAGGGCCTGGGCGAACTCATGCGCGTCGAAGGGTCGCAGGTCCTCGATCGTCTCGCCGACGCCTACGCGCAGGATGGGCAGGTGCAGGTCGTGCGAGACGGCCAGCGCGATGCCACCCTTTGCCGTGCCGTCGAGCTTCGTCATGATGACGCCGTCGATGCCGAGCGCCTTGTTGAACTCGCCTGCCTGCGAGAGGCCGTTCTGACCAGTCGTCGAATCGATGACGAGCACGACGTGCACAGGCATCTGCGCGCGCTTGCGCGTGACCTGCACGACTTTTTGCAGCTCGCGCATCAAGTCCGTCGACGTCTGCAGGCGACCGGCCGTGTCGATGAGCACGAGGTTGCTCCCCTGCCGCTCGGCGGCGTCGAGTGTGTCGTAGCACACGCTGGCGGGGTCAGCTCCGCGCTCGCGCTTGACGACCTGCACACCCGCGCGTTCGCCCCACACGTCAAGCTGCTCTATGGCAGCCGCGCGGAACGTGTCTGCGCTGCCGATGATGGGGTGCAGGCCGCGGTCCTTTGCCTCGGAGGCAATCTTGCCGACGGTCGTCGTCTTGCCCGCTCCGTTGACGCCGACGAACAGCACGCAGCTCGGCGTGTCGTCGAACGGATCGCTCTCGCAGGGCGTAAACGCCTCGGCCAGCAAGTTGACGAGAGCCTTGTTGACCTCGCGCACGCCGGTGAGCTCCTCGCGCTGTGAAATCTCGCGCAGCTGACTCGTCACCTGCTCGGCGGCTCCCGCCCCGATGTCGCTCATGATAAGCGTGGCCTCAAGGTCGTCCCAGAACTCGTCGCCTACCTTCGGACCCAGCTCGAACAGGACGTTGAGCTCGCCGGTGATCTTCTTGCGCGTCTTGCTCAGGCCCTCGGAGAGCCGTTGGAACCATCCCATACGTCGTGCCTTTCCTCTCAGACATGCACAGCGTTTCTACCCTACCACACGACGAACGCCCCTCGGGGCGCTCCTGTGCCCGAAGAGCCTTTTACCCGCGTTTTGCAGCCGCAGCAGCGCTTGTCGCCTCGCCGATGCGCTGCGAGATGACGCGGCTCACGCCATCGGCCTGCATGGAGACGCCATACAGGACGTCAGCACGCTCCATCGTGCGCCGTTGGTGCGAGATGACGATGAGCTGGGTGCGGTGGCGCAGACGCTCGATGGCGTCGAGCAGACGGTCGAGGTTCGAGTCGTCGAGTGCCGCCTCGACCTCGTCAAGCACGTAGAACGGCACCGTGCGCGTCGTGTAGACCGCAAACAGCAGGCCGAGCGCCGTCAGCGAGCGCTCACCGCCCGACAGCAGCGACATCTTGCCGACGCGCTTGCCGCGCGGCTGGGCGATGACCTCGATGCCCGTCTCGGCCGGATTGTCGGGGTCCGTCATCTCGAGGTGTCCGGCGCCGCCGGGGAACAGCAGGCCGAAAATCTCCTGGAAGTTCTTGTCGACGGCTTCGAACGTTGAGACGAAGCCGTTCTTCATCTTACGGTCGATTGCGGCGAGGATCTTCGTGAGCGCCCCGCGGGCGTGCTGCAGGTCTTCGACCTGGCTGTCGACGTAGTCGGCGTGCTCCTTGAGCCGCGCGTACTCCTCGAACGCCACCTGGTTGACCGGGCCAATGTCGGCGATGGCCTTGCGCAAGCGCGCGAGCTCTGCCTCGTCCGCCGCGCGGTCGTCCGGCTCGGGAAGCTGCAATGCGTCTTCGAGCACGACGCCCTTGTGCGACGTGATGGCGTTGACTGCGGCGTTGACCTGCACGTCAAGGCGGCTCTTTGCGGCCTTGACGTCGCCGGTTGCCGTGATGGCCTGCGTGTGGGCGCGCTGGGCCTGCGCGACGGCCTGACGCGCGTCCTCGATCGTCTTCTTGAGCGAAGCGGAGTCCGCCTCGGCGAGGCTCGCGCGGTCGCGCAGGCGCTCGGCCCAGGCGTTGGCGACCTGCTGCAGGGCGGCGTATCGCTCGCGCAGCGGAGCGACGCGGCGCCGAAGGGCCCCAAGGACGCGCGACTGCTCGCGGGCCGCGTCGAGGGAACGTGTGACGTCGGAGAGCTCCGAATCGAGCGCTCCGACGCGGCTCTCGAGGTAGCGGTCGCGCTCGCGCGCCCGGGCGAGGTTGACCTGGCAGGTGTTCTCTTCCTCATGAGCAGCGCGGTCCTCGCGGCGCACGTCGTCGGCGCGCTCCTGCAGGCGTGCGATCTGCTCCGAGACGGACGCGATGTCGTCTTCCGCCTGAGCTAGCTCCTTCGTGCGCACCTCAACCTGGCCGCGTGCCGTCTCGGCACGCTCCGCCGCCTGTGCGCGCTGTGTCATCACGCGCTCGCGCTCGGCCCGATTGCGCTGGGCCTCGGCGACGAGCCGGTCATGGGCCGTGCGGCGGCGCTGACCCTCAGCCGTGATGCGCGCGACTTCGGACGCAGCCTGCGAGGCCTCGCCCGACAAGCGCGCCACTTCGGCAGCGAGTGCGTCCTGGGCGCGGCGCGCCTCGTCGAGAGCCGCATCAGCGTCGGAGAGGGCGCGCGTCGCCTCGTCGGCGGCGCTCTGGCGCGCGTCGAGCTGGTCGCGCAGCTCGCGCAGGCGCGCGCGGCTCGCCAGCAGACCGTGACCCGCACCGGGAGCGCGCCCCACCGTCGCAAGCATCCCACCGACCACCGTGTCGCCCGCAGGCGTCGCGTAAACATGTGCTGCGTCGACAGCGCTCGCCGCAAGCGCTGCGTCAAGGTCGTCCACAACGCGCACGTCACCGAGCAGTGCCGAAGCGACGCCCTCCAGCCCCGGCGCGTCGGAGATGCGGTCGACTAGACGATATCCCGGCAGGCTCGCGTCGTCCGCCTCGCCGCGAGCGGCCCCTCCGCGCACGACGCTCACGCGCCCTGCTGCACCCGCGGCGTCGCGCGCGCAGTGGGCCACGAGTGCAAGCGTGTCAGCGTCGGGCACGACAAAGCCGCCCATGCGCTCGGACACGAGCGTCTCCACGAGCTCGGACAACTCGGCTGGCACGACGAGCGCCTCAGACACGCGTGCCTTCATCGCAGCGCGCACGCGCCCGTCGGAGGCGAGGCGGGCAGCGAGAGGCTCGCGGTTCTCCTCGCCCGCCGCCGCGCGCTCGAGGCCGGCGATCTCGGCCTGGAGCGCCGCAAGGGAAGAGCGGGCCTCGCGCTCGTCTCGCTGAGCGACGCCTAGCGCCTCGCGGGCCTCGCGCACGCGCGTCGACCCTTGGGCCTGCGCCTCGCGGGCCTGCTGCGCACGCTCATTCGCCTCGCGCTGCGCCTCGCGCGCCTGCCCGAGCTGGGCATCGGCCTCCTCGCAGGACGCGAGCGCCGCCTCGGCGTCGCGCTCCGCACGATTGATGACCTCTTGGATCTGCTCGAGGCGCGACGCAAACATGTCGTCAGCCACCTTGGCGTTCTCGAGCACGTCTTTTGCCTTCGCGAGCTCGACCGTCGCCGTGTCGCGCCCGCGCGTGCACGTCCGCAGGCGGCCGTTCGCCTCGCCGAGCTCGTCTTCGACCTTGCGGCGCTCCCCGCGAACCTCGCGCGTGCGCAGCTGGGCCTTCGTCTGTCGCTCCATGAGCGCTTCGAGCTCGCCATGCGTCTGCGAACGCTCGGCTCGCGCCTCCTCGAGCTCGCGCGCGCAGTCGCGACGGCGTCCCTCGCTGCGGCGCGTTGTCTCGCACGCCTCGGACAGGCGGGCTGCCATGTTGCGGCCCTTCTCGTCGAGCAGGCGCAGGCCGGCATCGATGCGGTCGCAGGCCGTCTGACAGCGTCGGCGCTGCTCGGAGAGGTCGCCGACGAACAGGCCTTTCTCCTCGAGCATCGTCTGCAGCTTCTCCAGCTCGCGCTGCCTCTCCTTGAGCTGGTAGTCGGCGAGCTCAAGCTGGGCGTTTGCCTCGCGCTCCGCCGTCTCGGCCTGGGCCCACTGTGCCTGCAGGCGCCGCAGGTCGTCAACGGCGAGCGACACGGACAGCTCGCTCTCGCGCGCCGCGAGCTCGTTGTGGCGCTGCGCGCGCTCAACCTGCCGCTCAAGCGGGCGCAGCTGGCGCTTCACCTCGCGCTGGTGGTCGAGGGCGCGCTGCAGGTGCTCGTCCATGGCCTGGAGCTTTCGCACGGAGCGCTCTTTGCGCCTCTTGTGCTTCGAGATGCCGGCCGCCTCCTCGATGAGGCCGCGACGCTCCTCGGGCCGGCTCATGAGTATGGCGTCGAGCTTGCCCTGGCTGATGATGGAGTGCGTCTCCTTGCCCATGCCAGAGTCGTGCAGGATGTCCTGGATGTCGAGCAGGCGCGACGGCGCGCCGTTGATGAGGTACTCGCTCTCGCCCGAGCGATACATGCGGCGCGTGATGGCCACCTCGTCGAAGTCGACCGGAAGCGTGTGGTCCGTGTTGTCGAGCACGAGGTCGACCTCTGCGACGCCGACGGGCTTGCGTGCCGACGAACCGGCGAACACGACGTCCTCCATCGCCTGGCCGCGCAAGTGCTTGGCGCTCTGCTCGCCCAGGACCCACAGGATGGAGTCCGAGATGTTTGACTTGCCCGACCCGTTGGGCCCGACGACGACTGTGAGGCCGGGGTCGAACACCATG
Source organism: Coriobacteriia bacterium (assembly GCA_018368455.1). Taxonomy (NCBI): domain Bacteria; kingdom Bacillati; phylum Actinomycetota; class Coriobacteriia; species Coriobacteriia bacterium. The sequence goes on from JAGZEG010000001.1 coordinate 291,812, forward strand.
CGCGTGCGGTCGGCAAACGACTTGAAGCCCTTGAGGGTGAGAGACTTGAGGTACAAGCTAGTCCTGCCTCATCTCGATAGGGTGCAGCGGCCAGGGCTGCGCGGAGTCGAACGCGACGTCTGACGCCGGCGCGTCGATGTAGCCCATGGCGACGAGGGCCTTGGCGGCCGCCGCGCTCTCCGCCTCCTTCTTCGACGAGCCCGTGCCTTCGCCCACGACGCGGTCGCCCACGACGCAGCGCGACACGAATGTGGGCTCGTGTGCGGGGCCCTCCTCGCTCACGAGCACGTAGTGCGGCGTCTCGTGGACGTCAGCCTGTGTCTTCTCCTGCAGCAGCGACTTGGGGTTCTCCGGCATGACGGAGCGCCACGGCGCGAGGTGCGGCTGCAGCGTGTCGATGATCCAGCGGCGCGCCTCCTCCATGCCAGCATCGAGGTAGAGCGCGCCCGTCACGGCCTCGTAGACGTTCTCGAGCGCGGAGTGCAGGCCGCGTGCGCCCGTGCCGCGCTCCGACAAGCCAAAGACGATAACCTCGTCGATGCCGCGCTCCTTGGCGGCCGCCGAGAGCGACTCGCCCGAAATGAGCGAGACCTTGAGGCGCGTCAGGCCGCCCTCGTCGAGGTCGGGGAACTGCTCGAACAGCTCCTCGGCAACGACCATGCCCACGACGGAGTCCCCCAGGAACTCAAGGCGCTCGTAGCAGGCCGAGACGTGCTGGCCCTCCGTGGCGCTCGGGTGCGTGATTGCAGAGCGGATGAGCGACGGGTCCTTGAACTGGTGGCCGAGGATCTCCTCGATGCGATGGATCTTCCACAGTACGGTGGGCACGAGGCCCTCCCTTCGTCGATGGTGTACGTGCCAATCGACGGTCGCTCGCGCCCCGGTCCCGCCCGCCCGTCACGTGAGACAGGCGCAGGGGAACGGGGCGCGACCGGCCGAAGCGCGCCGCGGCCCTTGTAGGGCTAGGCGCACAGCTCGCCGATGCGCTCCACGAGATGACCGCGCGCGGCGTTTGTCGCAACGAGTGTGCCGTTCATGACGGCATCGGGCGACGTGGCACCGTGCCCGATGACGACGACGCCCTTGACGCCGAGCAGCACGGCGCCGCCATACTCGTCGCCGGACAGCTCGGCCTTGAGGCCGGACAGGGCCGGGTGCAGCAGCGCTCCCCCGATCTTCGCCGACAGCGAAGATGTCGCCACCTGCTTGATCTTCTTCAGGACGAACTTCGTGGTTCCTTCCATCGTCTTGAGCGCGATATTGCCCGTAAAGCCGTCCGTCACGATGACGTCAAACGCGTCACCCATGAGGTCGGTGCCCTCGGCGTTGCCCACAAAGGCGGGGACCTGCTCCTTGAGCGCGGCGAAGCGCGCCTGCGCCTCCATGGAGCCCTTCGTGTCCTCCGAGCCGATGTTGAGCAGGCCGACGCGCGGCTCGTCAACGCCGAGGACAACTTTGGCGTAGGCACAGCCCATGTGGGCAAACTGTACGATGTTATTTGGCTTGCAGTCGGCGTTGGCGCCCATGTCGAGGAAGACAGTCGGCGTCGTACCGGGCAGAGCCGTCGTGAGGGCGGGGCGGTCGATGCCCTTGATGCGCCCGACGACGAGCGTCGCTGCGCTCATGCACGCACCGGTCGAGCCCGCGGAGAAGAAGCCCTGGGCGCGTCCCTCGCGCACGAGGCGGCAGCCGACGACGATGGAGGAGTCGCGCTTGGATCGTATGGCCTCGACGGGATGCTCCTCCATGCCGATAACCTGCGTGCACGCGTGCGCCTCACAGCGCTCGTGCGACGCGGCAAACGGCTCGACGAGCTCAGCGGGACCACATGCGATGACCGTGAGGCCGGCGTCTGCGGCGAGGGCACGCTCTATGCCCTCGAGGACGACCTGGGGCGGCTCGTCGCCTCCCATGACGTCAACAACAACACTCACCGGCTCTGTTGTACCCTGCTGCACGACCATCGTGCCTCCCTCGCCACCGAAGCTCTCTCAAGCCGTTGCCGACCCGTGTGACTTCGCCTGATACAACGAAGGCCGGCGCCGCAGGTGCGGAAGCCGGCCTTCGAAAGTGTGCAACTATCGCGTCGCTTAGTCGACAGCGATGACCTCGCGGCCCTTATAGGTGCCGCAGTTGGGGCAAACGCAGTGAGGACGCTTCGGAGCGCCGCACTGGGGGCACACGGACGTCTCGCACGTCTTGACATTACGCATGTGGGAGGCGTAACGGGAACGCGTCTTCATACGACCGGTTTTACGCTTGGGAACTGCCATCGTGGACCTCTCTTGTGAACCTCGGCCGGAACATCACGGCCATCTTGTATGTGCGCAGGTTGGTACTCTACCACATCAACGGTTGGACAAAGGCGTCGGGGCTTGTGTTTTAGGCAAGCGAACAGACATTTTCACAGCTCGTCCGCACAAGAATCACGCCTCGGGATCGCTGTCCTGCAACGTCAGCGACGCGAGTGCCGCAAACGGGTTCATGGGATCGACCTCGTTCTCGGCGCGCTTTGCGCAGTCGCACGTCTCTTCGTTGAGGTTGCAACCGCACGTAGGGCACAGACCCTTGCAGTCTTCGCGGCACAGCACGATGAACGGGAGGTCCATCACGACGGCACCCTGGATCGCCGGGGCGATGTCGATGGTTCCCTCGGGAGAGATGAGGCCATACTCCTCATCGTCCTCGTCGTCAACCTCAGGTTCCGTGTGCAGGTAGTAGCACGATATCTCGCCTGCGATGTCGACGGTGGCCGGCTCGAGGCAGCGGTCGCACGGCGTCGTTGCCTCGCCGCGCACGATACCCGTCACGAGCACCCCCTCGCCCGTGTTCGTGAGCGCAACATCGTAGTCGAGTCCCGAAGCAAGCTCGAAGGCATGGCCGCCGAGGTCGAACTCCGCCATGTCGATATGACCGGCACGGGAGATCGTGTCGCCCGGGGACTCGAGACCGGCGAGGATGGATATCTCGATGGGCTCAAAAGCCGTCGCGGCCATGGCGCCCCCTAGTCCTCGTCGTGCGGCTCGTCGCCGTCGGCGCGCTCGTCGTTCGACCCGCGGCCCGACAGCAGCTCGCGGCAGTACGTCATCTGGCTGAGCAGGCTGTTCGTCTTGTCGATGACGCCCTGGAGCTCCTCCTCGAGCTTGCCGAACGTCTGCTCTGCGGAATTCTCGGCCCAGTAGCGGATCTCGCGCGCCTCAGAGTCGGCGCGGCGCTTGATCTCCTCGGCCTGGTTGTTGGCCAGACGGACGATCTCCTGGTCGCTGGCCAGCGTGTCGGCCTTGTCCTGGGCGTCCTTGACGATGTGCTGGGCCTCTTCCTCGGCGGAGTCCAGGATCTCGTCGCGCTCGCGCAGGATGCGGCGGGCCTTCTGGAACTCTTCGGGCAGGGCGCCCTTGATGTCGTCGAGGATCTCGTACGCCGCGTCGGCGTCGATGATCTTCTTGGAGCCGCCGCCGGCAAGTGGCGCCTTCGCGTTGTTGATCAGGTCCTCGAGCTCCTCGATGAAAGCTTCGATATCGCTGCCGGGCATGTGGCTCCCTCCAACGGCCGTCGGGCCTGTGACTGGCCCAGCGAACGGTCGTGCTCTGTCGTCGTGACGTACGTCTTGCACCGTCCAAAAGAACGGGTGCGCTCATTCGAGGAATGATAGCAAACCTTGCACAAAGTGGCGACGAAATGACACGACGCCGCCGCTCAGCAGAGCAAATACACGCCAACCAACCTCAGCGTGCCGGAGAGAACCACGTCTGGGGCCCATAGAGCTCGCGCAGGGCAGCCTCGACGTTGGGCGTCACGAACGCCGCGACGTCGCCGCCGAGCTTAGCCATCTCGCGCACGGCCGACGATGACACGTAGGCGTAGTCAGAGCCGGCCATGACGTAGATCGTGCTGATGCTCGGGTCGAGGCGGCCGTTGAGGCTCGCCTGCTGGAGCTCGTACTCGAAGTCGGTCATGACGCGCAGGCCTTTGACGACGGCCGTGGCGCCCACCTCGTGGGCAAGCTGCACGAGCAGGCCGGAGAACGGCTGAACGCTCACGGTGGGCAGGTGGCTCGTCGCAACGCGTGCAAGCTCGACGCGCTTCTCAAGCGAGAACGCGGGGCCGCCCCGCTTGTCGCGTGACGCCGCCACGGCGACGACGACCTCGTCGCACAGGCGCGTCGCACGCTCGATGACGTCGAGGTGGCCGCGCGTGATGGGGTCGTACGTGCCCGGCACGACGAAGCGCCGTATGGGGTGGGAGCCCTGCGCCTCCGAGTCCGCCTGCGTGACGTCACTCATCGCACGCCTCCCCTTCTCCCCCGCTGGCGTCGGCTGTGGGGCGACTCGGGTCCCACACAAGCGCGTCGACCGCCGTCGTTCCATACGTCTTCGAGCCGTCGGCGTGCAGGCCCGCCACACCGAGCTCAGGCCCCTTGGCGTCGCGCTCGTAGATGACGACACACCCGTCGTTGAGCATGCCGCGCTCGGCGAGCGCGCCCATGAGAGAGGACACGTCGGCGGCGGACATGGCATAGGGCGGGTCGAGCAGCACGACGTCGAAGGGCGCGCCGTACACGCGGCCGCGCGAGGCGGCCTGCGTCACGTCGCCGCGCACGACGCTCACGCGCTCGCGGGCAACGCCCAGGTGCTCGACATTGCCGCGCATGCATGCCAATGCCTTAGTGTCCATGTCGTACATCGTCGCGTGGGCGGCACCGCGCGACAGCATCTCGAGGCCCATGGCGCCCGATCCGCCAAACGCGTCGAGCACGGAGGCACCGTCCAGGCTCCCCGTGCGCGACAGAACAATGGACGCGATAGACTCGCGCACACGATCGATCGTTGGGCGGGTGTCCCGTCCGTCCGGCGCCGCGATGGCACGGCCCCGCCAGCTTCCTCCGACGATTCTCATCCGCCACTCACCTCCTTGAATACGTTGCCATACCGGGCGATCACCTCGTCGCGCACCGGGCGGTGGGCGACGAGCTCCAGCTGGGGGTCTTCCTCGAGCAGGCCCCGCGCGTCTGCCCGCGCGTCGAGCAGCAGGGCCTCGTCGCGGCTGAGATCAACGTAGCGTAGCGCCGCCTCGCCTGACTGGCGCGAGCCGAGTATCTCGCCCTCGTGGCGCAGCTTGAGGTCGTACAGGGCAAGCTCGTAGCCGTCGCTCGTGCGTTCGAGCGCTTCCATGCGTTCCTTTGAGACGCCGGAGCCTGCGCTTGCGGCGACGAACACCTCGCCGGGGTGCCCGCCGCGTCCGACGCGCCCGCGCAGCTGATGGAGCTGGGCGAGACCGAAGCGCTCCCCGTCCTCTATGAGCATGACCGTCGCGTTCGGCACGTCGACGCCCACCTCAATGACGGTCGTCGACACGAGGACGTCGATGACGCCGGAACGGAACTCGTCCATGATGCGCTGCTTCTCGTCAGGCGCCATGCGGCCCGTGAGCAGGCCGACGCGCGCCTCCCGGAACACGGTGCGCTGCAGCGTCTCGGCCTCCTGCTCCGCTGCGCGCGCGTCAGATGGGTCGTTGCCCTGCGCGACCTCGTCAGCCGCCGTGTCGGGCACCTCGCCCTGCTCGCCCTTCGGCGCCTTCGTGCCTATGAGAGGGCAGACGACGTAAGCCTGGCGGCCCTCGTCGAGGGCGAGCTGGATAGCTTCGTAGGCGAGGCGCCTGTCGCGCTTCGAGATGACGTGTGTCGTAATGCCGGCGCCCTTAACGGGGCGCTGCCGCAGGTACGACGGGTCGAGGTCGCCGTAGAGCGACAGCGCCATCGTACGTGGGATCGGCGTCGCGCTCATGACGAGCAGGTCGGCGCCGCGCCCCTTGTCGCGCAGGGCGTGGCGCTGGCGCACGCCAAAGCGCTGCTGCTCGTCGATGACGACGAGGGAGAGCCGGTGAAACGCCACGTCGTCGGAGAGCAGCGCGTGCGTGCCGAACAGCACGCACAGCTCGCCAGACGCCAGCGCCTCCGTCGTCCGGGCGCGCTCGGCGGCCGGCGTCGAGCCCGTGATGAGCGCCCAACTGATGCCCGCAGCGTCAAGCAGAGGGCCCACCTTCTGGGCGTACTGCGTCGCGAGCACGCCCGTCGGCGCCATGATGGCAGCCTGTGTGCCCGTGTCCGCCACGACACCCAAGGCGCGCGTCGCCACGGCCGTCTTACCCGTGCCGACGTCTCCCAGCAGCAGCCGGCTCATCGGACGCGGGCGCGCCATGTCGGCCAGCACGTCGTCGACGGCCGCCTGTTGGTCGTCGGTCAGCGTAAACGGCATGGCGTCGCACAGGCGAGCGTAGGCGGGGCCGTCCGTGACGTGGGCCACCGGCTCGACGCCAGGCAGCTTAGCGTTGTGCGAAGTCACAAGCGCCACTTGCAGAAGAGTCGCCTCGTCATAGGCCAGGCGGCGGCGGGCCTCCTCGGCCTCGTCAGCGTTGGCGGGAAAGTGCGCGCTCCTGAGCGCCCGAGCGAGCGGCATGAGTTGTCGCCGGACGCGCTGACGTGCGGGCCAGAAGTCGCAGACATCGCCGTAGTCGGCAAGCGCGCCCGAGGCGATGCGGCGTGCCCACGCCTGGGACAGGCCGTCCGTGACGTGGTGCACGGGAAGCATGCGCGCAGAGCCCGCCATGCGCGCGGGCGGCACCGCCGCGCCGTCCGGGCCCACGTCGGCCACGAGATCATGGAAGGCGCTATTCATCTTCTTGAAGCCGTACGAGAAGCTGACCTTGCCCGAAAACGCGACGATCTGCCCGTGCTTGAAGCGCGTTACCATCCACGGCTGCCCAAAGTACGTGATGACGATAGGTGCCGTGTCGTCGTAGCCGCTAATCTCAACGAGGCTCATGCGCGGGCGCGGCTGCTTCGTCTTGATGTCATCGACCATGATGACGACGGTCACGTCGTCACCGATCCGCGCGTCGGCGACGCTGCAGACCTGCGTGAAATCGAGGTAGCGGTGAGGCGTTGCGTACAACTCGTCGCGTACGGTCCGCACACCCATGCGCGCATAGAGGGCGGCGCGCTCCTCGCGCATGAGGCGCAGCTTCGAAGCGGGCGTGTCAAGCGCGCCCGTGCGCACAAGGCGGTCGGCCCGCTCGTCAACGTGAAGCGCGCGCGCCTCGCCATCCCGCTGCGAGGCGCGCGCGGAGAATGTGTCGGGCCGGTGCTCGGCCGGCGTATGCTCGTCGAGGGCCGGGGGCATACGCACTACTCGATGGAGAACACCACGGGATAGAGCGGCTGCCCGCCGTCGGCTACCGTCGCGTCGATGTCGGGGAACATGTCCTCGATGTCGCCCCTGAGCTTGGCAAAAGCGTCACTGGACAAGTCCTTGCCCGTGAGCACCGTCATAAGGTCGCCACCGAAGCGCCCCATCATCCACTTCATCAGGCGTCCCGTCACGTCGAGCACGTCGCTGCCCACAACCTGGATGGCGCCATCGGCCAGGCCGATCACGTCGCCGGCGTGGATGGGCGTGCCGTCGGCTGCGGAGGAGTTGCGCACGGCAGTCGTGACTTCGCCGTCGTGGATGCCCGAAAGAACGCCGGTCATGGCCTCGACGTTTGCGTCGAGCGACGCGTCGCGGTCGACCTCCATAAGGGCAGAGAGGCCCTGCAGCACGCTCTTTGTCGGTACGACGCCCACCGGGAAGTCGGCTGCGCTCGCCGCAGATTGGGCGGCCATGATGACATTGCCGTTGTTCGGCAGGATGATGACCTGCTTGGCGTGCGCGCGCTCACAGGCCTGCAACAGGTCGGCCGTCGAGGGGTTCATCGTCTGGCCGCCCTCAACGACTTCGTCGGCCCCCATGGCGATGAACATGTCGCATGCACCGTCGCCGACAGCCACGGCCACGACGCCGAGCTCCTTGAGCGGCTCGGCAGCCTTGTCCTCGGCGATCTTCTCCGTGCGCTCGGCCGCCTCCATGTCCATGTTGTGGATGAATACCTTGAAGATCTGGCCCAGCTCGAGCATGTAACCGAGCACGTGGTCGGGATGATCGGTGTGCACGTGAATCTTATAGTCGGGATAGGCGCCGACAAGCAGCTCGCAGTCGCCCTGCGTCGCCAAAAAGTCGCGCGTCATGTCCTCGTCAAACGGAGCGTCCGCCTTGAAGAGGAACTCGGTGCAGTAACGGTATTCCGAGCCCTCCCAATCGTCGTTCAGCTCGATGTCGACCTTGGCCGTGGCGCGTGCGATGGCGCTCTCGGCAAGCGAGGACGAGCCCTGGCGCCCGAGCGCGGCGTCGCAGAACGCCTCAAGGAACACGGAGAAGCCGAACGCCCCTGAGTCGACGACGCCGTTCTCTTTGAGCACGGGAAGCAGCTCGGGCGTGCGCGACACGGAGTCGAACGCCTCAGCAACGAGGGCGTCGAGCGTGTCAGCGAGCGCAAGCTTCTTCTTCTCGCAGCCGTCGGCTGCCTTGGAGACGTCGCGCAGCACGGTGAGGATCGTGCCTTCGACTGGCTTGCGCACCGCCTGGAACGCGACCTTGACAGCGCGACGAAACGCGGCAGCGACCTGCGGCGTTTCGATGGCATCGCCAGCCTCGGCAAAGCTTTCGGCCAGGCCGCGCAGGATCTGGCTCGTGATGACGCCGGAGTTGCCGCGCGCGCCCATGAGCGAGCCATGGATGACTGCGGCGCAGACCTTGTCCATGCCGGCGCCCGAAGGCAGGGCATCAAGCTCCTTCACGACGGTGCCGAGCGTGAGCGCCATGTTCGTTCCCGTGTCGCCGTCGGGCACGGGGAAGACGTTGAGGCGGTTGATCTCCTCGCTTCTGTCCGAGACGGCCTGGGCGGCTTTGCCAAAGCTGAAGCGGATCGTCTGAGCAATCATGGTGGGTGTTCTCCTACGCCTCGCGGACCTTCATGCCCTTGACGTGCACGTGCACCCGGGCATCCTCTATCTGGGCGATGCCCTTAAGCACGAACTGCACCGCGTCGACGAGGTTGCGGGATACGGCGGCGAGGTTGACGCCGTACTCCAGGATGACATAGAGGTCGACCGTGAGCCTGCCTTCTTCGTCGCGCGCGACGTGCACGCCCCTGCGGAGCCGTCCTCCCAGCGCATGAGAGAGACCGTCGCGCCCATCGACGGGCGCCATGCCCACGACGCCATAGCACTCCTTGGCGGCATATCCGGCGAGGTCGGCGAAGACGTCATCGGAGACCGTCAGGGTCCCGGCGACATGCTCTGTCATAGCGGCGCTCCTCCCTGGAAGAAAAAGTATGTAGAACATCGCGCATTTCGGCCAGTATATACCTCTGGCCCCTATGTCCGTCGGTTCGGGTATGATAGCCTGCGTGCTGCTGCGAAAGGCGCAGATTTACCCGGGGCCGCAGATTGTGCAGAGACTGGGCGAATTCTTCTGAGACTTCCTCGCAGCAAGGTAAGACTGTGCTACTATCGTGCAGTTGTCTAGTCTGATTGCGGTTTTGCACCGCACATCGCCCGTGCGAAGGAGTTTCAGAACATGTCGAACGTTTGCGAGGTTTGCGGCAAGCACCCGGTGGCCGCTCGTAGCATCAGCCACTCTCATCGCGTCACCAACCGCAAGCAGATCCCCAACATTCAGCACGTGTACGTCATCAAGGACGGCACCCGCCGCAAGATGAACGTGTGCGCGAAGTGCCTCAAGGCCGGCAAGGTCGTTCGCGGCTAGACAGCGCACTACAACAAAGCTGATCTTTCAGGAGGTTCACTTCGGTGGGCCTCCTTTTTTGCATTGCATCCAGATCGAGCCCGTCACACAGGGCGTCCCATACCTCCGGGATCGGCATGCTGTCGTTCTTCTGGAATCCACTTCACCCCTTCCTTTCATAATCGTCACCTGGGGTCGCCAGGGTACAGTGAGGTCAACGAGGCGTTGAGTTGCGCCCGCTACCCACATACGCATACCTGGAAGGACTGATTTCATGAGGATCATCGTCGCCGGCGGTGACGGCTTCTGCGGATGGCCGACAGCTCTGTACCTCTCCAAGCTCGGTCACGACGTCGCCATTATCGACAACATGGTTCGTCGTCGCATCGACACCGAGCTGCAGTCCGGCTCCGTCACGCCCATCGTCACGCTCACGGAGCGCGTTGCCGCCTGGAAAGAGGTCACGGGGCGCGACATCGCCGTGTTCGAGGGCGACCTTCTACACTACGATTTCCTGACCCAGGTGTTCGCGCAGTTCAAACCCGAGGCGTTCGTGCACTTTGCCGAGCAGCGCAGCGCGCCCTATTCCATGATCGACCGTGGTCACGCCGTGTGGACCCAGGAAAACAACGTCACAGGCAACCTCAACGTGCTCTACGCCATCAAGGAGTACGCGCCTGACTGCCACCTCGTCAAGCTCGGAACGATGGGCGAGTACGGCACGCCCAATATCGACATCGAGGAGGGCTACCTCGAGGTCGAACACAACGGCCGCAAGGACACGTTCCTCTATCCCAAGACGCCTGGCTCGTTCTATCACCTCTCCAAGGTGCACGACACGAACAACATCTACTTCGCCTGCCGCATGTGGGGCATCCGCGCCACGGATCTCAACCAGGGCGTCGTCTACAACGTGCACACGCCCGAAACCGACCTCGATCCGCGCCTTGCCAACCGCTTCGACTACGACGGCATCTTCGGCACGGCGCTCGACCGCTTCGTCGTTCAGGCCGCCATCGGCCACCCGCTGACGGTCTACGGACGCGGCGGCCAGACGCGCGGCTACATCAACCTCGTCGACACGGTGCGCTGCATCGAGCTGGCCTGCGAGAACCCCGCTGAGGCGGGTAAGCTGCGCGTCATGAACCAGTTCACGCAGTGGTTCTCCGTCAACGAGCTTGCGACGACCGTCCAGCGCGTCGCCCAGGGCATGGGGCTCGACTGCACGATCGAGCATCTCGCCAACCCGCGCATCGAGCGTGAGGACGACCACTACTTCAAGGCCGTCAACACGAAGCTCATCGACCTCGGCCTCGAACCGCACCTGCTCGACGACGACACGCTCGCCGCGCTCATTCGCACGGCGGCGGAGAACAAGGATCGCATCAACACGGCGCTCATCTGCAACTCTCCGAACTGGAAGTAATCCACTTCCCATCGCTTTGCCAGGCGCGGCCAGCTCTTTCGATGCGGGGCCGCGCCTCTTTTTTGTCCCATCCACCAAACGGAAGGCCCTGTCCCGCCCATGAGAATCGCCTATGTCACAGAGACGTTCCTCCCTTCGGTGGACGGGGTCGTCACGCGCATGACGCATGCGCTGGACTGGCTCGCCGATCACGGCCACGACGCGTGCATCGTTGCGCCTGACCTGGGCTGCCGCGAGTATCGGTGCTTTAAGGTAGCAGGGGTGCGGGCCGTAACCTACCCGCTCTATCGCTCCCGACCTTGGGGCACGCCCTCCCCTGAGGTGGGCCGCATCCTGCAGCGTTGGGCACCCGACATCGTGCACGTCTGGCAGCCGTCGCTCGTCGGACTACCTGCTGTGAGGTTCGCCCGACGCCATGGCGTGCCGCTCGTCACGTCGTATCACACGAACATCGCGAGCTACCTCGACTATTACGGTTCCTTTATGCGCGCGCTCAAGCGCCCCGTCATGGCGTACCAGCGCTGGATGCACAACTGCGCCCCCATGACGCTCGTGACGTCAAACGCCATGCGCGCCCATCTCGAACAGCAGGGCGTCTCCGGACTCACGGTCCTGCCGCGCGGTGTTGAGCTCGCCGCGCGCGACCCGCACTTTCGCAGCGCTTCCATGCGCGATCTCCTCTCGGGAGGACACCCCGATCGCCCCCTGCTCGTCTATGTGGGCCGCGTCGCTGTCGAGAAAGGGCTCGACGTGCTCGTGCCGCTCATGCGCAAACATCCGGAGTGGTCGCTCGCCATCGTGGGTGGCGGCCCTCAGCTCGACCACATGCGAGAGCGCTTTGCGGGGACAAACACGACGTTCACGGGCTTCCTTCAGGGCGAGGAGCTGTCAGCCGCTTTTGCCTCGGGAGACGCCTTCGTGTTCCCCAGCACGACCGAAACGCTCGGGCTCGTCATCCTCGAAGCCCAAGCGTCGGGCGTTCCCGTCGTAGCGGCGACATCTCCCGCCACAGACGAGCAGATTCGCAACGGAGTCAACGGACTGACGTTTGACGCGGGTCAACTTGATTCGCTCGAGCGCGCCGTGTGCACGGCGTTGAGTGCAGATCCCTCCATCCAGCAGATGGTCGCGCGAGCCCTTTCTGAGGCCCGCGACAACGATTGGGAACATGCCAGCGCAGCGTTGTACGGCTGCTACGAGAAGGTGCGCGCCATATATGCTGGCGGATGGGTCACGCCTCCCCATCCGATGCGCCACTGCGCACCGGTAGCCCCCACCAAGAAGGGAGCACGATGATCCGCGACGTATCGCTCATCGTCGAAGGCGGCGGGATGCGCGGGTTTTACTCGGGAGGCGTGCTCAAGCGCCTGCTCGACGAAGGCCTGCGCTTTGCCTACGTCATCGGCATCTCGTCCGGGTCCCTGTGCGCTGCCGCCTACGTGGGCGACAGGCTCGACCTCGACTTCTCGCAGATGAAGCGTGGCGGCATGCTTTCGTTCGTCAATGCGCGCGGCTTCGTTGCCCCACGCGAAGGCATCCTCAACACGAGCTCGTTCATCGACTTCCTCGTAGAGCGCGCTTGTGAGCCGGCCCTTCGCTCTACGGCGCGGCTGCTCATACCCGCGACGAGCGCGCAGACGGGAGAGCTCACCTGGTGGGACCAGCGCGACTGCGCGACGCCCTCCGACCTGCGCCAGCGCATCGTCGCGTCGTCGAGCATCCCGTTCGTCATGCCCCAGACGAGCGTCGATGGCAGCGTCTACGCAGACGGCGGCATCCGGGACTCCATCCCCCTGCAGCATGCCATCGATGACGGCCTGCGCCGCCACGTGCTCATCCTCTCGCGCGAGCGGGGCTATCGCAAGGGGCCCCAGCACCTCGAGCTCTATCTGCGCCACGTGCTCAAACCCTATCCTCGACTCAAGGATGCCATGCTCAAGCGGCACATCCACTACAACGAGGCCATCGAGCAGGTAGAGGCGGCCGAGGACGCCGGCAGCGCATTCGTATTCCGCCCCCGCGCGCAGAGGCTTGGGCGCTTTGAGTACAACCCGGACAAGTTTGCGCTCGACTTCAACGACGGCTACGAGATGGCCAGAGAGATGCTGCCGCAACTGCGTGCGTTTATTGGCGCGGATCGATAAGCTCTCGCTCTACGAGGTCACGCGCGATCGTGAACGCCGCGATCCTGCGCTTGGCAAGCGTCATCTGAGACTTCAGACGCTCCGGATGCTCCTTCGCCTCGAGCGTCTTCACGGCCTCGCGCAGCTTGTGCAGCGTCGAGTCGATCTGGCGCTGAGCCTCGACGAGTTCATCGGCCTCGTATGTCATCGCACGGATCAGCCTCCTCGAGCGTCGTGACGTGCTTGGCTATCGGCGAGCGCTGCACGATGACAAGCGTCACGCCCTCGTGTACGGTCACGGACGCGCCCTCGCGCTCGACCACGTTCGAGACGCCGAGGTCTCCCAGGGGCGCAAGCATCGCGTGGTCAACGTCCCAGCGCATGCCGCGCTCGGAGACGACGGCGGAGCCGAGCATCGCGACAACCGAGAGCGTGCGACCGGCGTGCTGTGGCGTAAGGTTCCAGGTGGAAGTGCCTGACGGAGAGAGAATGCGCGCCTCGAACACGTCTTCCTCCAGGACAGGTCCCAGGTCGGCGCAGCGCGCCAGCGTCCCCATGGCGGCGAGCTCGTGGTCGAGCCGCCCTCCCGAGACGCCGGTCACCACCAGCCTGCCGAGATGCGTGACGTTCTCGCGCACCCAGGAGACAGCGAGGCCAAGGTCGACGTCATCCTTGTCCATCGGATAATCGACCTGCGTGGCGTGGCAAGCCCGCGCGTGCCGCAGAGCAGTGGGCGAGATGGAGTCGTTGTCGCCGATGAGGACGTCGATGCGGACGCCCGCCGCCTCGCAGGCGTCTGCGCCGGAATCGCAGGCGATGACCAGGGGACCCGTCGACGCAAGGCGGCTCATGAGGGCCGGGCTCGGGCGTACGGGCGAGCCGCCGACGACGAGCACGTCACGATCCCTCGAGGCGCTTGCAAGTGCTGCGCTCATCGCAGGCCGCCGTCGTGCAACGCGGGAGCCGCACCCTGTCGCAGGCGGGCGAAGTGGTCGAGCGGACCGTTGTGCGAGTCGCTCTGGACGAGGCCGGCCGCCAGACAGTCTGTCAGGTAGCGCTTCGCGGCACGGACGGCGACCTCCACGCCAAGCCCCTGGGCCAGCCCGCACGCGATGGCAGAGGACAGCGTGCAGCCCGTGCCGTGCGTGTTTGGCGTGTCGATGCGCACGTCAACAAGATCGAGCGGCTCGCGTTTACCCTGCAGGAGCAGGGCGTCGTGACACAGACCGTCAGCAGGCAAGTCGAGGTGCCCGCCCTTGACGAGAACCGCCCCACGCGTCAGCTTGGCCAGGGCGTACGCCATGGACTCGCAGTCCTCCCCCACCGGCTCGCCCGCAAGCAGACCGACGTCACACGCTACCTGGCACAGGGCGCGCGCCTCGGGGACGTTCGGCGTCACGACGCTCGCGAGCGGAAAAAGCTCATCGATGAGGGCTCGGGCCGTGCCGTCCGACGCCAACGAGGCACCGCTCGTCGCCACGAGGACAGGGTCGACGACAACTGGGACGTCGCCAGCCTTGCGCAGAAATCCCGCAACGGCGTGAACCTGGGCCGGGCCGCCGACCATACCGACCTTTACGGCGTCGGGGCGCATGTCGGAGAACACGGCGTCAAGCTGGGCCTCGATGAACGTCGGCTCCATGAGCCGGGACGCACGCACGCCATAGGTGTTCTGGGCCGTCAACGCACACAGGACGCTCTGGCCGTAGCAACCCAGCGCACCGATCGTCTTAAGGTCCGCCTGGATGCCCGCACCGCCCGACGAGTCGCTGCCTGCGATCGTGAGAACTGACGGGAGGCGATAGGGTCGCGCCGCCCTCTCAAAGCCGTTCGTAGCCGCGACGAGCTCGCGCGCGGCCGACACCGGATCGCTCACGGCGAACAGGGCGGAGACGACGGCGACGCCCGCCACACCCGCAGGGGCGAGAGAGGCGGCGTTTCCGGCGTGGATGCCCCCAATCGCAACTGCGGGCAGCGGCGTCGCGGCGCAGACGCTCGTGAGGCCATCGATGCCCAGCGCGTCTGCGTCGCGCTTCGTCGGCGTCGCCCACACGGCGCCGACCCCGAGGTAGTCCGCCCCGGCCTCGAGCGCCTGGCGTGCCTCGTCCGGCGTGGAAGCGGAGACCCCGACGATGGCGTCGGGCCCGAGCTCACGACGGGCGGCAAGGCAAGAGGCGTCGCTCTGACCCACGTGCACGCCGTCGGCCCCGACCTCGCGCGCGCACGCCACGTCGTCGTCTATGACGAACGGAACGCCCCGAGCCCGGCAGACGGGCAGGACGCGCCGCGCCAGCTCGCAGCGTTCCTCGTGGGATACGTCCTTCTCGCGCAGCTGCACAAACGTCGCGCCGCCCTCGATGGCCTGTGCCACGACGTCCTCAAGCGAACGTCCGTCGAGCCAGCGTGAGTCCGTGACAGCGTAGACGCGCAGGGCCGCGGCGATGCGGCCACGGCGGGCGGGGGTACCGAGAGGCGGGAGAGTAGCGTGCATTACTCGACAACCTCGACGCGAGCGCCGCTGACGAGCGTGTCCGCTTCCATCAGGCACACGGCGTCAATCAGATAGTTCGAGTACGTCGCGTTTCCGACGCCCTCGCGCTCGGCACGCTGAGCCGCTTTCTCGCCAGCCAGGCCATACATGGCGAAGGCGCAGGCCACGGCGTCGAGCGGGCAGGAGGGGTTCGCGACGAGGTAGGCTGCCGTCACGGCGCTCAGCATGCAGCCCGAGCCCGTGATGCCCGCCATGCGCTCGTGTCCGTTGCGGATGGCGTACGTGCGCTGCGCGTCGCTCACAAGGTCGATGGCACCGGACGCCGCAACGACGGCTCCGGTCACGCCGGCCAGGCGACGCAGGTAGGAGGCGACGTCGGCGATGTTCTCATCCGAGACGGCGTCGCAGGTGGCAGCGTCAACGCCGCGCGTCGTCGTCGAGCCGCTCGCCAATGCCTTTATCTCGGAGATGTTGCCGCGGACGCATGTCACGCCGCCCGCCTCGAGCACGGCAGCTGCCGTCTGGGTGCGCAGCGCGCTCGCGCCCGCGCCAACGGGGTCGAGCACGATGGGATGGGACGTCGCGCGAGCAACGGTCTGAGAGCGGCGCATGGCCTCGATGGATCGGTCGCACAGCGTGCCGATGTTGATGACGAGGCCCCCGCAGATGCCCTGAATGTCCTCGACGTCACGCGGCTCATCGCTCATGATCGGCGAACCACCGCACGCGATGAGGACGTTGGCGACATCGTGCACCGTTACGTAGTTCGTGATGCAGTGGACAAGCGGCGTAACGGAGCGGACATTCTCAAAAATGCCCGCGAGGTCGAGCGTGCCCTGAGCCATGGGATCACCCTTTCTGCGCGCGCCGCATTACCGGCGCGGTCCTTGTCGGTCGTGGCCGCGGGGCCACCTCTCAGCCGCCTTCCTTGCGGCTCCCGAGCGTATGAAAAAGGCATGCTCCCATCCTTTGGAGACACGCCGTAGAGCCTATTTTTTGTCAGCCGAGGTGGACGAAGGCGCCGCAGCCGGCTTGGCTGGCTTGTCTGAGCTCTTCGCAAGATCCTTGACGCCACCGTCGTCGTGCTTTTTGATCTCCTTGGAGCCAGAGGACGTCTTGGCAAGCTCCGTGCTTTCGGAACTGCCCGAAGTACCCTGGGTGCCGCCGGACTTGCCGCGCATGTCCGTGTTGTAGAAGCCACTGCCCTTGAGCACGATGCCGCTGGGGTCAAAGACGCGCTGGGCAACGGTACCGCACGTCGGGCACGTGACGACGGGATGCTCCATCATGCCGTGGGACACTTCAAAGACCACGTCGCAGTTCGGGCATCGATAATCGTAGCGCGCCATGCCAAGCAACCTCTTTCGTACAACCGTTGTCTACAAGCCACCAGCCATGGTACCCAATGGGCACCGACCAAACGCCCTGCCCGCAACGTCCCATACAAACATGCACACATCTACAGAACGGGCACAGTGACAGCGACCTCCCGCGGGGCTGAGGTGCCACAGATGCAAGGCACCGTGGCCCGACGCGTAGAAAATACGCGAGAACCCCGGCAACGCAGCAGATGCCGTGCCTCAGTCCCGCAGGCGCAGCACGGCACAGAAGTGCCCGTCTGGGCCGCCAACGCTCGGGTAAGTGCGAAGGTACCCCTCCGGCGTCTCGCGGGTGTCGGCCAGCTCGTCCGCCAGATCGGCCAGCCCCGCAGAGCGGGCAATGTCGCTGACGGGCACAACCTCGAAGCCAGCCCCTGCCTCGCTCGCGAGGAACGCGGCAACGACGTCCTCGTTCTCCTCGCGCAGCACAGAGCACGTGGCGTATGTCAGCATGCCACCGGGAGCGACGCGGCGGGCGCAGCTCGCCAGGATGTCGGCCTGCAGAGCGGAGCACGCACGTACGTCATCGGGCGTGAGCGACCAGGCGATCTCCGGATGGCGGCGCAACGTGCCCGTGCCGGAGCATGGAGCGTCAACGAGCACGCGGTCAAGGTGGGGCGGCAAGCCCGCGATGCCATCGAGGCTCCGCGCGTCGCCCACAACCTGGGTCACGCCGTCGACGCGAGCCAACGACAGGCGCGCGGCTGCGGCCTCGCCCTTGCCTGCGTGCACGTCGAGCGCCCATATGCGCGCGACGCCACCACGGCGATGGGCATGACCGGCAAGCAGGATGGACTTCGTGCCGCGTCCGCTGCCCACCTCGAGCATGCGATCGCCGGGTTCGGGCGCGCCGAGGTAGGCAACGAGCTGAGCACCGTAGTCTGCGACGACGACCTTAATCTCGGGCCCGCTCACAAGCGGAGACGTCGCGACGCTGCGCGTGTCAGCCGCAAGCCACGAACCGGGCACCGCGCCGTACGGGCGCACGAGCAGGCCAGCGCTCGCCAGCGTCTCAGAAGCCTTCTTGTCGTTGACCCACATGGGGACGCTCGCGACGAACGTGGGCGCCTGCTCGAGCCCGGCAGCCCCGAAGTCGGCGAGACGCGACTCCCCCAGCTCGGCGCCGACACGCTCGACGAGCCACGCGGGCAGGCCGTACCTGTGGGCGGCGCTCTGCGCCATGAACGCGTCTGCGCCCTCGGCGACGCGGCGCAGCACGGCGTTCGCGAGGCCGGCAGCGCTCTTGGCTCGCGTCTTGACGAGTTCGACGCCCTGGCTGACGGCGGCGTGGGGCGTCTTGCCGAGGAAGAGCAGCTCGAACGCTGCGATGCGCAGGGCGTCGCGCACGTCGGGCGTCAGCTTGGCCTTGGGGGCCAGGTGCGCGTCGATGGCTTCGTCGAGCGTGCCCGATGTCGCCGTGACGCCAAGCGCGAGACGGGCCGCGAACGCGCGGTCCTCCTCAGACAAGCTCTCGACGCCAGAGCGTCCCTGGGGGGAGCTCAGCAGTTCGCGCACGTAGGCGGAACGCTCGCGGGCGATATCGAGCGTGCGCAGCGCCGCTTTGCGCGAGGCAGAGAGCCGCACGCGCTCCGCGCCTGCCGGCGAGGAGCCGACACGAGGGTGTCCGGTCCGTGCGTTTGTGCGCTCGCTCATGACAGGGCCTCCCAGCCTTGATCCGTCCCGTGGATGCCGGCCGCGAACTCGCGCGCGCTCATCTCGCGTTTGCCGTCCGGCTTGACCGCCAGCACTTCGAGCACCCCATCAGCACAGCCCAGCAGGATGCGACCCTGGTGTACGACGGCCCTTCCCCGCTCGACAGCAGGAAGGCCATCATCAGGCCGCACGACATGGGCCGCAAGCACGCGAGTGGCGCGGCCCGCAACAATGCAGCGCGCCGGCGCCTCGTCAGACGACGCCTGGATGCGGCGCATATTGTCAGACGCGTCCAGCTCCGGCGACAGGCGCAGCTCTGCCTTGTCGATCTTCGGGGCCTCGCACGCCATGTTGTCGTCCTGCTCGACCCACGCGAGCTCTCGGCCAAGGGCGAGGTCATGCAGGACGTCGACGAGGGCCTCTCCGCCCATGCGGGACAGTTCCTGCGACAGCTCGGGATAGGTGCGCTCCCCCACCCACACGCTGCCCTGGCGGCAATAGGCGCCCGTGTCGAGACCGTGCTCGATACGCATGACGGAGTAGCCGAGGCGCTCGTCACCCGCAAGCAGCGCGCGCTGCATCGGCGCAGCACCGCGCCAGCGCGGAAGCAGCGACGCGTGCACGTTGAGGCAGGCGAGCTTAGGCAGAGCGATGAGGTCGTCGGGCACGATGGCGCCGAACGCCGTCACAGCGATGACGTCGGGCGCGATATCGTGCAGGCGGGCGCGCACGTCGTCGCCCCTGAGGGACTTCGTCTCGATGACAGGCACGCCAAGCTGCGTCGCCAACTCCTTGACCGGCGAGGCGATGAGCTTCTTTCCGCGACCCGACACGGCGTCGGGGCGCGTGACGACGGCTGCGAGCTCAACGAACTCCGCCGCTGCGAGCGCGCGCAGCGAGCCAAGCGCATAGGCCGGCGTCCCCATGAAGATGACGCGCAGCGTACGCGGCCGCTCGCCCGGCTCGCCAGCAACCTGCTCGGCACTGGCAGCCGCCACAGTTGCCATGGCCTGGGCCCCGTCGAGGGCACAGGCGGCACCCGCGAGCGCGTCGTCGAACGAAGGCGTCGCGCTACTCATCGTCGGCACTCGTGTCGCCCGGCTTCGCGCCCGCTGCGAGCGCCGCCTGGTACTCGCGCATAGCCTCGAGACGCTTCTCGGGAGAGAGGCGCTCGAGCATCGTGATGCCGTGCAGGTGGTCGATCTCGTGCTGTAGGCAGACGCAGAACAGGTTGTTGGCGGCCTCGTACTGCATGAGGCGGCCCTGCAGGTCGAGGGCGCGCACGGTGATGGACGTCGAGCGCTCGATGGACAGCGAGATGCCCGGAACGGACAGACAGCCCTCGTTACCCTCCTTCTTCTCTTCGGACTGCTCGACGATGACGGGGTTGATGAGAAACAGGGGGTTCTTCGGCGCGTCGTCGCCCCACTCGGTATCAATGACGACGATCTGCCGCAGGATGCCGATCTGGGGAGCTGCGATGCCGCAGCCCTCGCTCTTGTACATGATCTTGGCCATGCGCTTGGCCGTCTTTATGACCTCGTCGTCGATGGTCTCGACGGGGGCGCACTCCGTGCGCAGGCGCTCGTCCGGTGCAATGACGATCTCGGTAGCCACTGGTTTCGAACCTCCTCGGTATGCCCGGGCGCAACGTGTGTGATCGTCGCGTCGCCCGGGCCCTATCAGCATAAGATGGCGATAGTGTACCCGCCCGTGACCTCGCAGAACGGCACGGTAGGCATCCCGCGAAGCCTACATCAGGTCCGTCGGGTCGACGTCGATGGCAAGGCTCACGCCCCGAGGCGGCTGCAGGCCGACGAGGGCCGCGGTGAGGAGCGGCCCGAGCGGGGCGTCAGGGGCGGCCTTGACCATGACGTGCCAGCGATAGCGGTCCTGCACGCGCGAGATGACGCACTCGACGGGACCGAGCACTTGCGGCATGAACGCCCCGGGGCCAGAGAAGCCCTCGTCACACAGGCCTCCTTCGATCCCCGAGCGCACGGCGTTGGCAACCTGCGCCGCCGCCTCGCGCACGGCATGCTCCGCCGCACCCCACACGACGACGTTGGCCAGACGGCAGTACGGCGGGTAGAGGGCCTCGGCGCGCTGCGGCAGCTCGGCGTCGAGGAACAGGGCGCGGTCGTGGCGCGCGGCAGCCTGGATGGCGGGGTGCTGTGCCTGGTACGTCTGAATGACGACGCGCCCCGCCCGCTCGCCGCGGCCCGCTCGGCCCGCCACCTGCTCAAGCAGATCGTACGTGCGCTCGGCGGCGCGGAAGTCGCACACCTTGAGCACCGTGTCCGCGTTGATGACACCGACGAGCGTCACCTCGGGAAAATCGAGCCCCTTTGCGATCATCTGTGTGCCGAGCAGGATGGCGCTTGGCGCGGCATCAAACTCCTCGAGGCAATGCTCGTGGCCGCCCTTGGCCTTTGTCGTGTCGGCATCCATGCGCACGATGGGAATGCCACCGTCGACAATCTCATCAAGCTGCACGCGCAGCTTGTCCTCGACCTGCTGCGTACCCATGCCACTCATCTTGAAGTAGTGGCTGCCGCACTCCGGGCAGACAGCGGGCACGGGATACTCCGCCCCGCACGTGTGGCACACGAGCTTGCGCGGGCGGTCGTGGTAGGTAAGCGACGTCGAGCAGTGCTCGCAGCGCGGGACATACCCACAGTCACGGCACAGCATCCAGCGGGCGAATCCGCGCTGGTTCAGCATGAGCACGGCCTTCTCGCCACGCTCGACGACGTCCTTGATGGCCTGCGTCAGAGGGCGCGAGAACATGGAGCGCCAGTCGCTCGCAAACTCCTCGCCCATGTCGACGACCTCGACGGGCGGCAGCGTGCCCGCGCCGGCGCGCTCGGGCATCTCGACGCGCGTCCACGAGACGTCGCGGAATGTTCCTCGCTCGCAGCGTACGAGCGCCTCGAGCGACGGGGTCGCGCTGCCGAGCACGAGCGCCGCCCCATGTAGGCGAGCAAGCTCGGCAGCGACTTCACGTGCGTGGTAGCGCGGGGCGCTCCCCTGCTTGTAACTGCTCTCATGCTCCTCGTCGATGACGTAGAGCCCAGGGTTTGCCAGTGGGGCGAACAGGGCCGAGCGAGCGCCGACGACGACGCGCGCCTCGCCCGTGCGCGCCATGTCCCACTGGTCGAAGCGCTCGCCCGTCGACAGCTTGGAGTGCAGGACGGCAACGGCATCGCCGAAGCGCGAGCGAAAGCGACCCACGGTCTGGGGCGTCAGCGAGATCTCCGGCACGAGCACGACCGCGTCGCGCCCGTCGGCCAGGGTGCGCTCGATGGCAGCGAGGTAGACCTCCGTCTTGCCACTGCCCGTCACGCCGTCGAGCAGCACGACGTCACCACGTCCCTCCGCGCGTGCCGCCACGATGGCCTCAAGAGCCGCGCGCTGGCCCGGCGTCAGCTCGTCGAGGTTGCGTCGGGGCGCGCGAGCGCTCGACAGCGACGGGGAGCCCGCGCCCATCGCCCCACGCACGCGCCGGCGCCGCTCGACGTGCACGACGCCGCGCTTCGCCAGCGCAGCCACGACGGAGGATGCGCCGCTCATCGTCCAGCCGAGCTCGCTTTGGCGCACGGGTCCCTCCGAGAGGGCCTCGAGCAGGGCACGCTGGCGGGCGGCGTTGGCGGGCGGCTCATAGGAGCGCCCCTCATCCGTAAGGCTTACCCAGCGGTCGTCGACCTCGCGCGTCGCCTCCTGGCGCAGCGACCACTTGCCCGTGACGGGGTCCTTCACGGTCTTGGCCGTGAAGCCCGGCGGACAGAACAGCCGCGCAACCTGGGGCAGCGGACAGGCGTATTCGCGCGCGATCCACTCGATGGCCGCGGCGCCCGCCTCGTCGAACATCGGCAGCGCGAGCACCTGCCGCACAGGGCGAACCCTGGCGGGATCGACACCCGTCGGCGCGTCGCGGCAGACGCCGAGCACGTATCCGACAGCCGGCCGGTGCGCGAAGTCCACAAGCACGCAGGCGCCCGTGACGCACGCGTCGACCAGCTCGTCAGGCACGGAGTAGTCGAACGCGCGGTCGAGCGCGCGCGTCGGGATGTCAACGACGACGTGGGCGTAGGGCATGCGATGGCGCTCGCTACAGCTCGTAGCCGGCCTGCGCCGCAAACGAGCGCAGCGCGTCGGCGCGCGAGGTGCTCTCCCACGTGAAGTCGGGGTCGGGGCGGCCGAAGTGCCCGTAGGCCGCCGTCTTCGAAAAGACGGGGCGGCGCAGGTCGAGGTCGCGGATGATGGCGCCCGGGCGCAGGTCAAACACGTGCTGCACGGCATCCTCGATGACGTTCACAGGCACGTGCTCGCTGCCGTGGGCGTCGACGGTGAGCGACAGGGGGCGCGCGACGCCGATGGCGTAGGCAAACTGCAGCTCACACTCGTCGGCCAGGCCGGCGGCCACGATGTTCTTCGCCACCCAGCGCGCCGCATACGCGCCAGAGCGGTCAACCTTCGTGCAGTCCTTGCCCGAGAACGCGCCGCCGCCGTGGCGGCCCATACCGCCGTACGTGTCAACGATGATCTTGCGCCCCGTCAGACCGCAGTCGCCCATGGGGCCGCCGACGACGAAGCGCCCCGTCGGGTTGACGTAGATCTCGGCGTCGCGCCAGGCGATGCCCGCCTCGTCGAGCACGGGCGCGATGACGGTGCGCGTGATGTCGTCGCGGATGAGTTGCTGGGAGACAATGCACTCGTCATGCTGCGTCGAGACGACGATCTTGTCGATGGCGACGGGCGCTCCGTTCTCGTAGCGTACCGTGACCTGCGTCTTGCCGTCGGGGCGCAGGTAGTCGAGCGTGTCATCCTTACGCACGGCCGCAAGGCGCTCCGCGAGGCGATGGGCGAGGTGGATGGGCATCGGCATGAGCTCGGGCGTCTCGCGCACGGCGTAGCCGAACATCATGCCCTGGTCGCCCGCGCCGATAAGGTCGAGCGGGTCATCCGACTCCACGAGCGCCTGCTGGACCTCGTAGCTCTCGTCGACGCCCTGGGCGATGTCGGCCGACTGGCCGTGGATGGCGGAAAGCACGCTGCACGTCGAGGCGTCGAAGCCAAACTTGGCGCGCGTGTAGCCGATGCGCTCGAGCACGCCGCGCGCGATGGACTCAACGTCGACGTAGGCCTGCGTGCGGATCTCGCCCGCCACCATGACGAGGCCAGTCGTCGTCAGGCACTCGCAGGCGCAGCGGACACGCTCGAGGCAGGCCGGCTCGCCGGTCGGCGACACGTAGCCGGCCCGCTCAAGCTCGGCCTCCTTGGAAAGGATGGCGTCGAGCACGGCGTCGCTGATCTGATCGCACACTTTATCGGGGTGACCCTCCGTCACGCTCTCGGACGTGAAGAGGAAGTTGCGCTGCTGATGAAGACCCATGTCGGGATCTCCCTTCCGCCCGGCGCCTCGCAGGTTGTGCGCCCGGGCCCTCTTGTGCGAGGGCATCCCCCCGCGAGTCTGGCATGCAGGGGTGTGAGAAGGTGTCCCGTCTACCCCCATCTTCCAGGGAGCGCAGGCGCTGCGCCCGCGACCCTGCCGAGATTTGGCACCGTTCCCGCACGAGGCGGATGGTTGCCGGAGCGTCATAGGGCTCGGTCCCTGATGCTCGACGGAGACAGTCCAAGAAGCGCGCGCTGCGCCAGAAGAACCGGCCTCCCTCTCGATGAGTGCTTCCACTGTATAGAGGGGGCGTTCCCATGTACAGGGCCACACGCCAAATCCGCGAGATCGTGCACAAATGGGGCATGTCTCGCGTCCCGGCATGTGCCACCGCGCGTTTTTGGGGCAGGAGGCCCTTGCGTGCGAGCGTGTGGGGCCTCCTGCCCTATACTGGTCGATTGGATTTCTGTCCCGATTAGCGTGATTGGAGTCATCAGCCGTGTCTGACAAGCCTCGCGTGCGCTTTGCGCCGTCCCCGACGGGACGCCTGCACCTGGGCGGCGCCCGCACCGCCATCTACAACTGGGCCTTTGCCCGCGCCACCGGCGGCACGTTCGTGCTGCGCATCGACGATACCGACCCCGAGCGCTCGACGCAGGAGAACACGGACCAGATCTTGCGCTCCATGAAGTGGCTCGGCCTCACGTGGGACGAGGGCCCCGAGGTCGGCGGCGAGCACGGCCCCTACTACCAGACGCAGCGCGCCGACCACTACCAGGCCGCCCTTCAGAAGCTCATCGACACGGGCCACGCCTACCCCTGCTTCTGCACGCCCGAAGAGCTCGAGGCCTCCCGCGCGGCCGCCAAGGAGCGCGGCGACTCGTTCCAGGGCTACCAGCGCACGTGCCGCAACCTCGACCCCGCCGAGGCGCAGCGCCGCATTGACGCCGGCGAGCCGCACGTGTGGCGCCTCAAGGTACCCGAGGACCGCGGCACCATCGTCGTGGACGACGCCGTGCACGGCCCCTGCGTGTTCGAAGCCAGCGAGCTCGACGACATGGTGCTCGTGCGCTCGGACGGCACGCCGACGTACAACTTTGCCACAGTCGTCGACGACGGCGAGATGGGCATCACGCACATCATCCGCGGCGACGACCACCTGTCGAACACGCCGCGCCAGGTTCTCGTGTTCGAGGCGCTGGGCTACCCCGTGCCAACGTTCGCCCACCTCTCAATGATTCTGGGCCCCGACGGCAAGAAGCTGTCGAAGCGCCACGGCGCCACGAGCGTCGAGGAGTACCGCGACCGCGGCTATCTGCCCGAGGCCATGGTCAACTACCTCGCCCTACTCGGCTGGTCGCTCGACGGCGAGACGACGATCGTGCCGCCCGAGCAGATCGGCCAGCACTTCTCGCTCGACCGCATCTCGAAGAACCCCTCCGTGTTCGACGAGAAGAAGCTCGACTGGATGAACGGCGAGTACCTGGCCGCCATGACGGACGAGCGCTTCTCGCGCGACGTCCTCGTACCGCTGCTCTCCGCAGCCGGCCTCGTGGACGCAGACGCCTACGACGAGCCAGGTCGCGCCGCCTGGTTCGACCTGCTGTCCTCCGTCCTCAAGCCGCGCACGACGCATCTGGGCGACGTCGTCGACAAGGCTCGCTTCCTGTTTGAGGGCGAGCACGTCACGATGGACGAGACGTCCGTCGCCAAGAACCTCGCCAAGGACGGGGCGCTCGCCGTGCTCGACGCGGCCATCGCGGCGCTTGAGGCGCTGCCGGCAGATGCCTGGGAGCCGCAGGCCATCGATGGTGCGCTCGAGCCGCTGGCTGAGCAGCTCGGCATCGGCAAGCGCAAGCTGTTCCAGCCCATCCGCGTCGCCGAGTGCGGCAACCAGGTCTCGCCGCCCCTGGGCGAGAGCATGGCGCTGCTCGGTCGCGACGTGGCGATCGCTCGCCTGCGCAACGCCCGCCCGCTCGCTCAGGTCAGCGAGGCGTAGGTCGCTTTTCCGGCGCCGCACGCGCAACGGCACCGCCAACAGCCCGTCTGCATACCGCAGGCGGGCTGTTCTGATTTTGGGAATATCATGCGCCGTTTCCACTCACGCTGTGCATAGATCCGCTTAAACGTTTCATCTGTGTAAACCCATGCGTTTTGGCGAATGTTTCCTCCCGGTTTCACTACTATGATAACCTAAGCGAAGAACGACCTCAGTACGTTTTCGCGCTGTGGTCGTCACGTTTTGCCTCCCGCACCGGCAACGGCGCACGGAAGGCAATCCGTCCCTATTCAAGCAGGAGAAGGGAACTTCATGAGCACCACGCACTCCATGCCCGCAATGAATCGTCGCACGTTCATCGGCGGCGCCCTCGCCACCGGCGCCATGCTCGCCATGGCCGGCCGCGGCGCCACGGCCGCGCTTGCCGACGAGGCGACGGCCAATGCTGTCCAGGGCGGCGACCTTAAGTACTACCTGACGAACCCCGTCGGCATCGAGCCGTTCTCCGCCGAGGAGAACCAGGGCATCTCCGTCATCTACAACACGTTCGACCCCCTGTGCACCTATGACTGGGAGAAGGGCGAGATCGTCCCGCTCGCGGCCGAGAGCTGGGATGTCAACGACGACGCCACGCAGTTCACGTTCCACCTGCGCCAGGGCGCCACGTTCCACAACGGCAATCCCGTGACGTCCAAGGACTTCAAGTACTCCTGGGAGCGTCTGTGCAAGAGCGACTTCAAGCCGTCCCCCTCGACGCTGGGCTATAAGCTCTCGCAGGTTAAGGGTGCCGACGAGATGATGAAGGGCGAGGCCACCGAGCTCGACGTCGAGTGCCCCGACGACTACACGTTCGTCGTGAACCTCAAGGCCCCGTTCGCCGACTTCCCCTCCATCGCCGCCGAGGTTGCCGCCGCGCCCGTGCCGGCCGGCAGCACCGACACCGAGGAGGACTTCCAGAAGTTCCGCGTTGCCCCCATCGGCAACGGCCCCTTCATGATGGATGGCGAGTGGGTTGACTCGCAGTACATCAAGATCAAGCGCTACGACGGCTACTGGGGCGAGAAGCCGTTCATCGACTCCGTGACGTTCTCCATCTACACGGACGATCAGACGGCGTGGACCGAGTTCATGGCCGGCAACCTCGACTTCACGATCATCCCGTCCGGCCAGTTCCAGACGGCCACGACGATGTACGGCACGGCCGACGGCGACGGTCTGCTCGCCAACCCTGGCAAGCAGACGTTCAACGGCGACGAGTCGTCCATCTACTACATGCTGTGCAACAACAAGGACGACGTGATGAAGGACCCGAACGTCCGCATCGCCATCTCCTACGCCATGAACCGCCAGGCCATGTGCGACTCCATCTTCCAGGGCTTCCGCGCCCCGGCTTCCAACATCCTCGTTCCCGGCGTGCCCGGCTTCGAGGACGGCGCCTGGGACTTCTGTCCGCCCGAGGGTGACAAGGACAAGGCTGCCGAGTACTTCGACAAGGCCGGCTACACGCTGGGTGCCGACGGCAAGCGCGGCCTGAGCCTGACGCTGTCCTGCAACTCCGGTGCCTCCAACGAGGACATTATGACGATGGTCCAGGCCGACCTCGCCGCCTGCGGCGTCGACGCCACTGTTGACGTCCAGGAGTGGGCTGCCTACATCGACGCCGTCCAGGGCGGCACGTACCAGATCGGCCGTATGGGCTGGGTCATCCAGGTCCCCTATGCCGACGGCCTGCTGCAGCCGCTTCTGTACACCGGCTCGGGCGACAACAACTCGCAGTACAGCAACCCGGACTTCGACGCGGCCATCGACAAGGCCCGCACGATCGTCGACGACGAGGAGCGCATCAAGGCGTACCAGGAGGCCAACAAGATCGCAGCCGCCGACTTCCCCGTCATCCCGATGTTCTATTACAAGCACACCTACGTTGCGTCCGGGCGCGTCAACAATATGTACCTCAACCCGGCGACGTACGCTCGCCTGACGCAGTGCTGGCTGACCGCATAAGCTAAGCAACTGATCTGCGCATAGATCTGACAAGGAGCCTCTCCGGCAGTGAACTGCCTCCCAATTCTTGGACTCATTAAAGGAGACAAGGGTTGGGAGGCAGTTCTCGTGCCGGATCTCAGGGTCAAATACGATGAGGAG